>NZ_CP010975.1:623810-935715 GCF_000981765.1 Kangiella geojedonensis | reverse complement strand
TTCTTGTAACACTAATGTCAAAGACTGGAAATATGGCGTTGAGAATGCGGCAAATGTTCACAAGAAACCGGAGGTTACCTAACAGGTAATTGAGGATTTCGAGTGAACATTTAACAAAATTATCGACGTCATAGACCAGTCATTTTAGCCTCAAATGAATTTTTAGCGCTAAGAGCAAGGCTTGCAGTGAATTTATTGAGGGAGTTTACACTTAGTAAATGACCGCTAATAAATTCACTGCGTAACGCCGCTATTGGCGCTAAAAAAAATTTTGACTATCGTTTGTCGATTTCAACAAACTCCCTCGGCTCCGGCCCCGTATAGTTGGCGCTCGGACGAATGATTTTGCCGTCTTGACGCTGCTCCATAACGTGCGCAGCCCAGCCTGAGATTCGTGACATCACGAAAATTGGCGTGAACATTGATGTTGGGATACCCATCTTGTTGTAAGACACGGCTGAGAACCAGTCTAGGTTAGGGAACATTTTCTTTTCATCCCACATGACTGTTTCAAGGCGCTCTGCAATGTTGAACAAGTTAGTATCGCCCTGCTCAACTGACAACTCTTTTGCCACTTTCTTGATCACGTCATTACGAGGGTCGCCCGTTGTGTAAACTGGGTGGCCGAAACCAATCACGATTTCTTTGCGAGCAATACGCTCTTTAATATCAGCTTCAGCTTGGTCTGGGTTGTCGTAACGCATTTGAATGTCTAGCGCGACTTCGTTTGCACCACCGTGCTTAGGGCCACGCAATGCACCAATACCGCCACAAATCGCTGAGTACATGTCAGAACCTGTACCTGTGATTACACGGCTAGTGAAAGTGGATGCATTGAACTCATGCTCTGCATAAAGGTTCAATGAAATCTGCATCGCACGAACCCATGAGTCAGGGCATGGCTCGCCGTGTAACAAGTGTAGGAAGTGACCTGCAATAGATTCCTCATCAGTTTCTAAGTCAATCGCTACGCCATTGTGCGAGAAGTGGTACCAATATAGAAGCATTGACGGGAATGATGCCATAAGGCGATCCGCAATGTCTTTTGCTTCGTTTAGCGGTTGGCTTTCGCGCTCTGGCAAAACTGTACCTAAAATTGAGCAACCCGTACGCAGAACGTCCATCGGGTGTGCATTCGCAGGAATAAGCTCTAGCGCGTCTTGTACTAGTGCTGGTAAACCACGAAGTGCTTTTAATTTACGCTTGTAGTTGTTTAACTCAGCAGCGTTAGGCAATTTACCGTGAATTAATAAATGTGCAACTTCTTCAAACTCACAGCTTTCTGCCAAGTCTAAAATGTCGTAACCACGGTAGTGCAAATCGTTTCCGCTACGACCCACAGTACATAGGGCAGTGTTACCTGCTGGTACGCCTGATAAGGCAACCGACTTTTTTGGTTTTGGTAAAACTGACTCACTCATACTATCTACTCCTGTTTTAAAATTTAAATTCTCTTTTAATGCTGAACCGCTATCTGCGATTCTTAAATACTATTTTTCTTTACCTTCAGCAAAAAGCTTATCCAGCTTCTGCTCATAGTCGTGGTAGCCAAGGAAATCATACAACTCTTCGCGCGTTTGCATGATTTCGACCACGTCACGCTGGTGACCTTTCTCTAAAACATCACGATAAAAAGTTTCAGCAGCCTTGTTCATAGCACGGTATGCGCCACAGCAATACAAGACGATATCAACGCCCTGCTCGCCCAACTCTTCACACGAGAATAGTGGCGTTTGGCCAAACTCAGTAATGTTGGCCAAGATTGGAGCATTTACGTGCTCACGGAAGTATTTATAATCTTCCAGCTTGCTCATCGCTTCTGGGAAGATCATGTCAGCGCCCGCTTCAAGACACGCGTTCGAGCGATCAATCGCCGACTGCATACCTTCGACACCAAGCGCATCAGTTCGTGCCATAATCACGAAGTTTTCATCGGTACGCGCATCAACTGCCGCTTTAATACGGTCAACCATTTCCTGCTGACTCACGATTTCTTTATTTGGGCGATGACCACAACGCTTTGCAGCTACCTGGTCTTCCATGTGGAAACCAGCTGCGCCAGCTTTAATCAAAGAACGCGTGGTGCGCGCGATATTAAAAGCGCCACCAAAGCCAGTATCGATGTCCACCAATAATGGCAAACTGCAGACGTCAGTGATACGACGGATGTCTACTAATAAGTCTTCTGCTGTAGAAATACCCAAATCAGGCATACCCAACGAGTTAGCAGCCACACCGCCTCCAGAAAGGTAAACCGCCTTGTGACCCACCTGCTCAGCCATACGCGCCGCGTAAGCCGTAATCGTACCCATAACCTGTAACGGATTATTATCTTCAACCGCTTTTCTTAATTTTAAACCTGCACTCATAATTCTTTGCCTTAATATCTTGTCATTCCCGCGAAAGCGGGAATCTATTTCTTTAACTATCCTGAGATTCCCGCTTTCGCGGGAATGACGACTAGGATGCTAACTTAACTTTCCAAACCTGCGGCCCCGTCTTATGAACACTTTCGCCCGACGAATCAACCGCCACCGTCACAGGCATATCTTCAACGTCAAACTCATACACCGCTTCCATACCCAGCTCAGGGAAAGCAACAACACGTGAGTTTTTAATCGCTTTAGAAACAAGGTAAGCCGCGCCACCAGTAGCCATTAAGTACACTGACTCATGCTTTTTAATCGCTTCAATCGCTTCGTCGCCACGTTCCGCTTTACCGATCATGCCTAATAAGCCCGTTTTATCGAGCATCATTTCAGTAAACTTATCCATACGCGTGGCTGTTGTGGGGCCTGCTGGGCCTACGGCTTCGTCACGTACCGCGTCTACTGGGCCGACGTAATAGATGAAACGGTTATTGAAATCTAAGCCTTCTGGCAAGCCTTCGCCTGAGTCCAGTAAGTCTTTAATCTTTTTATGAGCGGCGTCACGACCGGTTAAGATTTTGCCGTTCAGCAATAACACATCGCCCGGTTTCCAGCTGGCGACTTCTTCTGGCGTGACATTGTCCATATCGACACGTTTGGCGTCAGCTGAGGCTTCGTATTCCATGTCAGGCCAATCTTCGATAGACGGTGGGGTTAGCATAGCAGGCCCAGTACCGTCTAATGTGAAGTGTATGTGACGTGTTGCTGCACAGTTTGGAATCATCGCCACAGGTTTTGAGGCTGCGTGAGTCGGCCAGTCTTTAATTTTGACATCAAGTACTGTAGTTACGCCACCAAGACCTTGAGCGCCGATACCGAGTTTATTCACCGCTTCATAAATTTCGATACGCAGTTCTTCGACCTTATTACTAGGGCCGCGCTTAAGCAGTTCCTGCATATCGATTGGATCCATCAAGGATTCTTTGGCTAGCACCATGGCTTTTTCAGCCGTACCGCCAACGCCAATACCGAGCATGCCTGGCGGACACCAGCCAGCACCCATCTTTGGCACGGTCTCCACAACCCAATCCACAATTGAGTCGCTTGGGTTTAACATCACAAATTTGGATTTGTTTTCAGAGCCACCGCCTTTCGCGGCACAAGTGACTTCGACTTTATCGCCTTTAACCATTTCGACGTGCACCACCGCTGGCGTATTGTCTTTTGAGTTTAAGCGCTTTCCTGCTGGGTCCATCAAAACTGAGGCGCGAAGCGGGTTCTCTTCATTGGTGTAAGCGCGTCGAACGCCCTCATCTACCATTTCTTGAATCGTCATACCACCTTCAAAGGTTGCATCCATACCGACTTTAACGAAGGCACAGGCAATACCAGTGTCTTGGCAAACGGGGCGATGCCCTGTCGCAGACATGCGCGAGTTAACGAGAATCTGTTTCATCGCATCTTTTGCAGCAGGACTTTCTTCTTTTTCATAAGCCGCAGACATGGCTTGGATGAAATCTTTCGGGTGGTAATAGGAAATATACTGGAAAGCGTCAGCAACGCTTTCAATAAAATCTTCGGCTTTAATTGTGCCCATGCAAGGTCTCTCCGAATCTTGGTTTGTCGAGCTTATGTGAGCTCCGCTATACAAGCTACACATAAACCTCTAAAATCGGTGCATCATTATACAGGCTGGATCAGGCGTTTCCCAAATTTTGAGGGTGAATAAGCCGAATCAGCCTCACATTTAGCTTACTTTTTAATCAATCTGCATGAAAAAAGAGCACTCAGAATCATCATTTGTTGAATTACCCTATCGTGAGCCCGCTGGTGTTCGTGAGCTTTTTGGGCACTTTGCGGATGAACCTTGGGCTCTGTTATTCGATAGTGGCAAAACGCTTCATCAAGCGGCTCAGTTCGACATTATTCTGGCCCGCCCAAGAGCCACTTTTGCGTTCTCAGATGGCGAGTCGGATATCAATGGTGCTGATATACAAATTAGTGCCGATCCGTTTGATACCTTAAAGCGCTTTTACGAGTTTGGCTTAAAAGATGCTCAGCCTTTACCAGATCAATTGGCTCAACTGCCTTTTCATGGTGGTATTGCCGGTTACTGTAGTTACGACGCTGGACGTTACGTTGAGAAGTTGCCTAGTCTTGCCGAAAACGACATTGAGCTACCAGAGTTAGCATTTGGTTTGTACGAATGGGCTTACATCAGCGATCATAAAAACCATAAAAGTTTTTTGGTTAAGTTCTGTCGGTATTGTGATGCGTATTGGAAAGATATTATCGTCGAATTCGAAAAGCTGTATGAAGAAGGCGTCAGCGCCAAAGAGAACGAGTTTAGCTTAAGTAGTACTTGGCAAAGCAACATGAACAAAGACGGTTACATCAAACGTTTTAACCAAGTTCATGACTACATTCATGCTGGCGATTGTTACCAAGTGAATTTGGCTCAACGTTTTTCCGCCGACTATCAAGGTCATCCTTGGAATGCTTATTTAAAGCTCACTGATCATAATCAAGCGCCCTTCTCGTCTTATATGAATTTGGAACAGCAACAAATTCTCTCATTGTCGCCAGAGCGTTTTATACAGGTGTTCCCCCAGGGTACAGGTAAACGAAAAAAGCTGCATGTGGTCACACAACCGATCAAAGGCACGCGCCCACGCAGCAAAGACGAAGCAGAAGACAAGCGCCTTTCTGACGAGCTTCAAAACAGCGACAAAGATCGTGCTGAAAATTTGATGATTGTCGATCTCCTGCGCAACGATATTGGTCGCAACGCTGAAATAGGTTCCGTCAATGTCACCAAGTTATTCGAGCTGCAATCTTTTATATCGGTTCATCACCTAGTGAGTACGATTGAAGCAGACTTAGCGCAAGACAGCGATGTCTTTACTTTATTAAAACACTGCTTCCCAGGCGGCTCTATTACCGGCGCGCCGAAAGTTCGCGCGATGGAAATTATTGAGGAGTTAGAACCGCATCGCCGCAGTATTTATTGTGGCTCAATGATGTACATAGATTTCAGAGGCTTCTTAGACTCCAATATTGCCATTCGTACTTTGGTTACTGACGGTGGAAAAATTCATGCTTGGGGCGGCGGCGGCTTAGTGGCTGATTCAGAAGCAGAAAACGAGTATGAAGAAACGCTTCATAAACTCAGTAAAATATTACCCGTTCTCAGTGATGAATGATTGGTAATGAGCACTATGATAACTCTTGAACAAATACAACAAGCATTAGATGCTGCAGATGAAATCACGCCACGAACAGCGAAGCTCAGACCGAGCGCTGTACTAGTGCCCTTAATTCAGAAAGCTAATGGGCTGCATATTTTGTTAACCCAACGCTCAGAGCACTTACGACACCACGCTGGCCAAATCAGTTTCCCTGGCGGCAGCATGGACGACACTGACAATGATCTCGTTCATACCGCATTGCGTGAAACCGAAGAAGAAGTCGGCATTCCACAGACGGATATTGAAGTGCTGGGTAAGCTCCCCTTGCAACCAACTGGCTCTGGTTTCTTAATTCAGCCGGTTGTGGGTATATTGCCCGACAATGTTGAGTTAGTTTTGTGCCAAGATGAAGTCTCCTCTGCTTTCGAAGCGCCACTCGATTTTATGTTCAACCCCGACAATCAAATCCACTCTTACCGAGAGTATGGCGGTAAAAATTATTCTATCTATTCAATACCTTATGACGGCTGGAATATTTGGGGAGCCACCGCAAATATTATCGTTAAATTTTCTCAGCTGATTAATCACTCTGCATATATCGATAAGTTATAACCAACTGGTCAGATCACAAGTTGCACTCCCCTTGCTTTCATAGCCAGTGACGCTTATTACCATTACAATAGTGTTATCAATTTGAAACGAGGAAAACACTTTGGCAATTAGCGTATTCGACATGTTCAGCATCGGAATTGGCCCTTCTAGCTCACATACGGTTGGCCCAATGCGTGCAGCACATCGTTTTATCGAGTTTATTACTGAGAAAAACTTACTCGACTCGACTCAGCGTGTTGTCAGTGAACTGTATGGCTCTTTAGGAGCAACAGGTAAAGGTCACGGCTCAGATACAGCCGTGCTACTGGGTTTGGAAGGTCACTTACCTGAAGAAATTAACCCAGATATTATTCCTGAACGTCTAGAAGTCATTCGTGGCGATGGAAAAATTCATTTAAACGAGCAAAAAGTCATAGCGTTTAACGAAGAAACCGACTTGGTGCTTTATAAGAAAAAATCACTGCCTAAGCATGCTAATGGTATGATTTTTTATGCCTACGACAAAGATGGCAACGAAATCGCACAAAGAACCTTTTATTCAGTGGGCGGTGGCTTTGTGGTCAATGATGACGTAGACGCTGATTCTCCCATCATCGAAGACGACACAAAAGTTAAATACCCTTTCAGCACAGCAAAAGAATTAATCGATACCTGTGAAGAAGAAGGTATCTGTATTTCTACCTTGATGATGGAAAACGAGAAGTCTTGGCGTACTGAAGAAGAAGTTCGTAGCAAGCTGCTCGAAATTTGGCATACCATGGAAGAATGCATCAAGCGTGGTTGTAACCGTGAAGGTATCTTGCCGGGTGGACTTAAAGTTAAACGTCGCGCCCCAGGTATTTATCGAAAATTAAAGTCTGAAAGTAATACTACAGACACCCTGTCTACGATGGACTGGGTGGATCTGTATGCGTTAGCAGTTAATGAAGAGAACGCTGCAGGCGGACGTGTCGTAACAGCTCCGACTAATGGTGCTGCCGGTATTATCCCTGCTGTGTTGTATTACTTCATGCGCTTTAACCCGAATGCTGACGAGAAAGCCGTGGTTCGCTTCTTGCTAACCGCTGGCGCGATTGGCGTTCTTTATAAGTTAAACGCTTCAATTTCAGGTGCAGAGGTTGGCTGTCAAGGCGAAGTCGGTACAGCGTGTTCGATGGCGGCAGGAGCTTTAACAGAAGTGATGGGCGGTTCTCCCCTGCAAGTAGAAAATGCTGCTGAAATCGGTATGGAGCACAATTTAGGGCTAACCTGCGACCCGGTTGGTGGCCTTGTACAGGTTCCTTGTATTGAACGTAACGCTATGGGTGCGATTAAAGCCATTAACGCTTCTCGTCTCGCCATGCGTGGCGATGGCCAACATAAAGTCTCTCTCGACAAGGTTATTAAAACCATGTGGGCGACGGGTAAAGACATGCGTGATAAGTACAAAGAAACAGCTCGTGGCGGCCTGGCGGTTCATATTATTGAGTGCTAGCCGTACATACATGCTTAATGTAAAAAGGGCGCGTCATGCGCCTTTTTTGTTGCCCTAAACTCTTCTTTCAACTTATTGAGCAATCTCAACGGTATTCACTTAATGACGACACATTGTTTGTTATAGTAGTCCTATAACATTAACAACCTTGGGGTGTTGTCATGTCACATATTTTAATTACCGGCGGAACAGGTTTTATCGGCCGCAACCTCGTTCCTGTGCTGAAAGAGCAACATTTTGATGTCACCGTGTTAACTCGGTCACCGGAAAAATACCGTGCTTACCCTACCTTTAACGGCGTTTCCTTGACCAGTAGTTTGTCAGAAGTTGCGCCGGTAGACATCGTTGTCAATTTAGCAGGTGCCAATTTATCAGCAAAACGTTGGAGCGATAACTATAAACAAGAAATAGTAGAAAGCCGCTTAAACCTAACGGAAAACTTACTTGAGTGGATTAAGGGACAATCTAAAAAACCTCATACCCTAATTAGCGGCTCTGCCATAGGTTATTACGGCGCGCGAGGCAACGAAGAGCTCAACGAAAACTCAACCTCTGGAAGCGCTTCTGAGTTTCAAGTCAGGCTTTGCTCTCAGTGGGAAGATGCCGCTTATAAAGCAGAGTCACTTGGAGTTCGAGTATGCTGCGTCAGAACGGGAGTTGTTTTAGGCGATGAAGGTGCATTACAACAAATGCTCACACCGTTTAAGTTTGGACTTGGTGGCAAGCTTGGTAGTGGCAACCAATACTTTTCATGGATTCATATTAAAGACCATATTCGAGCACTCATGTACTTGATCAACCGCCAGGATCTATCAGGAGCATTTAACTTAACGGCTCCCCAGCCCGTCACCAATACACAATTGACTAAAGCTTTAGGTAAGAAGCTCAATAGACCGACCATTGCAACCATGCCTGCTTTTGCGCTTAACATTATTGTTGGTGAAATGGCAAAGATCCTATTAACGGGACAAAGAGTACTTCCTAAGAAACTTGAAGAGAAAGGCTTCACCTTTGAGTATCCTACAATAGATGAAGCCTTAGAAGATTTAATTGATTAATCTGATTGCTTTGCTTGCTCAACCAGTCGTTTTACATCTTCACGGAGCTGCTTCGCATCGAAAACAATACCATCTTTGATGGTGTACTTTACGCCACCAACGTACTCAGCTTTATTATCTAACCCGAGACGATAGTGACCTGTCCCATACAAAACTTTGAAGTTTGCGATCGGGTTTTCTTCGACAATCACGAGGTCAGCTAGCTTACCAGCTTGTATGGTGCCGATTTTATCATCAAGGCCTAACGCTTCAGCACCATTGATGGTCGCGGACTGTACAACTTCTAGTGGGTGGAAGCCTGCTTCTTGAAGTAACTCTAACTCACGAATAAAACCAAAACCGAATATCTTATAAATATAGCCGGTATCCGAACCTGTCGTTACTCGTCCACCGTTATTTTTAAAGTCATTAAGGAAACTCATCCAGATTCTGTAGTTATTTTTCCAATCGATTTCGTTCTGCGTGGTCCAATCGAAAAAGTAAGAACCGTGCGACTCACGATTTGGCTCGAAAAAAGCCTTCAGTTTTGGGTGAGTGAACTCTTTGTGCCATGGCGCATTGCGGGCTCGCATAACGTCACGACTGGCTTCGTAAATAGTCAGGGTTGGGTTTAGTGTAAAATCCAACTCTATCAGCTCGTCTCGTACGGTATTCCACTTATCAGAACCTTTTTTAGCCGCTTGCTGCCACAAACGTCCCGCTTCAGTGAAGCGATGTGATTCGTTGTTATAGTTATACTCTAGCGGATAATCCTGAATCACTTTATCTTCAAACAAAGCTTCAGGGAGTCCGTACCAATGCTCCATAGAAGTTAGACCTAAACGCGCAGAGTCTAAAGCGTTGGTCCCCACCACGTTTAATTGCGCATGGTGCATCATAGTCCCTAAGCCTTGCTTATTAGCTTCATCAAGCGCAGCCTCCATCATCGGTCGTGGTAAACCAAAGAACTTAATGCCTTTAGCTCCTTTATCGGCGACATGACGCACCCAGCGACGGGTTTCCTTAGGTGTGGTAATTTCTTTGTCCCAATCCATGTTAAAGCCAACGTAGGGCACGATTCGAGGAGCGGTAATGAGGTTATCGTCACTCAGTTCTTGGTGCTTTAAGGTCCAGTCTAAACCATTAAAACTGCCAGGCTCTCGCACCGTCGTAATGCCATGACCAAGCCATAACTTGAACGGATACTCTGCAGGCAACCCATCAACACTACCAGCAATGTGACCATGCATATCAACAAAACCTGGCAGTACATAGTGTCCAGAAATATCGATGACCTTGTCACCAGGTCCAGCCTTAGGGCGGCTAGATTCTTTAATCTTTACGCCTGGGGCACCAACAGAACGTACAGAAACGATTTTATTGTCTTCAATAATAATATCGACAGGTCCAAAAGGTGGCGCGCCTTTACCATCGATGACAATACCTCCGCGTAAAATCAATCGTTCAAAAGGTCCCTCACCTTCAGCGCGTTCTGGCGCATCTAAGGTACGAGCAGACAAAGTAAGACTTAATACACAGAAAAGTGCGAATAATGTATAACGAATCATTGTGACATCCCCAAGCTCAAGTAGAGACAAGATGCCTTATGTATCGTAAATAATCAAGGTGTGACATGGTTCTGAATGAGCATACTGGCTCTTTGAATGAAGTACTAGAAGCTTAAGCAACACTTATCCGAAATCCTTAATATCCAATCCAAACTCATCTAAAGCATTTTTGTCTAATTTTAATCCTGTCAAAGGCGGAATCACGAGTGTTGAAATAGACGTTATGTCCATTTTAGGCAGGTCCTTTAGCATGAACCTATCAATTCGTGGTTTTTGCACTGGTATAAACGGCGCCTCGTATAAAATCATCTCATGCTCAAGCGGATACCACTTATTTAAAATCCGAACGGACGCTTCAAGGTTTTGTGCCGTGGTTTTGAACGTTTTTAGCGTGTGCTCTCCAGCAAGACCGATTTGCCATAAAATGGTATAAGCTGAAGTGTTAAGAGGAACACCACTGAATAAAAACTGAGTCGCCTCATAAGCTTGGCAACCGGTAGTACCTGGGTCGAAGCCTAGGTCGGCGTAAAGACAAGCATCAGCAGAGACTCCGGGGAGCATCTGGGCGGGATAACCCTCGCCAATCAACCGTTCAATTGCAAAATGACCAACACATGCAAAAATCCCTGGATGTCCATAAAGCGCCAGCACCACTTTCTTACCATCACGTACAGCCTGGCAGACCACTTCAGTCATGTCCTGGTAGGTTTGGCGGCGAGATTTTCCCTCGGCATACAAATATTGCAAACTTTCATAGGAGGGATTGAGCGATTTAACCCAGTCTTCAGAAAGTTTATCCGGCAAAATACCGAAAACACTTTCAGCCTCTTCAAGATAGTTCTTTGATAAGGTTGTGATTTGGCCGGCTAAGGTGATCCCTGTACCGATGCAGGTTAAAGAGCCTGTTGAGGTTTTATTGTTAGTATTCAAAATATCTTAATACACCTGGGTCTGATTTCTACCATTTCTTTTAGCTTGATACATGGCGTTATCAGCTTCTATGATCAGCTCTTCTAGAGATTCCCCGTTTTGCTTTGCTGCCACCCCAAAACTTGCGGTAACTTGGAAGTTAGTCGGTAATTTCGCATGCTCAATCTCTTTAAAAGCTTCAGCGCAACGCTCAATGAACTTTTTAGCGTCATCACTCGTACACTGAGGTAAAATAACGATAAACTCTTCGCCTCCGAGCCTTCCAAACACATCTACAGAACGCATTCTCCCCTTCACACAGTCGCTCACTTTCTTCAATACCCAGTCACCCATTGCATGGCCAAAGCGATCATTGATTGTTTTGAAGTAATCCAAATCAAAAATTATGACGCAGTAGTGACTATTATTAATCAGGCTGTTTTGGTGAATTTCGTGAGCCAGTTTTAGTGCGTACCTGCGATTTAAGGTGTTTGTTAGCGCGTCTATTTGTGAAAGTCTTTGGTAACGTTCTTTTTGCTTTTTAACACGCCAAAACCATAAGCTAATTCCCGTTAGTACAATTAATACAATGACTAAAAGTAGCTGAAAGTTTCGTTTTGACTGTTCTTCTACTTGTGATGTCAGTGCTAACAATTTGTTTTTTTGATCTAAAATTTGGATCTGAGCATTTTGATCTAAGTGTGAATATTTAACTTTCTGGTAAGCGAGATTTTTATTTGCTTGATCTGCAAGCATCTCATCCTGAATTTGAACAAGCTGGGATAGTGCTTTATTAGCTTCGACAGGGTTACTATTCTTTTCATAATACTTTGCCAGCAGCTCAGTAGCATCCCTTCTATTCACTCCAGACTCTCGTATTGCAGTTTCTTCTAAAACCTCATCAATATGTACTTTAGCCTTCTCCAACTCTCCGGTCTCTAAATACACCCGAGCCAAGCCAAGTTTGATTTGCAAAACATCCGGGAGATAGCCGTTATTAGCGGATATTTTTAATGCTCTGATGTAAGAAAGCTCAGATTTTTCTAATAAGCCATGGTTAAAATAATTTTTTGCTAAGCTTTTGTAAAGATGAGCATCAATCACCAATAAGTTTAAACCTTTACAATAATTAATGACTTCTTTAAGTCGCTCCTCGTGGTTTAGACTATTATCTTGGCTTAAAAATATATTAGCCACTAATGCCTTAGCATAGCATTGATTTCGGTTGTCGCTCATGGCTACTGCGATTTCGTTTGCTTTGTGGACATATTCTAAAGCCTCATCAAAAGCCTCTAGCTCTACAAACACATTCGCTGCAGCATAGTAAGAGTTAAACTGTAAGGATTGGTCTTTAATCTTAGGCGTTATTGACAAGCCGTCAAACAGATAATTAAAAGCCTTCTGATACTCATTCAGACTCATGTAAATTTGAGACAGCAAAGAATATGCAGCTAGCCTCGAGTCCTCAGACACATCCGCTAGCTGTAACAGTAATCTTAAGGGTCTTTTTGCTTTTTGACTCTCGGATTTCAGTATATGGAAATACGATTCTTGAATATAAAATCGTGCTTTTTGCTCGTCACTTTCAAACTCGTCCCACCGACTTTGTAGATCCTGTATCAAGCGAAAGGCTTGACTGGAGTCACTCGTGTTGCTTTCCCTTAGTAGCTTTAGGTCCTGTTCAATATCCGCATTTGCCAAGTCGAATACTAAAAGCAGAACCAGAATTAATGCAAGCTTCTTCACCTGAAAATTACAAGTTATGCTCTTTTACATTATGAACAACAACTGGATACTCTCCCCCATCACCTATCAATTCCTTCACTTTAGCAATATTGGCATGTTGAACAGCATCAATTTCATCACTATTTAAACCCGCAGCTTTCATTGTCGCAACAGGCTCTGCTTTGTAGTCTTCCAGTAATTTAGCGTTAGTACCTAGCTCGGTTAAGAACTTGTTTAAAGTTGACATATTGGTCCCCACATTAGTTATTTATTATTTGCGCAACCATAAATACTACAGATTTCAACGCATTATGCTACTATTTTTTACATAGTGGTAGATTTTAACTGTATGGCATTACGCCTTTTAGCCGACAAAATCATTAGCCCTAGCCACCGATTCCAATATTCCCTAGCCGAGATAATTACCCACTAGCCACCGTTCTTATAGAAACAGCCAACGACAATAGTTGCTACGCTTTTAGTCTGGATAAGCGACACATAACATTGAGCGAGGTTGGTTATGGGTAGAGTTGATTGCGTGATTAAAGATTGGGAGCTGGTGACTTTTAACAGCGAAGAAGCCCTATACAAAGTCGCCAGAGGAATTATCGTTGAAAACTATACAGGCCCTTCGAACCGGGTTTCTGGGTCTGCTGTACCCCAATCATTTATACAGATATGGAGCAAAATATCGTCCAAGCCAGAAATACCATTTATAAGTTGATGGGCAATGGACAATTCCACGAAATCGATAACTTGATGGTTCATACCCACCTTTGCAGCGGCTTGGACTTCATCCAAGCAATGTGGGCTATTGCTCTTGAGACAAAAGTAGAGCTGGAAAGCGAGGATGAAAACTAATAAGAAGAAACCTCGAGTTCGCTAACGCTCGTCGAGGCTACGTTTGCTCAATTCCGACCTCTACTGCCCACACTTACACACCTAAACCAGACAGCTTTCCGAGGGCTACTGTTATTGCTCCGAATCAAGTTAGCAAACCATCTGCTCAAATTCCAATCATGCTCCATATGTGAAATACAAAACTCCAATTGAAAGAATAGCGGATATAGGAGTAATGACAGTTGCTACTTTCTTATAAAGGGTTTTTTTATTTTCACTTAAAGAGTCAAAATCTATTTTTATTCTTTCCAACTTACTCTTCCCATAAAGAAAGTTTGATAGCAGTACTTCAAAGAGCACGAAGAAAATCACAGCATACCAAACATTTTCTCTCGTCAAACTGAAAACACCGTAATACCGCAAGAAAAACAATATTATTGTATAAAAAACAAATCTTGACATACCAACAAAGATACTAACGTCGGCCTCATTAACGCTCCTTCCTTTCTCTTTCAATGATAAGAAGTACCCATAATACATTCGTCTATAAAAAGTTATCATGCAGCAACCTCATTGTATCACTATAAAATAAAGGCAACTGGAACGCGTCTCTTTTGAAAGCCTCAGGCCTTCTGTAGTAATAATACATAGCTTCCCTTCCCAAAGAATTGAAACCGTTACGCGTATCGTTATACATATTATTAAAGCCTCTTCTCAAAAGTCATGGGGTCAGAGTATATTTATTATGAAAGTCATGGGGTCAGAGTATATTTATTATGTACCCCATTACTCAGACCTCACCAATTCACCATTAACTCTAAAAGAGTTGATATAAGTAGTGGTCAGGCAAAAGCTATAAATCTTAATTGTGCGATCTTCGTTTTTATAAATCGTACTTTCTTTTTTCTATGATGTGTCTTATGTAACCAAACAGTGCAATTACCCCACCTAGAAGCAATGATAATAACAAACCTATTCCGGTTGAATATCCTACAGAAAACAGCCCCCTAGTATTTGAAATTCGATCGTCACCTGAAAATACTGCAACTGCTAAAAGTACCACTACTAATGAAATAATAGAAAAGCTAGCAATATAGTCAGGCGCTTAAGTTTTCCGAATTTCATTACTCGTTTATGACGCCACTCGGAACATGACCACTAGGGATGTGGCTTTTTGCACGGTCGATATGCCCTTCTTGATCGTCGAAGAAGACGTCAGCACCGAAGGCTTTTAGGAATTTGGTTTTATCCATGCCGCCGAGGAATAAAGCCTCGTCGATACGAATATCCCAATAGCGCAGCGTACGGATAACGCGCTCGTGTGCTGGGGCTGAACGCGCGGTGACTAGCGCTGTACGGATTGGGCAGTTGTCTTGGGTATATTCTTTTTGTAGCTTGTGAAGGGCTTGGAGGAAGTTTTTGAAAGGCCCACCCTCTAATGGTTTTTGCGCAGATTGTTTTTCGGAACGAGTAAATTCTTCGAGGCCGTCTTGCTGGAAGATTTGTTCCGCTTCATCTGAAAACAAAACGGCATCTCCATCGAAAGCAAATTTAATAATATCGCTATCGTTATTCGACTGAGTTGGCGAGACAATGGTCGCTGCAGCTATACCGGCATTAATTGCCTGCAACACATCTTTTGGATTTGTCGATAAAAATAAGTGCGCTCCAAAAGCTTCAGCATAAAGATAAGGACTATTGCCTGAGGTAAAAGCTGCACGGGTGATTTTTAATTGATGATTCTCGATAGAGTTAAAGACTCGAAGTCCTGTATCAGCGCTGTTGCGTGATAACAAGATCACTTCAACTTTTGGCGTATCTTTTTTAGTCTCGTTTAACGATAGTAACTTTTTTACTAAGCCAAAAGCAGCACCCGGCTTAAGCATTTCATCTTCATGATCAATTTGGTACTGCGCATAACTGTCGACACCACTTTCCATGTAAATACGATGACTTTCGGCTAAGTCAAACAGAGCCGTTGACGAAATTGCTATGACTAAAGTGTCGTTAAATTCGATTGGCATAATGCTTTAGTTTTACCACTCTTCGCAGTCTTCCTCAAACTCACACTCATCTTCAATCGGCGGACGACCATCATAAATTAAGAACTCTCTACGTTGTAGATAAGCATCACGCACCATTAGGTATTCATCTAACGCTTCTTCCAACTGTTCTTCAAGCGGTAATAACTCAGCTCTTGTATCGATTAACCACAAGGAACGTAAAGTCCATTCTGTCTGTGAGTCATTTAATGAGTCATACGGGCTATAAACGCCAAAGGAATCTACAGCAAAGCCAATGCCGTCTCTTGGGTTAGAAGGACCAATTAGTGGCAACATGAGGAATGGACCTGACTCAAAGCCCCAAACGGCAAGGGTTTGTCCAAAGTCTTCATCTTTTTCATCAATCCCCATCTCAGTAGCAGGATCCAATAAACCGGCTAAACCAATAGTGCTATTGATCAGGAAGCGCCCCGTGCTTTTGCCAGCATCA
Source organism: Kangiella geojedonensis (assembly GCF_000981765.1). Classification (GTDB taxonomy): domain Bacteria; phylum Pseudomonadota; class Gammaproteobacteria; order Enterobacterales; family Kangiellaceae; genus Kangiella; species Kangiella geojedonensis. Next base: position 919,500 of record NZ_CP010975.1, on the reverse strand, counting down.
CCAAACTTGGCCTGTAACAAAGAGTTCACGATGTTAGAGATTTCACCCAAATTATCAAAGAAGTTTGAGACCCCTGCTTCAACGGGATCAGGAGTAATATACTGATACCCCTCAGCCACAGGCTTTAGAACAGCTTTATCAATCGAGCGGTTAAACTCCCAGACAGCCCTATTACGCTCTTCATAGGGATCCTTGGGATTATCACCTGTTGTGGCACAGGCCGTCAGCAATGTCGCTAACAAAATGATAATAATAGGGTTACTTTTCATTCCTCAATAACCTTTCTATGCTTAATATGCGCTAATCATAAAGCACCAAATCGCTTATGACCAGCGCTAAAGAGAGTCGCTATGCTTAAATTAGGCAGTCCCTAAAATGATGTCACGTTCTAGCAAACTGGTTAAGATTTGTTGCCCGCCATTCAGTAATTGTTCAGGGTTTGGAAAGCTGGTTTCGTCAATTAGTTGTTCCAAAGCCTGTTTCCCCGTTATTTGTCGCCCCTCGTGTAGATGCTCAATAAAGATATCTAGCAGTCGATAAGTCATAGAGTTCCCCTCCATGAAGTCGACCTTATGCTTGCGATTACGACTTATCATTAAGAAGGTTGGCGTCTCTGGAGCTTCATCAGGAATATAGCTAGGGCCAATTCTATGCACCGGATACTCATAGACTAGACTATGAGCTAGCGGCGACACTACAACGGGCTCATTGAATAAGTCTCCGTTCCGTTCATGCGGTATCTTGAGAATATCCTCTTTTGCTGACACCGTTTTAACCTCCATCCACTCCCAGTGTGCCAGTTCCAGCATAAAGGGAAAGTCATCGGCCTCAGGCTTTCGATGCTCAGAAAGGTAGACAAAGAACTCTTTTGATATATCGATAAAGTAGGGGGATTCCGCTCTAAAGTCCGTAAAGAAAGCACGAACCATTCGATGCCACTTATCATCCGATGTGATTTTGCGTAATACTGGGAAGCTATTTTTGCAGAAGTTCTCAATGTTGTTATAAAACAAGTCATGATAAACCTTCATTCTTCGAGCTTCTATGCCATCTGGAGCCTCAAACTCGGACGGGTTACGAAGGTTCTTTGAAAACTGGTATTGGATTTCTTGAAATTTAGGTAGTGAATGAGCCATAGGTATTATCCCTATGCAATCGCTGGTTGATGATTATGGTTACTACTATACTTATCTTGTAACTGCTTAATTTTGTCCACTTCAGTGAGCAACTGTGGCATCGCTGGAATGTTAAAATCACGCTCAAGCAATGTTGGAAATACTCCAAAATGGTCATAAGCAGTGTCCAGCAATGACCAAACATCATCTTTTACGTCGGCACCATGCGTATCTACTTTTAAATCATCAGCTTCATCATAATGCCCAGCAATATGAGAGTAAGCGATTCTATTTTTGGGTAGTGCTAATAGGAATTCTTTAGGATCATAGCTGTGATTAATGCTGTTGACATAAATGTTGTTGATATCGAGTAAAATATCACAGTCAGCCTCTTCGACCACTGCTTTGAAAAACTCTAATTCGGACATTTCTTGTCCAGGCGCAGCGTAGTAGGAAACATTTTCCATCGCGAGCCGCTGACCAATAATGTCTTGCACCTGCTTAATTCGATCCGCAACATAATGTACCGCTTCTTCGGTAAATGGAATCGGCATCAGATCATACATATGACCATCATCGCTACAGTAACTTAGGTGCTCGCTGTAACAACGGATATTATACTTTTTGATAAACTCTGCCACTTCTTTTACAAATGCCGTATCAAGAGGGCTAGGGCTGCCAATAGATAAGGACAAGCCATGAATCACAAAAGGGAATCGCTCGGCATATTGAGCAAAGACTTGCTCTAAATGCCCGCCAAAAGGTAACCAGTTTTCCGGAGCAACTTCCATAAAGTCTATATTTGAAGCATCTAACGCTTCAAACTCTCTCATGAAGTCACGCCTTAAACCAAGTCCTGCACCTGTTACTGGATACAAAGGATCACCTAATAAAGTTGAGTGAATGGAAGGATGGGTGATGGACGAGCCATCACCCTATTTTTTTAAGGCTTAGAAGATTATGCTACGCCACACTTACCTTCGCCGCATTTACCTTCTTTCTCGGTTTTTCCTTCACCGCATTTGCCTTCGCCACACTTACCTTCTTTCTCGGCTTTGCCTTCACCACATTTACCTTCGCCGCACTTACCTTCTTTTTCGGCTTTGCCTTCACCGCACTTGCCTTCGCCACACTTACCTTCGTGCTCTTTGGCATGCTCTTCACCACACTTGCCTTCGCCGCACTTACCTTCACCTGCTTCGAACTTGGCAAGGTCGTAGCCAGCTTGAAGATCGTTTAGCGCGAATGGGTTGTCATTTGCAACGGCTGTACCCATTGCAGCAGAAGCTGCGATTGATGCGCCCACGATTACGGCTAATTTTTTCTTGTCTTTGTTTAACATAGAACTTACTCCTAGATTGCTTACTTTAGTTAAGTTATTCAGAAACTTAGACTTACCATATCTGAATTTGTTACAGATTTTTTTTGTATCGTCTAAATTTGGCGTTTTTTGAGACAAAAGTCACGCAAAAATTCACCTTGATAACACTATTCCACGCTTTCCGTGATTTCTATGTGAAACGTTTCGCTAGGAGTTAAAGAATTTTCCACACTGGTCTGACCAAAGCGGTCACCAGGCTCGGGTTGTGCTAAACCACTTTGCGATAAACGAACTTGAATATAAATATTCTCAGCATCCCAAAGATTAACACCGGGCAACATCACATCATTCGGTGTGATCTTTTGAGGGGTATGAAGCTTAGCGATATCAATAGACTTTACCGCAACTGGAGGGCCACCCTTCTCGCTTCGAACAAGGAAAAACGCCTTTTTATAACGCGTCAGTAGAAGTGAATCCAGATTGTCGATAACAACGGTGATGTGATTCAGTTGAGAAAGTTTAAGTTGTCGTTGAGCTTGCTCGATTTGTTTGCTAATTAACTTGTGAGATTCGCTACCGGGATCTCTGTATTGCAGTAATTGTTGCCAATAACTAATCGCAGCCTGATACTCTTGCTGTTTGAAATGATTAATACCCTGCATCAACAAGGCACCTTCATGGTTTGGCTCATTCATGAGTACAAGGTTGATATGTCGCTCTGCATTCTCAAAAGCTTCTGGGCTACCCTGCTCCATAAAGTAGCGAGCCACTTCGATTCTCGTTTCGGAACCAGGCTTAGCTGCAATCGCTCTGGTGTAAGCTTGCTCGGCTCTTGCCACTTCACCAAACCTTAAGAAAATGTTGCCAAGCTCACGCCACTTTTCAAAGTTGTTAGGATCACTTTCCGTTCGCAGTCTTAACTCGGCCAACAGCTCTTGGATGGTAATTTCTTTTTGGTCCGCTTTATTTGCTAACTGCTTGAGGTCAAAGCCACTTAAGCGCTGGTGCAACTCGGCAGTCTCTTGTAACTCTTGATGAGCCCCCTGATAGAAGTAAATGCCTAACGAACTAAGGCTTGCCAATACCAATAGTGACAAATAAGCCATAATTCGATGCTTACCTGTAAATACTTGTCCAAATAACCATGCAGCCCATACCAAGGCAATTAATACAAATGCGACCCAAACCAACATCAGTTATTCTTCCCCAGTTTCAGCTTGTTCTGGTTTTACTTTACGGCGCCCAACCTTTAGCAACACAGTAATTAAAATAATCATGAACACTGCTAGTGGTGCGAACCATAGAAAGTAGTTTGATGGCTTTACTGGCGGATCATAAAGCACAAAGTCACCGTAACGCTCTTGCATATAAGCTAGAATTTCTCGCTTGCTGGAGCCGTTGCTGACCTGCTGATAAACGATATACCTCAAATCTTCTGACAAACCAGCATTAGACTCAGCGATGGTTTGATTTTGGCACTTTGGGCAACGGAGCTCATTGATAATATCCGTATAAAGCTGTTCTTGCTCTTCTGTTTTGAACTCATAGGTTTCGATAACAGCAAAAGCTTGTAAGCTCACTAATAAGGCGATTGTGGCTACTAACTGTTTCATTATTTCATTCCCTCACTATTATTCTCGGCTGCTTCTTTTTGCACCTGCTCTAAAGGATACCCTTGAACTTGCTCGATCACCGGTAATATTTTGCTATTCCAAACACGGTCATCAATCACCCCTACATAACGAAATCTCACTTTGCCATCGCTATCCACGACAAATGTCTCAGGAGCACCATAAACGCCTAGGTCAATACCCAGCTGTCCGTCAACATCAGCGATCACCATTGAATATGGGTTACCTTTCTGTTCTAGGAACTCTAAGGCATCTCTCGCTTGGTCTTTATAGTTAACCCCAACGATAGGCACTGGATATTTTTGTGAGAACTTCATTAAATAAGGGTGTTCAATGTGGCAAGGGCCACACCAAGTCCCCCAGACATTCAGCAGAAATAATTCATCGGGTAATGAATCTGTCGTATACACACGCTCAGGATTTTGTAGCGCTGATAATTTAAAGTCAGGAACCGGTTTATCGATCAAGGTTGAGTTTAATTTTTTAGGATCTTTTTCTAACGCAAACCAAAAGAAAATGACTAAGATGATGAAGGTAACGATTGGCGCTACCGCTAACACTAACTTCTTATTCACCCTGCCCCTCCTCGACACTTGTCGTTTCTGATTTGGCTTGCTTTCGTTCACGGCGTCTTTGACGATAACGTTTGTCAGAGACTGCTAACAAACCACCCAAAGCCATAAAAATTGAGCCTAACCAAATCCAACGCACAAAAGGTTTGTAGTAAACACTAATAGCCCAAGCACCGTCGTCTAGCGGCTCGCCCATAACCACGTAAATATCTCTGAATAATCCAGCATCAATATCTGCTTCGGTCATAACCATTTTTGAGGCATTGTACTTGCGTTTTTCAGGGTGCAAATCAGTGATCAACTCACCCTCAGAATAAATACGGAAACTACCCGCTGAAGAAATGTAGTTTGGCCCCTCAGTATTCTTGAAGTCGTAGAACTCAACGTCTAAATCTTCAACCTGAACCGTTTCGCCTTGGTGAATCTTGATGTTTTCTTCAATACTGTAATAGGAAGTCAGCACAACCCCAAGAACCGTTACAGCCACACCGAGGTGAGCTACCAGCATTCCCCAGTAACTGCGACTAATTTTCTTTACGCCAACGGCAAACGAAGTACTTTTTGAGGCTTGCGCTAAAACATACTTAGCACAACCGGCTAACACCCACAGTCCTAGAGTCGTTCCCACGAATGCCATCGGTTCAATGCCACCCATGATAATGACCACGGCTAAGGCGATAATAATACTGCTGATCGCCCACAGCCAATACTTGGTCAACATCGGTTTCATTGACTCTTGTTTCCAATTAATTTGCTGCCCAATAGGCATTAAAATCAAAATTGGAATCATGAAGATTGAAAACATTAGATTAAAGTACGGAGGACCGACAGAAGATTTGTCGCCCGTAAAGGCTTCTTGAATCAACGGATGCAAAGTTCCTAGCAAGACCATAAAAGTCACAACCGCGAGCAATGCATTGTTAAACAATAGCGCTGTTTCGCGAGAGAAAAGTCCAAAGTTGGCTTTGGAACGTATCTTGCTCGACTGAATCGCATAAATAAGCAATGAAGCGCCCACCACAATGCCTAAGAAGACTAGAATAAAGCGGCCTCTTACAGGGTCATTTGCAAACGAGTGAACAGACGTTAGGACACCTGAACGCACTAGGAAAGTCCCTAGTAAGCTCAAAGAGAAGGTTAAAATAGCAAGCAATACAGTCCACGACTTAAACACACCACGCTTCTCGGTCGCTGCCAACGAGTGAATCAAAGCAGTACCTGCCAACCACGGCATGAAAGAGGCGTTTTCTACTGGATCCCAGAACCACCAGCCACCCCAGCCGAGTTCATAATATGCCCACCAGCTTCCGAGTGCGATCCCTAATGACATGAAAATCCACGCTACAGTCGTCCAAGGACGACTCCAACGCGCCCAGTGGTGATCCAAATCACCCTGCAATAATCCAGCTATCGCAAAAGCAAAAACCACCGAAAAGCCGACATAGCCCATGTACAACATGGGCGGGTGTACAATCAAACCAAAGTCTTGCAGTAAAGGATTTAAGTCAGAACCATCGATTGGAATAAACGGCAAGACACGCTCAAAAGGGTTTGATGTGAATAGAGTAAAGGCGATAAAGCCAATTGCAATGAAACCCATCACCCCTAAAACGCGGGTAATCAAAGGCTTGGGCAAAGACTTGCTAAAGATTGCCACAGCAGCCATCCAGCCGGTTAGGATAAGCACCCACAGGAGCAACGAGCCTTCATGCGCCCCCCAAACGGCGGAAATTCGATAATGAATCGGCAGCTGTGTGTTCGAGTGGTTTGCAACGTAAGCAACTGAGAAATCATTATTGATGAAGGAAATGGTTAAGCAAACAAAGCTGGCAAGAATCAGTACAAAAATACTAACCGACGCGCGTTTCGAAAACTGCATCAAACCTTTGTGTTGGTAATGAGCACCAATAAACGAAAGCACACCTAAAAATATGGCGTTAATAAACGCCATGATTAATAAAAAATTACCGAGTTCAGGGATCAAGAGTCGTACCTAATAGTCAGTTGATTGCTTTTTACCAGGATGCCCATATTTCTCCAGCGATTGCTCAACCTCTGGTGGCATATACTTTTCATCGTGCTTAGCTAATACTTTCGATGCGACAAACTCTGTCTTAGAAACTAGCTGACCTTCAGCGATCACGCCTTGGCCCTCTTTAAACAGGTCAGGCAGAATGCCATGGTACTGCACTCTTAACGAGTTTTGGTTGTCTGTCACAGTGAACTCGACATCAAGTCCATCGGCAGCACGTTTTACCGAATTATAAGCCACTAACCCACCCACTCTGATGGTTTTATTAAGCGGCGCTTTGCCTTGGCTGACTTCTGTTGGCGGGTAGAAATGATTGATGTTAGAGCTCAGTGCGTACAGGATCAGTGCAACCGCCCCCGAGAGCAGCAACAAGCCACCAATAATGGCGATTAATTTATTACGACGATGTGCTTTCATGAAATCTACTATTTACTCAACTAATGAATTTTACGTTAGTCCGCTTGGGATACTTTTAACTTACGTGCTTTTTGCTTCTGGGCATCAGGAGCAGCCACTTCTGCCAGCACCTGTTTCTTGAGCGATTTCAGCATCATTCTAAAACCAACAAACAAGCCTACTAAAACAATCAAGCTCATCAAATAGCTCGACCATACGTATACGCCATGTTTACCCATAAAAATAAACTCATGCCAACTGCTCATGACTCACCTCTTTTGCTCGTGGCACCTGTTGCCCACTCAGTGACCCAGCGAGCTTTTTGGTTACGTAAAATAATTTCAGCTCGCAAGCGCATGATGACTAGAGCTGCAAATAACAGATAGATTCCAGCCAGCATCAAAAACAGTGGTGTTTGAAACTCCGGAGCTAAAGCACCTTTCTGTGTCACTGAATAGCCTTGGTGCAAGGTATTCCACCACTTTACCGAGAAGTAAATAATCGGGATATTAATCACACCCACAATCGCTAAGATCGCACCAGCTTTATCAGCTTTTGAGCGATCTGAAAAAGAGGCATGTAAAGCAATATAGCCTAGGTATAGGAATAGCAATAGGAGCTCAGACGTCATTCGTGCGTCCCACTCCCACCAAGTACCCCAAGTGGGCTTGCCCCACACAGAACCTGTAAATAACGCAAGAAAGGTCATGGCCGCGCCCACAGGTGCAATCGAGCGCACCACCGCAAAAGCCATCTTCATCTTCCAAACTAGCCCGACTATCGCTGCAATCGCCATCGCGATGTAAGCAATCATCGACAAAGCAGCTGCGGGGACATGCACATACATGATACGCACGGTATGACCTTGTCCCTGACGCACTTCAATCGGCGAAGCCCAGAGCGAGTAGTACAAGCCCACACCCAATAAAATCAAGGTCGCCGCCCATATCCATGGAAGCCACTGACCTGTTTTTTGGAATAAATATTTCGGAGAACCCAGCCGGTGAAACCAGCGCCAACCGTTTGCCATTAAATCTTAACCTACTGAAATTTTAAGTGCGCGACCCGATGCGAAAGGCGCAAATACAATTGCTATCAATAAAAAAGCGCCCAAGATGGCGAGTTCGCCATTATAACGCATATTTTCTAGGGATGCTGTAACTGTCGAAGCCCCAAATATCAAAATTGGTACATACAATGGAATGATCAAAATGGACACTAATAAACCGTTACGGTTCGCCGCCAAGGTTAAGCTCATGCCCACAGCCCCCAACAAGCATAGCGTTGGCGTCCCCATCACAAGGCTGAGCATCAGTACCCACGTATGAGGCGAGCCTTCGCTACCGTAGTTAATTTGCATCAATACTGCCAATAATGGCGACAAAATCACCAGTGGTAGCCCCGTTAATAACCAATGAGCCAATATTTTACTCATGGCTACCGAGGTCGGCGAACTCATTAAAAGAAGTTGCTCAAGCGAGCCATCTTGATAATCACTGCGGTAGAACTGTTCCAATGACAATAACATGGCTAACAGTGCCGCGACCCATATCACGCCTGGAGCAAGTTTTTGCAATACCGGCGCTTCAGGGCTAACAGCAAACGGAAATAAGCTGACCACAATGATGAAAAATAGCAATGGAATGGCTAGGCCAATCCAGTTACGGCGTGCGACTTTCATTTCACGTTTCAGCAGAGTCAAAATCATTCGTGCTCTACTCCAACTTTTTGATCGACCGGCAGCTCGTCAATGTGATGATGCGAGGTAAACAGTACCACCCCGCCCTGTTCTTTAAACGCTAAGGTTTTATCGGCCAGCCAACCGCGCGTTTTTTGATCAAGATTGACGAAAGGCTCATCGAGGATCCAAATCTTCGCTGGCTCAAGCATTAATCGCGCCAAAGCCACTTTATGCTGCTGCCCTGCTGATAACTCAGCAAACATACGGTTTTCAAGACCTCCGATACCTAGCTCCAACAGCACTTCAGAAATCTGTTTTGATAGACTTCTCTGCAAGATCCCCCCTTTTAAGCGCAAATTAGCGTAAAAAGATAGGTTTTCGGCAATGGTCAGCTCGTTCTTCATGGACAAACTATGTGCTAGGAAGATGAGCTCTTGAAAGTAGCTTGAATCAGGGTGATGAATTGGCTGTTTATTCCAATAGATAGAACCCTGGTCTGAAGGCAACAAGCCCGCGAGGCAACGCATCAGGCTGGTTTTGCCTGCGCCGTTTTCGCCATAAAGATAAGTAATTGTTGATGGAGCTAGATGCAGGTCAGCATCTTCAAGAAGTATCTGCTCCGATCGAGAAACCGTTAGCTCATGGGCATAAAGTCCATCGAATTGTATGTCTTGAGGTTGAGACATCTGAGCTACGGCTTGGCATAAGTTGCTTTGCCCTGAATTATAGAGGGCTTAGCCCCTTATGCCAATGATTTTACGTAGATTTACTTAAGCTCAGCTTATGCTAATGCTTTTAATACCGCGTCGCCCATTTCTGTGGTCGAAACCAAGGTATCGCCTTCCGTATGAATATCAGCAGTACGATAACCTTGATCCAATACCGTTGAAACCGCTTGGTCAATTTTGTCTGCTAAAGCACCTTCGCCGAAGCTGTGGCGCAATAACATTGATACTGACAGTATCGTCGCCAATGGATTAGCTTTGTTCTGACCCGCGATATCAGGTGCTGAACCGTGAATCGGCTCGTACATGCCTTTGCCGTTCGCATCCAAACTCGCCGACGGCAACATACCTATCGAACCCGTTAGCATCGCAGCACAATCTGACAAAATATCGCCGAACATGTTGCCCGTTACCATGACGTCGAACTGCTTAGGTGCACGTACCAGCTGCATCGCCGCGTTATCAACATACATATGAGTCAACTCAACTTCAGGATATTCCTTGCTCACACGCTCCATCACTTCACGCCATAGCTCAGTCGCCTCAAGTACATTCGCCTTGTCCACTGAGCAAACACGTTTATCGCGTAACATCGCAGCTTTAAACGCCACATGAGCAATACGCTCAACTTCACTTTCCGAGTAAACGTAAGTGTTAAAACCTTGGCGCTCGCCATTTTCAAGTGTGCGAATACCGCGTGGTTGACCGAAATAAATACCGCCCGTTAACTCACGAACAATTAAAACGTCTAGGTCAGACACAAGCTCAGGCTTTAAGCTCGAAGCATCAGCCAGTTGTTTATACAAAATCGCAGGACGCAAGTTACCGAACAACTCTAGCTCAGAACGTAGTTTCAACAACGCCTTCTCTGGACGTACTGAAATATCATACTGTTCCCACTTAGGTCCGCCCACAGCACCCAAAAGAATCGCGTCCGCATCTTTCGCCTGAGCTAAGACTTCATCCGTCAATGGTGTTTCGTGTGCATCATACGACGAACCACCCACCAATGCAGACTCATACGTCACGTCCAAGCCATGATTCTCAATCAACGCATCCAACACACGCGTCGCCTGCCCTACAATCTCAGGGCCAATACCGTCACCCGGTAATACCAATACTTTTTTAGTCATAATTAAACTCAATCTGATTATCGTCTGTAATTTCTATAAGAGTGTAAAATGGTGCCTTTGGAGCTTTGAATTTGAATCTCGTGACGATTTCTTTTTCAAAACATAGTCCAAAAAGGCTTTGATTATCACTCCACATCCTTTTTACCAAGCCTGTCTCATCTAGCTCTATCACAACAGAGATGTTCGTTGGAGCGGTTGCTCTTTTACTAATACAGCTTGGTACAGCATCAGAAATTAGTTGCCCTCTCGCCATAAACAATGAATACATATCGTTTTGATCAAGAGTCTCTTCCATCTTGCTGGCTGCTTTGTACGCTTCGGCATGGCTAATATCTTTTGCAACTAAGCTAAAAGACACTAGGTAAAAAGCAGTTAAGAGCACCGTCCACTTCATACTGTTTGCTACTGGTTGAATAACCAAGGGGCTCGCTTAGCCCGCTCAGCTTCATACGCCGTTATCGCATCTTCTTGCTGCAAGGTAATACCAATATCGTCCAAGCCGTTATACAAGCTGTGCTTACGGTCTGATTCAACCTCAAAGCTGATCACATCGCCACTTGGCAGAGTAATGGTTTGCTTATCAAGGTCGATATCCAGCTTATAGCCTTCGTTTGCTTCAGTTTGCTCGAACAAAGTATCCATCGTCGCGTGGTCAAGCACGATCGGTAAAATACCGTTCTTAAAGCAGTTATTGAAGAAAATATCGGCATAGCTTGGTGCGATTACCGCTTTAATACCATAATCTTCTAGCGCCCATGGAGCGTGCTCACGGCTTGAGCCACAACCAAAGTTCTCACGAGCCAATAGAATAGAAGCACCTTGATAACGCTCTTTATTCATCACGAAGTCAGGGTTTAGCGGACGCTTTGAGTTGTCCATACCTGGCTCTCCGTGATCCAAATAACGCCACTCGTCAAACAAGTTCGGGCCAAAGCCTGTTCGTTTGATTGACTTTAAAAATTGCTTAGGAATAATCGCATCCGTGTCGACGTTTGAACGATCTAAAGGTACGACTAGACCAGTATGTTGCGTAAAGGCTTCCATTAGTGCACCTCCGAAGCTTTTGCTAATTCTTTGTCTAACTCGAGTTCACGCACGTCAACAAAGTGACCATGAACCGCTGCTGCAGCCGCCATCGCTGGGCTGACTAGGTGTGTACGACCACCTTGGCCTTGACGACCTTCAAAGTTACGGTTTGAGGTTGATGCACAGTGCTCACCTGACTCTAAACGGTCAGCATTCATGGCAAGACACATCGAACAACCCGGCTCACGCCACTCGAATCCCGCTTCGGTAAAGATAGTGTGCAAACCTTCAGCTTCTGCTTGCTCTTTCACCAAACCAGAACCTGGAACCACCATCGCCTGTTTAATGCTTGGTGATACTTTTCGACCTTTTGCCACCGCCGCAGCTTCACGAAGATCTTCGATGCGAGCGTTGGTACAAGAACCAATAAAGACTTTGTCCAGCGGAATCGACGTAATCGGCGTGTCCGCTTTTAGATCCATGTACTGAAGTGCGCGCTCAATACCCTCTTTCTTCACAGGGTTGGATTCTTTTTCAGGGTTTGGAATATTGCCATTCACAGGCTTCACCATTTCTGGCGAAGTACCCCAAGTCACTTGAGGAATAATGTCTTCAGCCTTCAACTCAACCACACGGTCGAACTCTGCATCAGCATCGCTGTGCAAGTCTTTCCATGCTTCAACTGCCATGTCCCACTGCTCGCCTTTTGGCGCAAAAGGACGGCCTTTTACGTATTCGATAGTCTTGTCATCCACGGCTACTAAGCCAACGCGTGCGCCCGCTTCGATTGCCATGTTACAGATCGTCATGCGTCCTTCCATCGATAAGCTTTCGATAGCCGAGCCCGCAAACTCAATCGCGTGACCATTACCGCCAGCCGTACCGATTTCACCGATGACCGCTAGAACCACATCTTTAGCTGTAACGCCTGTGCCAAGCTCGCCATCAACGCGAACTAGCATGTTCTTCATTTTCTTTTGACGTAAACATTGAGTCGCTAGAACGTGTTCAACTTCTGACGTGCCCACACCAAACGCCATCGCGCCGAAAGCGCCGTGCGTTGCTGTATGCGAGTCACCACAGACCATGGTCAAGCCCGGAAGCGTATAGCCCTGCTCAGGACCAACGATATGTACGATACCTTGGCGAATGTCGTCCATCTTGAACTCTGTCACGCCGTAAGTATCACAGTTATCATCCAAGGTCTGCACCTGAATACGTGATACCGGATCTTCGATACCGTTAGTACGGTCTGTGGTTGGGACGTTATGATCCGGAGTCGCCAAGTTTGCTTCTAAGCGACGCGGTTTACGGCCAGCAATACGCAAACCTTCAAACGCTTGCGGTGACGTTACTTCATGTAATAATTGACGGTCGATATAGATCAATGCTGATCCGTCGTCATTTTCTGCGACAAGGTGGTCTTCCCATAGCTTGTCGTAAAGAGTTTTTCCAGCCATTAACTGTGCCTCATTTGGTCTTTTCACATAATAAAAATAGCCGCACATTCGCAGCAAAGTGGAACAAGTGTAGTCCTTATTGTAGAATAACTCCAATTCATTATTTTTATAAAACTCATAACCATAAGGAATAGACTGTTTTTAACAAGCTTACCTAGTAATAACAGTATGGACATTGATTTACTCAAAACATTTTTGACTGTAGCGCGATTAAAATCCTTCACGCTCGCCGCCAAAGAACTGCAGATGACACAGCCCGCTCTAAGCAAACGCATCAAGCGCCTTGAAACCTTAGTCGATAGCCAACTCTTTGATCGCGTTGGAAGTCACGTCGCAGTGACTGAAGCGGGTCAACTTTTGCGCCAGCAAGCGCCACAAATCATCAGTGACATCGAAGACACCGTGCAAAATATTCGAGACTTGAGTGGTAAGGTAAGTGGCGAGCTCCATATTGGCACCAGCCACTATATAGGCTTACACTTACTCCCCAACTACTTAGAACAGTACGTTGATACCTTTGAGCAAGTCGACGTTAATATTGAGTTTATTGACTCTGAGCTGGCCTATGAGCGAGTTTTAAGTGGCGATCTGGAGTTAGCACTACTGACGTTTCCACCACAGAAAGATCCACGTCTTGAGCACGAGCTTATTTGGAAAGAGCGGTTGGCTATAGTTTGCCACCAAGATTATGATTTAGCTCACGAAGAAGAGCCATTAAAGCAACTACAGCACTACCCTTGTATCTTGCCACCGGCACACACCTTCCCTCGTGAGCTGTTCGAAGTGCAATTGGCCAATGCGGGAGTGTCATTGGGGAAAGTTAAAACGGCCAACTACTTAGAAGTAATTGCGAAATTAGTCGCCTGTAAAATGGGTTGGACTTTATTGCCCACGCGATTATTAACAAAACCGCTGGTGAGTTTATCCTCAAAGCAGTTCCTATCAGACCGCGATATGGGTATTATTTACCGAACCAACAAAACCCTATCCAACGCGTCACAAGAACTGGTTAAGTTACTCAAGAGTGAAAAAAACATCTAAAGCAAAAAGAATAGGCATCTTTTAAGGAGATAGAATGAAACGACTTATTATGGCAACCCTTAGTGCATTGATCTTGCTAACCGTAAACAGTGCCGAAGCCATTGTCAGCGCTCAAAGCAAGCAGCACTTTTCAATCAAAATAGAAACCACCATTAAGGCTCCCGCTGAAGAGGTGTATCAACAGTTCCTCAATGTTGGCGACTGGTGGGAATCAAGCCATACGTGGTTTAGCGATGCGTCAAAAATGTACATCGAACCAAAAGCGAACGGCTGCTTTTGTGAAGTTAATGGTGATAAAGAAGCGATGCACATGACAGTTAGCATGGTAATGCCGAATAAAAACGTGCAAATGGTCGGTGGTTTAGGCCCACTGCAAAGCATGGGCGTTTATGGCCACATGTCATGGAGTTTTGAAGAAAAGACGAAGGGCCTGACAACGCTCAGCATGAGCTATTTAGTCAAAGGCTTTGTCGGAGAAGAATCTAACATGATGGCCAAAGCCGTCGATAGCGTACTAAATACCCAAGTTAAAAACTTAGAATCTAAGTTTAAATAAGCACTAGAGCTAAAAACAAAAAAGCCCGCGATAACGCGGGCTTTTTTAGAATCGATGGTAATTACTTCTTTCCAATCACTAACTGTAACAAGCCAATAAGGCCAAGTGCCCCGCCACCGATCATCAACCAAGTCGCTTTATCAGAGAAAGATCCCGTAAAAGCTTCCTTCATTTCTTCACCGACCGACTGGGTCATATTATAACCCCAGAAGAACAAGGCGATGCCTACTGCTAACAATACAATTCCAATAATTTTCTTATTCATCATTTTCCTCTCTTTTTTTGCTAGTAAACCTTATTGAACTTTTAAGCTACAAAAAATATCACTTCGTAGCGTGATTTTCTACTTGTGTCCAAACACGCATCAAGTTTCCGGAAAGCATCTTCTCAATATCTTGCTCTGAGTAGCCTCTTTCCAACAAGCCTGCAATCAAGTTTGGATAAGTTGATACATCTTTAAGCCCCGTTGGTAAGCTGTCGCCCACCCCATCGTAATCTGAGCCTAAACCGACATAATCAACACCCACCAAGTTAACCACATGGTCAATGTGATCCAGCACATCCTCACGATCGGCAAACTGGAATGGCGTTCTCTGGCGATAGCTTTTTCTAAAGCTTTCTATTGATGATGCATCTTTCTTAGGGTCAAGATTATTAGACTCGATATAATTTTTTACTGCCTCTTTATAAGCATTATTGTTTTCAATCGAGTCTTGCGAGATAAACGTCGAACCAAAGTTAATAAAGATAACGCCGCCTTTCTCAGCCATATCCTCAATCATATCGTCGTCCATATTACGCTCAAAACCTGGTGTGTAATAACGGGCAGACGAGTGGCTGGCGATGACTGGAGTCTCCGACACTTCTAGAACATCATAAAACGCATCATCAGATAGGTGCGATACGTCGACCATAATACCTAAGCGATTCATTTCTCGAACCACATCCTTACCAAAGTCACTTAAGCCTTCGTTCGGGCGAGCTTCATCGTAAGAAGAGTCCGACAAGTGATTACTACGAGAGTGCGCTAAGGTAATGTAACGAATACCACGGTCATAAAAATACTCTACGTTTTCTAGCTTGCCTTCAATTGGCGAACCATTCTCCATGCCCATCGGCAAAGAAATGACACCATTTTTGAAGTTTTCGCGGACTTCCGCAGGACTAGTCGCTAAAGCAAACTTATTCGGATTATTTGCCACGATTGCTTCAACGTTATCGATCAGCTCATTCGCTAACTTATAACTTTCACCCTCAGCTTTAAACTCCAAATTCGCGGGAATATATATCGACATAAAAGGCGCGTCTAAACCGCCTTGAACAGCACGAGGATAATCAAAGTCTCCACCTTCAGTCGCTTCACTGATGTCCTCATTCGAGTCATGCAAACGGTGTGGCACATCAATATGCAAATCCGCGATCACATATTTCTTACTAATCTCTTGTGCTTGCTTGGCATAATCGGGAGCCGCTTCTTCAACAACTGGCGCAGAGCCACAAGCCACTAAACCCAATGCCACCGACGCCACAAGCGATGCAATCATTGTTTTTTTCATCATAATTGCCTTTTTAATAATAATTTGAGGTAATAGCATCATAAAGCGTCCAAAAATAATTGCAAAGACAACCTTATTCCAACCTTATGAATCAAGAACTTCTTCTCGAAAGTATCAATCAAACCATGCCTTTTGGTAAATACAAAGGCCGTAAACTTCTGGAGCTACCAGAACCTTACTTAGTCTGGTTCCACAAAAACGGCTTCCCCGAAGGCAAACTCGGCCAGCAGCTCGCTTTAATGTACGAAGTAAAACTTAACGGCCTTGAAGGCATGTTACGGCCGCTGTTGAAGAAACCTTCTTAGGATAGTCCGAAACAGTAACAGTCCTTTAAAGTTAGTGATAGAATTAGCCTCAGATTCGCCGCCCACATTGATTAGAGAACCCTATAGCGCATGAGCATCTTCCAAGAACTGAATCCAAAACTGATAAAAGCCCTTGATAAACTGAGTATCACCAAGCCTACTGATATTCAGCAGGAAGCGATCCCAGTGGTGTTGGATGGCTTAGATGTTATGGCCAGCGCGGAAACTGGCTCAGGTAAAACAGCAGCATTTGTACTGCCCATTTTAGAGCAATTGCTAGCGAAGAAAGCACCGAATAGCGGTACTCGCGTCCTAATCTTAGCGCCGACACGCGAACTGGCTCGCCAGATCCACAAGCAAACCATGGACTTGGCAAAGTTTACGGGTATTCAAGCAGGTTTAATTACGGGTGGCGAAGAGTTTAAGGTTCAGCGTGCAGCCATGCGCAAAAACCCTGAGATTATTATTGGTACGCCAGGACGTATTCTCGATCATAGCCAGCAAGGCGCGACTGATTTCGATGACTTAGAGTTTTTGGTGCTGGACGAAGCCGACAAGATGCTCGATATGGGCTTCAGTGACGATGTTATTGCTATTGCAAACTATTGCTCTAACGATCGCCAAAGCCTGCTATTTTCAGCAACGCTACAAGGCTCAGGTATTCGCCATATCACTAAGACCTTGCTCAAAAACCCTGAAACCATCACGCTCAACACCTACGAAGACGCGCAAGCGAATATTCACCAGTCGATCATCACGGCCGATAATTTAGAGCACAAAGAAAAGCTCACAGGGCAATTATTACAAAACGAAAAATACCGCAAAGCCGTCGTTTTCTGTAACACCAAAACACAGGTTGAACGACTCAGCGGGCTTCTTCGTTATCACAAGCTACGAGTTGGCCATATCCACGGCGATATCAAGCAAGACACTCGTAACCATATCATGGTGCAATTCCGTGACGGAAAGTTCGACGTTTTGATTGCTTCAGACGTCGCCGCACGCGGCCTTGACGTCAAAGACGTTGACCTCGTGATCAACTTCGACATGGCGCAAAGCCTTGAAGACTATATTCACCGTATCGGCCGTACCGGCCGCGCAGGCGCAGAAGGCGCCGCCATATCCCTAATTACCCACAAAGACTGGAACCTCATGGTTACCATTCAAACCAAACTCGGCACCCGCTTCGACGTTAAAACCGTCAAAAACCTCGTCGCCAAATACCAGGGGCCACAAAAACTCAAGAAAAGCGGCAAAGCCGCCGGCACCCAAAAACGTAAACCCGCCGGCAAAAAAGGCATGACCAACCGCGACAAAAAACGACTCGCGAAAAAGCAAGACAAGAAACAGGAAAAGAAAAACTCAAATATAAGCTCAAAGCCAAAGAAGAAGTTTGGCGGTATTAAGAAGTCTGATGATTAATGTGTAGGGTTACAGCTACGCTTAACCTGTTCTATGAGCTGGATCCCACGATCTCCCTAAAAGGATTCTCTTCGATCAATTCTCGGAATGACAAGAATATAAAGTTATCAGGCTTGCGCCCATTCCCCATAAACATTAGCCGATGTGATTTAAAATTATAGTGCAAATTAGGCAGGGATAGCCTAATTTAATCAAAACGAAACAGCGAGGTTTCATTTGATGGCACGTTATAATTTTAGATTACGAGGGAAGCCTTTAGGTCTAATATTTGGGGTGTCTTTTCTTTTCGCCCTTTTCTTTGGACAAGCAAAGAAAAGGGTACATTACATAACTACAAACCTAACTCTGATACAAATCATACAACACAATAAAAAACCCGCCCATCATACTCACCAACCCCGCAACAACAATAAATATCGAGACCAAGCCCAACACAGTTTGTAGAGCTCCTGCTGCAATCAATGAGGCGAGAAACATCAGCGGTAAGCCGATAAAAGCGGCGAGGATAAAGCTGAGAATCACTATCTTCCAGCCACGTTGAATCTTTGCTTTTAAAATAAAGTTTAATGGTTTCATAATTTATAGCGTATCAAGAAATTCGAGTCTTTGCGGGTAGGTTTTGCGCAAATGATCAAACTTTTTCTGAATGTTATTTTTAACTTGGCGCATACGTTGGTCATCGGCTTCAATATCGTAATAAGGCTGAAGGCTTTGGTATAACCCATCTAACGAGCCGCTCCACTGCCACTTTGGTGCCTCAGGAAGTAATTCATCAAGCGCAATACTATCTTCCAAGTCGAACCATTGATTGAAAGCCTGATACAGTTGATAGGTGCCACGGATTTTGCCTTCTTGCGAATAACCTGCAATATGCGGAGTGGCAATCATGGTTTGCTCAAACAGTTCAATATTAACGTCAGGCTCGCCTTCCCAAACATCAAGAATATAATCAATCACTTTGCCTGCTCGCTTGATTTCAAGCGCAGCCGTGTTATCAACCACAGCTCCACGGGAACTATTAATGAGCAAGCTCTGTTGTGGCATGGCCTCTAAAAAAGCGTCATCCACCAGATGATAAGTCGCATATTGTCCAGCTCGCACAAACGGAACATGGCAGGTCACCACATCGCATTGTTGTATTTGTTCAATACCAACAAAGTCTCTGGGATCGCCAGCATCAGCCAGTGGTGGGTCATTGAGTAGGTACTTAATACCCAGTATGTCTAAAACTTTAGCCACACGGCTACCGACATTGCCGGCTCCGATAATCCCCACTGTGACTTTAGTTAAGTCGATATGACGCTGTTCCGCCCAGTAAGCAATACTGGTTAATACATACTCAGCCACGCCCTGCGCGTTACAGCCAGGAGCATTGGAAAAGGCAATGTTCTTGGCCGCTAAGTAGTCTAAATCGATATGATCGGTGCCGATGGTAGCGCTTCCGACAAATTGAACATGAGTCCCTTCAAGTAACGATTGATTAACCTGAGTCACCGAGCGCACCAATAAAATATCGGTGTTATGTAGGTCTCGCGAAGTAATACTACGCCCCGCTAGTCGCTTGATATGAGCTGCTTTTCCACTGATATTGGAAAACAGTTCTTCAACTAACGGCATATTTTCATCGGCAACGATATTCCACATCGGTATTAACATAATTGTGATAATTATTTGGGTATTGTAGCGATATCCATTAGAATTACGACTGAAATTGAAACGGGAAATGGCAAGATGTCCGATAAGTTAGCAAATTTATATAAAGATGTGTTGGTCGAATTAGGTGAAGACATTTCACGCAACGGTATCCTCGACACACCTACTCGCGCCGCAAAAGCAATGCAATTTTTGACCCAAGGGTATGAGCAAGACTTAAATACCGTGGTCAATGGTGCAATATTTGATTCTGATAATGATTCAATGGTTATCGTTAAGGACATAGAGCTTTACTCTATGTGTGAGCACCACATGCTACCATTTATCGGGAAAGCCCACGTTGGATACTTGCCAACAGGTAAGGTTATTGGCTTATCAAAGATTGCTCGCATCGTTGACATGTTTGCCCGTCGATTACAGATTCAGGAGAATTTAACCAAGCAAATTGCTGAGGCAATACAAGAAGTGACTGGAGCATCTGGTGTTGGCGTTATTATCGAAGCAAAACACATGTGTATGATGATGCGTGGCGTTGAGAAGCAAAACTCCGTCATGACCAGCTCCACCATGCTGGGCCAATTCCGCTCGTCTCAGAATACACGTAACGAGTTCTTGACCCTTATAGAAAAGAAATAATCCCTTATGCATAATGCTTTTCTGGGCGTAAAACCCGCTGTTATCGAATGGCGCCAATACGACTCAGAAAAGCATCAGTGGCTTGAAGCTTCCGAAGAGCAGCTTCAATCTAAAAATAGCCAAATAGCCCCCTACTCTCCCGCTTTTGATGATATTTACTTCAACCCTCAAGATGGCATCGCTGAAAGCACGCATGTCTTTTTAAACGGTAATAACCTTGAGCCTAGGTTCACCGAACGACATAAGTTACAACAGAGTTCCGAGTTTCACATTTTTGAATCAGGCTTTGGCACAGGGTTAAATTTTTTATTAACGGCAAAGCTGTGGCAGCAAACAGCGATTCGAGACTCAAAAGCTGAACTCCACTTCTGGTCAATTGAGCAGTTCCCTCTTCACCCTAACGACCTAAAAAAAGCCTTTCGAATACTTGGAGTAGAATCAGAGTATTCGGAAAAGCTGTTAAGTAATTACCCTGATGCTCTGCCTGGGATTCATCAGCTGCAAATCTCAGACAACATCGTGCTTCATTTATTGTTTTACCCCGCGGACAAAGCTCTTAAGGAATTAGCCTTGCCGGAAAGCCACGCTTTCGACGCTTGGTTTTTAGATGGTTTTGCGCCCAGTAAGAATCCCGACATGTGGGCTAAAAGCCTACTACACTTCATGGCGCTTCACAGCACTCATGGCACCACATTGTCGACCTTTACCGTCGCAGCTGCGTTAAGAAAGCCTCTGCCACACTATGGCTTCAATATCGAAAAGCGTCCAGGCTTTGGGCGAAAGCGTGAAATGTTAACTGCTAAATTCAGTGAAAAAGAGCTCTCCACACCGAAACCTACGCTCGCTACAGACTATATCACAGCACGCCCCAAACCAAACAAAGTAGCTATCATTGGTGCCGGTCTAGCTGGTTGCTCCTTAGCGCATCAGTTACATAAGCAACAGATCGACGTCCACTTGTTCGATCAGCATGGCATTTGTAGTGGCGCTTCCAACATGCCGTCACTGGTCGCTTTACCCGTTTTATCGGCTGATCATAATGCCTACAGTCAACTCACCTTTCATGGCTTCCGTCACTTAAAAGCCTATATTGATAAGTACCCCGAGCTAGCGCAAAGTCAGTTTGCACACCAACTGAGCAATAAAAAATATTCGCAACACCACTTAGAGCAGTACCAAGAGGTTTACGCGAAGCAAAACTGGCATAGAGAAGAAAGCTGGTTTCAATTTCAAACGTTACAAGTTGCTGAGCGCTTGGTTCAAGCACTCAAACTTCCAGCGATTCAAGTGCACGGGAAAACTTTTTGTCAGCACTTAATTAAAGACTTGGACAAAACTCAGTTGCACCTTAATACTAAAGTTGACGACTTAAGTCAGCTCAATGAATTCGACCATGTTGTCATCGCTAGTGGTTATCAAAGCCCTCATACGGCGTGTACTCAGAACCTGCCTCAAATCGCCCCTATGCGAGGCCAACTAACCACTTTAAAAGCCGAACATAGTCACACAACCCCTATCAACCACGATGGGCATATCGCTCATTACAACGGCCAGTTAGTTATTGGAGCAACCTTTGAAAATAGCTCTGATGACGCTGTCAGAAGAGAAAACTCATTAACCAATATAGCGCAGGTCAATCGGCGTTTTGGGTTTCATTTTACTGAAAAAGATATTGCTAACGAGCACCCTGGAGTGCGAGCGACCAGTTATGACCGCTTCCCATTTTGCGGTTATTTTAATCAAGTTGGCGATCAAACCCTTTGGCTGAACTACGGCTTTGGTGCTCGCGGATTATGCTTCTCAATGCTGTGTGCAAAAGTTATTGCAAACGCCATCAATCAGCGCCCTTCACCGCTTCCGAAAACACTACTAAGTAGAGTTTCACCTCTAAGGATAAATTAGTTTTCATCCACGCTCTGTCTGTGGCGAGACATCAGATACCAAGCAGTGGAGAATGCTGAAGAGCATAATATCGCCACCATAATCACAATTTGATAACGCACCGCGACCAATGGACTAACGCCAGACAAAATCTGTCCTGTCATCATACCGGGTAATGCCACTAGACCAACGGCCAGCAAACAATTTATTTGTGGAATCATCGCTGTGTAAAAAGCCTTATTGCGAGCAGCTTCGAGCAGCGCCCCAGCTTTTACCTCAGTATCAAAGCGCTCACCGGATAAACTCAAGCTATTCATGGTGTTTGCTAGCAACATACCGGCTAATGGAATCACAAACCGAGGCTGATACCAAGGCGATAAATCCAATACAAAAACAATGACCAGTCCTAAAATTGAGCCACACCCAAGCAACAAAGCGGATGAAAGCTGAGCAATATGTTTAAGACTCTTATCAACCAATGGTCTCATGGCAATCCAACCCGCAGCGACGAGCATTATTGACATGACTAATAGGCCTAACCAACTGGAAGTTTCTTTGAATAAATAGACCAGCACAAAGCCAATCGCAATCAATTGTCCTACCATGCGTAAGGTGGCAATGATTAATTCTTTGCTATTGGCTTTCCAGCGATAAAAAATAACTGCCACCAACACAACGGGGAAGCAGCTTATTAACAATTCTAGATAACCAATTTCGGGCAAGTTCAAGGCCGAGATTTCTTCTTTTCTGATGATTCTTTTGAAGAAGAGTCAGAGTTTTCGCCCTCGTTTTCGGAGTCATCACTCTCCTCTTCTTCCAGTGACACGGGTGTATTCCACGCGCGGCGCATAACTTTTGAGTCTCTTTGGTCAGCTTTCAAAACAGCCTCCAGCATTTCTGCGCGCTCAGCAGCTTTAATCACGTATTGCTTATCACCCCACAACTCAGCTAACTCTTCTAAATGTTGAGAATCATAGTGGTAAAATGCGGTTGCCGTTCTGTGCGCTTGATACTTACGATAGCCGAGTCCCATCAAAGCTTCTCTACCCAGTACCACCGCTGACCCCAAGGTTTCACGCATGACAAAATCAGCACCAGCTTTCTTCTGCTCATAAGCTTCACGACGACCTTTAGCACGCGAGTAAATCTTTAGGTGTGGGAAATGTTTATGACACAGGTCGATAACTTTTAGCGTCTTTTCTTGGTTACCAACCGCAATGACCATCATCTTCGCATCATCAGCGCCAGCGGCTCTAAGTACCTCTTCATTCGTTACATCACCATAGTAGGCTTTGGTACCAAACTTCTTAACCAAGTCGATTTGAACCGCATCGTACTCCAGCAACGTAGTATCAAACCCCTGCGAGCGTAGTATGCGCGACACGATCTGTCCGAAGCGCCCGTAGCCTGCGACGATGACTGGAGTTTCACCATCATCAACTTTATCAAAGGCACGGCGCTCTTTGCCGAAAGACAAGCGCGGAATAATCAGTTTTTCACAAGCAATCAATAACACTGGCGTTAGAGCCATCGAAAGCGCCACCACCACAGTGAGCAAGGAAATGATGTCGTTGCTCAAAACTCCGTTTTGAGAAGCGAAGCTAAAGAGAACGAAAGCAAATTCACCACCTTGCGCTAAGGCAAACGAGAACAGTAAATTCTCAATTAACGACATCTTGAACTGTTTAGCCAATATCATCAGCACGATAATTTTAATCGCGATTAAAGATACCAATAACAAAGCAATAAGACCTGGAGATTGCATCAGCATGTCGAGGTTGATGCTGGCGCCAACCGTTATAAAGAAAAGGCCTAAGAGTAAACTTTTAAACGTGACCAGCCCCACTTCTAATTCGTGTCGATACTCACTCTCCGCCAACACTACCCCTGCCAAGAAAGCACCTAACGCTGGTGACAATCCAATCTCTTGCATAGCAATAGTAATACTTAAGACCAACAACAAAGAGGTTGCGATAAAAATCTCGCGCAGGCCTGTGCGAGCAATCCAGTTGAAAATAGGCCTTACCAGATAACGGCCAACGATAATAATGCCACTAATGACGCCAAGGACTAACGCTGCCTGTTGCCATGCTTCCAGCTCAGTATGGCCAACTGATTGTGAGCTTTCTACTGGCAAAGTTGCCAATAAAGGTAACAAGGTCAGCATGGGGATGACGGCAATATCTTGGAATAGAAGCACTGAAAAAGCTGACTTGCCAGCATCAGTTCGTAATAAATCTTTCTCCGATAAAGTTTGTAATACGATGGCGGTTGAGGATAGAGCTAAAATCATGCCGATCGCAAGCGCCATTTTCCAGTGCAGATCAAACGCCAAAGCCAACAGCGTTAGTAAGAGCATGGTAATAATGACCTGCAGGCCACCAAGCCCCAAAATGGGCATTCGCATTTTCCAGAGTTTTTTAGGCTGCAGTTCCAAGCCAATCAAAAATAACATCATGACCACGCCAAACTCCGCGAAGTGCATGATGTCTGTGACATCTTGTCCCACTAACCCTAAGGCAAAAGGACCAATAATAATACCTGCGATTAAATAGCCGAGAACTGACCCCAAGCCCAACTGCTTCGCAATTGGAACACCAACAACCGCGGCGAGAAGGAAAACAAACGCTTGATAAAGAATGCTCGCTTCTTCCATTTATCCCTCCTCTGTATTGTCAGCGTCTTTCAGCAAATCAAAAGACTGAACCAATGAATCCACATAATCACGATAACGTTGAGCTTCTTTTTCAACAGCGCTGTGACTCAGTGTTTCAGCCTCATACATCACAAACGGTTCAACAAAGTTCATGCCACAGAAATCAGCCGTTTGCTCAAAAGGTCTGAGCAACTCAGTGGTCGAAAAATTGTTAAAACCATGAGGAGTGTAGCTGTCTTTAGCCGCACCAGCAGTAATGGCATTCATCCAATAACGCCCTGCTAACTGGTAGCCTCCTTCTCCATAAGCAAACCCCTCTGCGAGGACTAAGTCTTGCCACTCTTTGAGTAAAGAAGGAGAGCTGTACCAATAAAAAGGGTGTTGAAAAATGATTAAGGAATGCTCGAGTAGCAGCTTTTGCTCACGTTTAATGTCGACAAAATAGTCGGGATATTCTTCATATAAGTCATTAACTCGAACATAATCCAGATCCTTTATAGCCTCAAGCATGACCTGGTTAGCCCAAGACTTTTCAAAAATAGGATGTACTAAATTTAGCAGGACACGAGTCGTCATAAACGTTTGCGCTTTTTGTTATGTCACCCAATAACAAACCTAGTGCTTGTTACATTCTATCCCTGAGTCTACACAAATTTACGCTAAAAAAGAAATGAAGGTTATGCGATAAGCCAATGAATGATATACGAAAATATCGAATGTAGCTGTCAATGATGACTTGGTGTCGCTAAGGGGTGGTTGCCGCTAAGAAAATGTTGCCGTCAAAATAAAAGCGGCCAAAGCCGCTTTCAATATAGGATGAGTCCGTCCCACAGTTTTTCGGTATCCTACCTTGGATGACACGTCCGTTTAATATGTCCTAAATTATTATTCCATAACCTATCGTTAGATAGTCGATTTGTAGATAGTGTGTTCTCCCTGAACACGAGAGGTACTTTATCAAAACCGTTCACTTGAGCAATGAGCAAATTAAGAAAAAGTTAACACGGCTCATTTAGGAAAATTATTTTTATGTTTGTATATCAATGGGTTACAAAAGATGCATTTAAAAAACCTCTTAAAACCCTGCGACTTTTCAGACTTTGCTTAGAGTTTTGTGCGAGATCTCGCACAAAAGGAGCGGTCAAAAGCTTAAACCCACCTAATTGTTTAGTCCTACTGGATACAAAATAAAGTCTTCATAACCGGTGATCACCTTCATTACACCTGATAATCGTTGGTTCAAGGCGGGATCATCGCTATCCACGATAAGCGGCTTCCCTTCCAGTTCCTTAAGCTTGGTTTTAGTGGCAATGATATATATATCGTCTTTTTCCAGCTGTGATAAGACTTTGGCACTTAACTGTTGATTCCCTCGCCCAACGATATGGCCTTGTCCTCCAATCACGGTAATAACTAGCTTGACCTTTCCTCCGTGCTCTGACAGCAGTCTTAATATGTCCGACTCTGTCATATCGCTCGCGATAACCTTGCCAGCATGGACACAGTCGAGGCCTAGCAAGGTATTCTCCAGTCCCATCGACTCCATCAAAAAAGCGCAGGTTGATCCAGAGCCAATTAAATAATAATTATCATCATCCATATTGTCGGTGATAAAATCAGCAATATCCTGTAGGACTAACTCTTCTAGCTCACGCCCACCCGACTTTGTGGCTTGGACATAACGATGCTCCGCTGGAACCTGCATCTCGCCATACTGCTTAGCTCGAACCACACCTTTCCGGAACGCATCTTCGTCAATATCCATCACCGACGTTTCAAGCAGGCTCACTAGCTCTTTATTAATCATTTTCTCGATCACTAACCCTGCGGCATGTGGCGTTACGGCATAGACCCCTGAATGAATCTTTACACCAGCTGGAATACCAAGAACTGGTACAGTGCCGTCAACGGCCTCATAAATATTTCGGGCAGTGCCATCCCCTCCAGCGAACAGCAACACATCAATAGCGTCGGACTTGTCTTCAAGTCCAACCATGATCGTAGCCGCCTTAATCGTGTCATCAGAAGTTGAAGGCTCATGTGATTGATACACCACTTTAAATCGGAACCCCATGTCCTCAAGAAGGTTCTCTCCCATATCGCCCGAAGCCGTTAAGATAAGGAGCTGTTCTTTGTATGGCATCAATGCTTCCAGAGCAATTTTCGCGCGCTGAACAGCCTGTGGCTTTGCCCCGCGAGCGAAAGCTTCTGTTCGAATGGCCTCGCCATCACTGCCTTTGAGGCCTACTTTGCCACCAATGCCGGCAAAAGGATTAATGATAAAACCTAAAGTAAACATGAGTCTATATGCGGTTGATGAATGGGGTGTTGTTGTCGATAGAGCTTGCATAAGAGCTGTATCATAGACAATGCTCGTGGCGGAAAACCTTCTAAGAAGTAGCAACCCAGTTGACGGTAAACGTCATCACGAAAAGCATCAGCTTGCTTTGAAGCTTCAGCACCACCGTCAAGGTTATCAATGCTTAGTCTAAAGGGAATACCTGCAGCAAGACTAAAAGCCCACTCTAAAGCTTGTGGCTTTACTTCGACTTTAAAAAACGCTATCTGTTGCTCGGGACTGCGACCGTCGGGCTCATACCAGTAACCATAATCGTCTATCTGACGGCGTTCAACACCAGCAATACACCAGTGTGCGATCTCGTGGAGCGCACTGGAGAAATAGTCGTGGCTTGAAAAAATGATAGCAGCTTCATCTGGGGACTTAGCAGCCTGGTAAAACGGTTCCGTAGCACCAGGCATTAATTGGGTACTGTGTTGCTTAAAATGCCGATTGAAGGCTTCAGCCAAGTGCTGAACACTCGGTTGTTGATAGCAGCATTCAGAAGATGAGCTGTCAATCGGGCTAGGTTCAAACTGTTGTAACGGTGCTTCAAATAACATGAATTAGCTGAAATATTCGAGTAATTGTTTTTTAGTTAAAACAAAGACACCATCACCACCCTGTTCAAATTCAATCCAGTTAAACTCAACCTCAGGGAAGCTTTCTTCAAGAGCTGGCCAACTGTTTCCGACCTCTACGATAAGAACACCTTGGTCGCTTAAGTAGTGTGCCGCATTTTCTAAAATTTGGCGTGTAATGTCCAAACCATCAAGCCCTGAACCCAAGCCAATTTCAGGCTCGTGGTGATACTCTTGTGGCATGTCAGCTAAATCTTCAGCGTCAACATACGGTGGGTTGGAGACGATCAAGTCAAACTGCTCACCCTCTAAGCCATCAAACAAATCAGACTGCACCGCACGTGCTTTATGATACAAGCCTAAACGCTCAATATTAATTTCAGCTACCGTCAACGCATCTTCTGATATATCAGACATCACGACTTCGGCATCATCGATATAGGCCGCCGTAGCAAGGCCAATACAACCACTTCCACAGCATAAATCCAATACTTTCGGGTTATCGGCTTCAAGCCATGGGTAAAAATCATTATGGATCAATTCAGCAATTGGTGAGCGCGGCACTAGGACTCGCTCATCAACAAAGAACTCTAAACCTGCAAAATAAGCTTTATTAGTAATAAACGCTAAGGGTTTTCGCTCGGAGACCCGAGTTTTAATAGCATGAATTAAGTGCTTCTTTTCTTCTGTAAGAACCTGAGCACCTAGCATACTTTGAGGATAATCTGCTGGCAAATCAAGCATTTGAAGTACAACAGCGACAGCCTCATCCCACGGATTATCTGTGCCATGACCGAAATACAGATCGGATTGGTGGAACTGTGTTGCCGCAAAGCGTACAAAGTCAGCGATGCTGCTTAACTCTTGTTCAGCTTGTTGGTAAATGTCTTGTTCATTCATGAGGCCACCTCGCCCTGCTGTTCGCTTAACATGCTATATAATGAATTATATACTAATTCTGTAAGTTGATTGCGATCTGCCACCTCAAATTCTCGACAATCAATAGCCTTGCCTACCTTTACGCTAACCTTTTGATTTAAACGCATCTGTAACCACTTTTTATTAGGAAGCACTTTATAGATATCTTCGATCGCCACAGGAATAATCAATGCATTAGTATCAATGGCTAACCGAATGGCGCCTTTTTTCAGTGGGTAGAGCTTGCCATTACTTGAACGGGTTCCTTCTGGGAACATGCAAATGCGAATACCGCTCTCCATTTTTTCTTTAGCGATACTGAGGTCTTTAATCGCTTGTTGCCGATTTTGTCGATCGATCGAAAGGATTTCAGCGGTTTTCATCGCTCTAGAGAGCAGTGGGATTTTGAACAATTCTTTCTTAGAAATCATACGAATACTGCCTGGGAGCGCAGCAAAAATAAGCGGAATATCGTATGCGCTGGAATGATTAGCGACAATAATAACACGACGCCCAGGCTCAGCCTGACTCTCTAAATCACCCTCCACCGTCCAACGCAGACGAACCGCATTGACTAGGCAAGTTCCCCAACGATAAATAACGCGGTCAATTTTAGGCCTCACGGTCTTTTTGGCTGATTCGCTGCGATTAAATAGAGCGGTTCCAAGGGTCAATAGACTATACTTGCCCGTTGCGGCAATAGAGACCAATATTACCCACCAAGCTCTAAGTAGGTTTGCTTTTTTGACTGTTAGTTCGTTCAAAACCGATGTCACACAAATGTCATAGAAACGCAATGCTAGCTATTTTTCTCAAGGACTTCCAGAAGATTCTTTGAATATACTTACTCTGGCGTGTGGAACGACACTTTTCTAGCGCTCTGATTCATCTTATTAAACACGAGGCTGCCAATCGCTGCGGTCGGGAAATATTGACTCTCCCCTCTCAACCAACCGGCCCATAAATGAGAAACCAGAGGCATGTGACTGATCAACATAGTGGTTCCTTCTGTCGCTTCTTCAACATAAGGAATCGTCATATCAGGATCAGATTCTGAACTCAACAAAGACTCTGTTTGTCGCTGCCAACGATAATCGACTAGAGAAGATAGGGTTTCTTCAAAGGTATCTGCGGTTTGTTGTGCTCGCAAAACTGGACTCACCAATAAAGTATCGAGCTTAGTTTCGTGTTTTAGCAGATATTCTGCAAACCAGCGTGTCATTTGCTTGATTTGCTGATGCCCCGTCTCAGAAATTTGACGCTCCCCATTAATGTAAGGAGCGTCGCCATGTCTCATGATAAAAATATGCCTCATAAACAAATTCTACTTGTCAGTCCTTAACA
The DNA here is from genome assembly GCF_000981765.1 of Kangiella geojedonensis. Taxonomy (GTDB): domain Bacteria; phylum Pseudomonadota; class Gammaproteobacteria; order Enterobacterales; family Kangiellaceae; genus Kangiella; species Kangiella geojedonensis. The sequence goes on along the minus strand of NZ_CP010975.1, from coordinate 889,521 downwards.
ACGTTTGCGATTTACTGAATAGAGAATTCTTTCTTAACAAACTGTTGTAACTCGGCCACAGCTTCTGACTTTAAGCGTGGGCCAAACTGCGTCACAAGGTGAGCTGATGCGAAGCTTGCTAGCTTACCTGAATCTGCCCAGCTTAAACCGTTGGTTAGACCGAACATAAATGCACCTGCGAACATATCGCCAGCACCATTGGTATCAAGCGCTTTCACCTTAAATGGCTCAATCGTTTGTACTTTCTCGCCATCGAAACTTAAGGCACCTTCTTTACCTAAAGTAATCACAACTTGCTTCGCTTGCTGTGACAAAATGGTCAGTGCCTTTTCAACGTTATCAGTGCCTGTATACTCTAAAGCCTCGTCATCATTACAGAATAATAAATCCACACCACCATCGAGAATCTGCTCAATCTCTGGCTTGAAAAAACGAACCATGTTTGGATCCGATAAAGTGGTCGCGACCTTAACACCTTTCTCTCTAGCGAAATCACGCGCTTTAATCGCTGCAAAATGAGCGTCTGGCGAGCTGACTAAATAACCCTCAATATACAAATACTGACTGTCGCCAAGCGCTTCGTAATTAATATCCTGCTCTTTAAGTTCACTACTGATGCCTAAGAAAGTATTCATGGTCCGGTCGGCGTCAGGGGTAATCATGACCAAGCACTTTCCTGTTGTACCTTCGTTACCTTCTAGTTGACTCAAGGTATTGGTGACACCAGCATCATCTAAATCATCCGAGTAAAATACGCCAGCTTCATCTTTAGCAACTTTGCATGAATGAAACGCTTTCCCGCCAAGCTGTGCCAGCGCGATTACGCTATTAGCTGCTGAACCGCCTGATGCTCTTTGGTGAATATTTCCTTTGAGATGGCCTAATAAATAATCATGACGCTCTTCATCGACCAATGTCATCACACCCTTTTCAACGCCCAAACGTTCTAGCTCAGTTTCATTGACTTCGATTTCAACGTCCACCAAAGCATTTCCGAGCGCGTACAAGTCATATTTTTTTGTCATCTTTAAAATCTTGATTAGAGTTTGTCCCGATTATGCTATAATTTATCGCAAGATTAAACGTTAACCACTCCTTGGTTTTGGCTATGCCTGCACTCTTTGTTGACCAACTTACCGTAATTGACTTTGCTTTTTTCGATATTCACCGTGGAATTGTCGGTGAAAGCTGGATTGTTGACCTTGTCTTAGAAGGTGAGCTAGACGATCAGGGCATGGTATTCGACTTCGGTGATGTGAAGAAACGCATCAAACAAGCCATCGACGCAACGGTTGATCACAAGTTTGTGGTTCCAGCCAATAGCAAGTATGTGACCACTGAACATAACGACCAAGGGTTAAAGCTCACTCTATCAGACACTTCAGGTCACCGTTATTACCACCAGTCACCCGAGCAAGCCGTTGTTTTGTTAGACGCAGAAGAAGTGACTATGGACGATGTTATTAAGGTGCTGAATGAAGCGTGTCTTGAAGTCGTACCCGCTAACGTTGCGAAAATTAACCTTAAGCTCAGTACTGAAGCCATCACTGGTAATTATTATCATTATGCCCACGGCTTAAAGAAGCATCTTGGCGACTGTCAGCGAATTGCTCATGGTCATCGTTCGCGCATCCATATTTTTGATAATGGACAACGCAGCCAGAAGCTCGAAGCTTTTTGGAGCGAGAAGTGGGAAGATATTTATATTGGTACCGAAGAAGACTTGGTTGAGCCAGAAGTCGAAAGCTCAAAAGACTATTACCGCTTTGCCTATACCAGCGAACAAGGGTATTTTTCTCTAGAAATCCCTAAAGCACGGTGTCACATCATGAAAAATGACTCAACCGTAGAGTTGATTGCTAATCATATCCTCAAACAGCTAAAAGTCTTAGAGCCTAATGCAAAACTAGAAGTTAAAGCCTTTGAAGGCGTTAACAAGGGTGCTATTGCTCACGGCTAATTTGCGTTATCGGCTTCTTCTTCATCAGCACTACCCTCTTCTATAGCATCTTCTGCGTTAGGGTCTATGGTTCGCTGTTGCTCCTTAGGAATAATCTCAGCACCGTCTTCAGGGTGTGGAACCACACCTTCATAGATAGCTGAGCAGGCTCCGCCTGTAATCAAACCAACGCCTTGCTTGAACAAGCCAGTAATCGAACCGGTTACGGCATCAAAGGCCGCAGTGAATGTTTCAATATCAGGGGAAGTCAGGCTGCCGTTAAGGGTTTGTCCGTACTCGCTACAACCTTTTTCATTAATGATGTCAAATTCAAAATCCTTGAACTCTTGTGCCGCTAAATTAATCTGCCCATTAAAGGCAAAGCGGTACTGTTGAGTAGCAGCGGCCACATCCTTGGTCGACATAATACCTTTTTCTATGTCCATATCGACGTTAAGGTGAGAAAAATGTGTATCCCCTTTATCGGCACCTAACTGGCTAAGAGTATCTTGAAGACTAACGCCTTGAGATGCCAAAAGTCCCAGAGGACCTGCGAGTAACAAGCCACCTACATCCAGCAATCCGAACTTTTGACTGTCTAAGAAACTTCTCAAAACTTTATTAACGTTCAGTCGATGTAAGGTTACAGGCGTTTGATTTCGAATGAATACTTTCCCTTGTAAAGTATCTGCGATAGTTTCAGCATCGACTCCTAAAAACTGAATGTTAATATCGCCCTGTAAACTGCCAGACATAGCGATACCGTCCTTAGCTTCAGGCTCAACAAGTTTTTCCAGCAGCAAATTATTGAACTCTGAGACATAAGTAGAGCGGTAAGGTTGCTGAGTTAAATCAAGCACCCATTTAGCACTGATCGGAGCTTCATTAATCGTCACTCGTAAAGGCTGGATGGTAATAGTTTGCTTATCTTGAACCGCTGTAACGGTCAGATTGTTGATATCCGTCTGTTTCCGAGCAATGGTTCCGACCTTGAGGGCAATCAACGTAAACGCATTTTCAAGCTGAGAGCCGTACCATTGATCAATAGTTTGATGATTTTTGGCCACCATAAGCTCAGTAGCTCCGAGATAAAAATCATTAACCGATATCGTTTCAGCATTATCGTCCTTGCCCTGCTGAATCTCAGCATTCACATTGCGAAGCTTTAAATCACCAATTTTCAATGTTCGCAAGGCAAACTTTGAGGCTTCTTTTTGTTGCTGCTGGTCTTCTTTAGTGCTTTCCTCACTAGCTGAGTGATCTTGTTTGGGTAGAACCAGCATAATATCTGCACTACGAGTATGTAGGCGGTCGAGCATTAAATCTTTATTGCGCAATGTCCCTTTCAGGTCTAATCCGCTGACACTTCCTTCTGGGACGCTAAGTTTGTCAATGTTAAGTCGAATGGTATTTGCGGAATTAGCAAAATGTGGCATCGGATTGCTTAACAGTTGGCCATCTCGGACCAATGGAAAGTGACTCAAGACAAGGTTACCGTTCGACACCTGATATTGAACGTCATCATTTTGATAACCCAGACTTATTTGTCGCAAATTAATATTGTTAAGCTCGACATAATCAATCGGTAACGACTCACTTGATGGCGTACCTTGAGCGCTATCGTCCATCGTGGCATCAATCGACAACTCAGCTGAACTCAGTCCCAGCTCTTTCACGCTTAACCGGTTATTTTGATATTCAGTGTTCACTTTCAAGCCGGCTAAACTGCCTTGTGGCACTTTAAGTGCATCTGCTTCAAAAGAAAGTATCGACTGCTGTTGCCAAGACTTGGGATCTGTAACAACCCACTCGCCGCCGTTATAAATGGGGATGTTGGATGCGCTGATCGTTAAACCTTCGCCGGCATACTGCAGATTCGACTCGGTGATATTGAGTGCCCCATTGCCATTCTTGACCTTAAGCTCGGTCAGACTAATGGACTCAATGGGCAGCAGCGAAGGCGTCGCTTGCTGTGCCTCAGCCGAACTAACATTCGTCAATTGATACTGGATATTCGGCTGTTCAACAGTAACTCGCTGGATTTCAAGAGAAGAGTTCGTCAAAGTCAGCTCTGAAGTCATGTTGCCAACTTCACCAAAACTGCCAGAGTAAGTGCCTCTTTTAAGTAGCACGGACGCCTGCTCGCCTCCAACATTCAGGCTATCAATAGCAAAGACAGGTTGATTATCAACAACTAGTGGTATTTTAGTAAGCTCAAGATCAACCTTTGACACAGAGTGCTCTGCACCGCTCTGTGTCAATACAAGACTCCCTTGAGAAACATTGCCCTTAAGTAGCGTTGCGGTTTTAAAAGGCAAGAACCACTGATTGTCCGATGCGCTACTGTCGCTGTTAGCAACATCAGTGTCTTGGTTAAGCTTTACAGCAGGACGCACAATATCTAGTTGTGGAATAACAAACTGTCCGCCCTTAAGCTCACCGGTTAGATGCAAGCTTTCAAAATCCATAATTGCAGACTGCATGACTTCTGAGCTCAGGTTAAACTGGCTATTTTGGGCTTGATAAAACGCAGGCCAATCGAGCCACAGTGCTTTTTTATCTTGAACGAGTAGCAGCTCAGAAAACTCAGCCTCTATCGCCTTGATCGATAGCTCATGCTGATCCTGAATTGCAAGGTCTGTCTTACCCAAATCGATTTTCTTGATCACAATATCATTAAAAGGAAGTTCTAAGCTCTCAGCTTTCGGCGATGTCGGATTAGAACTCTTGCCGTCTTGCTTAACCTGAGTAGCTGGAACGGATGACGCTTGTGAGTGATCCAATAAATTGATATTAATTGATGATTGACCTGAGTAAACATCATCAATCACCAGTCGCTGACCATCGATGTGAGCATTTAAGCTAAGGTCATTTAACTGGGTTTTATCTGACTGTAACGTTTTTAAGCTTGCTTCTAGAGTGGTGTTGCTCGCTTTAACTAAGCGCTGCAAATCTTCAAATAAAAGAAATCCATCTTCAGCAACAGGAATATTCCGAACTTTAACTTCAGCTCCTTTTGCCAATAGCGTCACTTCACCACGGTACTCGAAGTCGAGGTTATTAATATCGATGGCTGCGACATCAATAAAATCAAACGGCAGTGATGTCTCTTCAGAGGTTGTTTCGTCTTCTTTGAGTTTGAACTCAAAAGGATAACGAACTTTTGCGTTGGTTAGTTGTAGTAACTCCACCGTCAGCTGGCTTGACCATAAGTGACTATAATCCAGCTCCCCTTCTAATCGCTCGAACTGGACAAAAGGGTCATCTTTAGGCCCGATAACGCTAGAGCTGATTTTGATAGTCCCACTCAATAGCGAAACGTCTAACTCACCAACTGTTGCTTCGACGCCAAGGTGTTCTTTTAAATAATCCTCAAGATAAGATTCAGAGTTTATAATATAGACAAAAACGGAAACAGCCAGAAACAGTAGTACGAAGAATCCTAATAAGACCCACAATATCCTTTTTAACCATTTCCAGCTTTTCGTCATAAATTATTACTACTTGTCTAAATTAAACTCCGTCCAAACTGGTGCGTGATCCGATGGACGCTCCATACTACGAATCTCATAATCAATATCTGATGCTACTGCTCGCTGGTTAAGCCAATCGCAGGCAAACACTGAGTCAATACGCAGTCCTCGCTTAGGCTCGCGCTCAAAACCACGACTGCGATAATCAAACCAGCTAAACTTATCATCTTTATCGGGGTTTATTGTACGGTAGGTATCATACAGCCCAGCACTTAACATGCGCTGAACCCACTCACGTTCTTCTGGTAAAAAGCTACACTTACCCTCTCTTAACCAACGCTTGCGATTGGGTTCACCAATACCGATATCAATATCCAGTTGTGAAATATTAATATCACCAAGAACAATGGTTCTTACATTTTCAATGTCATGACTGTCTAAGTAGTCTTGTAAGTCTTGGTAGAATTTTTGCTTATAAGGAAACTTGGTTGGGTGTTCACGGTTCTCACCCTGTGGGAAATAGCCGTTAAGTACCTTAATCGTTTCATTACCATACTGGAACGTGGTAATGATCATTCGGCGTTGAGCATCTTCAGGATCATTGGGAAAGCCTTTCTCTACGGCAATGGGCTTTTTTTTGCTGAATGTCGCAACGCCATAATGAGCTTTTCCACCATGAATTTCTATGTGATACCCCAAGTCTTTGTACAAATCAAAAGGAAACATATCATCATGGACTTTAGTTTCCTGAACACAAATAATGTCAGGATCATGCTTTTCTACCAGCGCTTCCATTTGATGAGCACGAGTACGAATACTATTAATATTAAATGTCACAATTTTCATAGTGTTTATTGTCCAGAATCTTTTATGTTTAACCAGTGTTCAAAGTTACTCTGATGTTTATCAAAATCATCAGCATAAGTAATATAAGCAGTATCACACTCTGCCGCTTCAAGTGCCACCCTAAACGTCATCAGTTCATCACGTCGAAAGCCAACGACCGAAATGCTCTCACCAACAGGAACCTGTTTAATCTCGCGGTCAAAGGTTGAGGCATTAATACGAAGTCCATCCATAGCGATTAAGTGGTCGCCAGCTGATATACCCGCTTTCCCAGCCGGAGAATCAGCGTAAACACTCTTAACCAAAACCCCCGTAGCTTTTGACTTATACTCTAACCCTAAGTCTGCCAAATGCTTATCCTGAGGTAAGCTGGCTTTAAAACCTCCGCGATCATTTCTGTCTGAACGTGGGAGGTAGGCTAAGCATAACCCTAAATGAGACAGTAACCTCTCTGTTGGTAATGGGTTGGTGCTGTATAACGCCGTTTCAAAAAACTCCTTAATGTCATCGTGGGATGTTTCAGGGGTTTCTTCTAATACTATTGACTGAATCGTATCGTTTTCAACACCCTTCTGTACTTTCCCATACTCTGCCCATAGACGACGCATGATATCTTTTAACGACTTGTTCCAATCAGTTTTTTCTCTAATTAATAAGTCCAAACACAAGGCAATTTCAGCACCTTTCGTGTAATAGCTCACGACTGCATTGGGTGCGTTTTCATCTTGCTTATAGAATTTAGTCCAAGCATCAAAACTCGAATCCGTAACCGTTTGAATTAGACGCCCTTTAGAACGTCTGACAGACGTTAAGGTTTTAGCTAAACGGGTTAAGTATTCTTCTTTATCAATGCACTGTGTTTGAGCTAATGCCAAATTGTCATAGTAAGAGGTAATCCCCTCAAAGGCCCACAATAACTCTGTATAACTTTCGTTTTGCGTGTCATAAGGCAAGAATTCCGCGGGCTTGATCCGTTTAACATTCCAAGTGTGGAAGTATTCGTGAGAGCACAAATCTAAGAAGGTCTGGTAGGTGTCTTTAACCTTATCTTGGTCATCGGTTTCTAAAGGCAAATCTTCACGACTGCAGTGCAAAGCAGTCGAATTTCGATGCTCAAGGCCACCAAAGCCACTGCCTAAGACGTAGGTCATGAACACATAACGTTCCATCGGCGCTTCGTCGCCAAAGAAACGAATATGATGCTCACAAATTTTGGTCAAATCATCAGACAAGCGCTTCTCATCAACTTTATGTCGACCAGTTAGCACCATATGGTGCGGAACGCCACAAGCTTCAAAACTAATAAGGTGGAAGTCAGACATCTCCACTGGGCAATCAATAAGCTCCGCGTAATCCATCGCTTGATAACGTCCAAATGCAAACTCGCTGGTCCCTTCGATAGGTTTTAGCCCTGTCGCTAGGCGCCAGTGGACATAATCATCACCATCAGGCCGAGTAATATCAATGGTACAAGTTTCATCTTCACGACCTGATACAGCAAAAAAGACACAAGTGCCATTAAAGAAACCGTGTGTTTGATCGAGGTGCGCTCCTCTAACAGACAGGTCCCATGCATACACTTGATAAGTCACCGTCACAGGACTGTCAGACGTTGGCAACTTCCAAGTCGACTTATCGACTCGGCCTAATTCCAACTGGCCGCTAGCATTTTCTGCCTTGATCCATTGAATATGCTTTGAAAAGTCCCTTACCATATAACTTCCAGGGATCCAGTTTGGCATGTAAAGCAACTGCCCGTCGGCTCCGACGGTATCTAAAAAGAGTTTAACCTCAAATAAGTGTGCTTCTGGATTTACAGGGTGGATCTGATAATGAATCATAAACTAGACTTTTGCCCAATCACATTGTAGATTTCGTTGATTCAATTATAGAGATTTAAGCCCTGAATTACAGGGCTAAGTGCAAAAGACTGTGAAGCCATGTCGAAAACTGAACTTTCAGAGCTAAAACTTAACCAATTAACCCCAGAGCAACGGTTAAAAATCACCCAAGATATCGTTGATGATTTAGTTCGCGCCTTAAATGTCGGCAACTACTCGCTAGTTTGGCGTTATTTTAGCGACGAATTCACTAAAACAATGGGGGCCGCTGAGTTTTCCTCATTACATCAGAAAGTCACCAACCAATACCAAAAACTAAGGGTGCAAGAGCAAACAAGCTCAAGACTGAAGGATGGAAATCTCTTTGAGCAATGGCTTATTTCTACGGATAGCTCTCAGACCTTATCACTGAGTCTAGAATTAACCGCCGTTAAAGAGTTTCTGGTTATTGAAAACCTTTCGCTCGATAAAGCCTAGTGACTTGAGCGGCTAATCTCCAAAGTGTAGCGCCCGAGTGACTTAGCGAAATACCAATAACTAATAAACAAAACGCCATTAAAAAAGAGATCGCCTAACAGAGTTCGCTGAAAAAACGGGATCGCCATGGTGAAACAAGTTGTTAGGCCCTGCCAAGTTTTTGGGTAATAGTCGCTAACCGCCCACACACCAAAATTTGTAATTACAAAAAAGAGTATAGAGCCAGCCACGGAAGCGCCGATTACCTTCAACGAACTGACAGAGTCTCTGAGTAAAAAGCCAATCGAAACAGCCACTAAAATAGCACCATAAACAAACAGCATAGTGTTATGGAAGCCTAAGAAAATATCCGCCAGAAACATCGATAACATGGGTATTACAAAGGCCATCCATTTTTTATCAAAATAAGTCCCTGCAAAAAGCCCCATTGCCATCACAGGGGTTACGTTGAACGGATGTGGAAACAACCGGTAAGCGCCAAGCGCTAAAATAATAGTCACTAAGGTGACTGTTTTTATCGATAATTTACTCATAACTGATTCTCTAAGACTTAATCATTGCCCATTCGTGAGGCTCTCATTTTTGCCACTGTGGCTCCTGTGTCGAGTCTGCCCTACCGGTTAGTCGTGCAATAATAAAGAAGGCATCTGATAGACGGTTTAAATACACTAACAATTCGGTAGAGATTGTTTCTTGCTCCCCCAGCCTTACAACATCCCTTTCAGCTCGTCTTGCTACACAGCGCGCAAAATGAGCATGCGCAGAGGGTAAGTTTTGCCCGGGTATCACGAACTCTTTAAGCGCTGGCAATGTCGCGTTCCATTGCTCAATAAAATGCTCTATATCGTCAGTAGCGGAGCCTGATAGGAAATGATTACTGGGCGATGCCAACTCCCCTCCTACGTTAAACAGCTCATTTTGGACCTGCTGACAAAACATCTGAATATCATCAAACTCAGAAAAATTTGCCTTATCTAGGTGTGGTAAAGCGGCCAAGAAGATCCCAACAGCAGCATTCAGCTCATCCACCGAGCCTATCGCATCGATACGTAACGATGACTTACTGACACTTTTACCATCAGCCAAACGTGTCGTGCCGCCGTCACCAGCACCGGTTGTTATCTGAGTTAAACGATTAGCCATAGAGTTCCACGTTGCCTTTAAAAACGATAACTCAGTTTAGCATAACCATTTCGTCCATTCGCAGGATAATAGCCGCCAAATTGCGCATAATCGATATATTCCTTATCCAATAGATTATCCACGCGAATACCCAGAGTGAGTTGCTGCCAACGCCAGTTTATCGCTGAGCTCAAGATCACATGGCTCTCAATTTTGGGTAAGGCATTTGCCACATCTCCTTCTTGATAACGGCTCCCACGATAATTAACTTCAAGATACCAATTAGCGACTTTATCGATTTGCCAGTCAAACCAACCATTGATGGTATGCTCCGACACTCCTGGAATAGTACTGCCCTGACTGCTTGGCTCGCCCTGCTTAATCTCAGCGTCGACATAATGATAATTGATGCCAGATGTTAGCTTGGATGAAATATCCGCCTGATAATCCGCGATAAAACCTAATCGTTCTGAACGCCCGCCATTCACATTGGCGCCTGGAAAGAAAGCTCCTGGAGGCGGTGTAACAGCTGGGTCAAAGAAAATCTCATCATCCAACTCTAACTGGTATACCGACAACTTTAAAAAACCATGCCCTAGCGTTTGCTCATAACCCACTTCCAATGAATCACCCGTTTGTGGCTCCAAGCCAACCACTCCATCTGCTGTGTAAGATTGTTCATCGACTTTGGCAAAACGATAATTCTTACTAAACCTCACATAGCCTTTACTGCGCTTATCAAATTGATGACTCGCTCCTAAATCATAAGCCGTAGCTGAATTTTTTAACTTAATACCCGTTGGGTACACCATAAAGTCCACTAAATCATCTTCGACGCGAGCGTAACGAGCCGCAAGCTCTAAATCCGTATGCTGTGAAACCGGCACAAAAAGTTGCGAATACACACTTTTAACCACTTGCTCATTGCCTCGCCCCAGCAGCGAAAAGGCATATTCCGCATGATCATAATCAAGCCCATTGATCCAATCGATAGAGCCTGAGTCAGCCTGCCATTGCCCTTTTATTCGAGGGTAAACACTCCACTGCTTACGATCTGTAGTGTTAACCGTTGTCGTTGGAAAGCCAACAAAGCTGTTGATACTTTCAATGTCCGAGTCTAAGTAGTTAACATCAATCGCATACTGCCAGTTGTCATCAATGGTTTCTTGACCAAAGACACGCAACACACCCTGTTGTGTATCCACATAATCATTAGCAAACTCTGGGCGTGATTGAGTCGATTTATCTAAATCGGACTCTAGTAAAGCTCCCGGCGTATTCAAATCTTCATTGTTTGTATTCAACTCAAACAGCCAGTCCGACGTTTCCGTTAAATAATGAAATTTCAACCCTAACTGCGATTGCTCACGCTCGTTATGATCACGGTAATTATCAGTTTCTAAATAGTTCGCACTCAGCAAGAATGACCAATCCTGACTTAACGCATGATTAAGGTTTAAGCTCCCTTGGACCGTGCCATAGCTTCCGCCAACTAGATTCGCGCTAGACTCTTTGTTTTTACCCGAGTGGGTGATGATATTAATCACACCAGCAACAGCCTGGTCACCATACAAAGTGCTCGCCGCGCCTTGAATAATTTCGATGCGCTCAATATCCGCTACTAAAACAGACTCCAAGTCAGGCGCTGCAATATCCGTATAATTAAGTCGGCGTCCATCCACTTGGATCAGTACATTATTACTCGCCTGCTCGGCCGAAATTCCTCGCATACTGACGGTGGTTTTACCGCTGACAGAGGATACTTGAATCCCCGCCACGCGCTTTAACAACTGAGCAATTTGTGTTGCATTGCTACGCTCAATATCTTCTTTGGAAATGATCGTGATGTTAGTTGGCAGTCGAACGCTCTCCTCTTTAAACCGAGAGGCCGTGATAACCACCGTATTGTCATCGCCAATAACAGGCTCTTCTGCGTAAGCTGTTGGCGCGCCAAAGCCACAAATTGCTGTTATTGCAGCTGCCGCCGAGCGGGCAGCTAATGTTTGTTGTGTCATTGCTAGATCTCTTAATTCTAGCGGGCATTAAATTAATAACCACTTCATATTGAGCAAGAGCCCACCGATCTGCTCAACGTCTAATAGGGCCGGTCTCCGGACTCAAAAGCTCTAGCAAAATACCATGCTAAGTCACTCCGCCTTCCCAAGTATCTACTCAGTGGCCATGGAGTAACGCTCTTTATTACCGTTGCGGGGGCAGTACCAGAATCTCACTGGTTTCCCGATTAATCGCAAGGAACCTTATTAGTCAGTAGTTATATCGAATGATTGTAGTTTTAAAGAAGCATGAACTTATTTACTGGGTAAATAGCCATAAAACGGTTCACCCTTCTTCAACTCGGTGGTATTATAGCCACAAGCTATTTAGACGTCTATACTTCTTTTGTGCAATTATACTTTTTCCTCGGCAACCGGGTTTTCTCAGGCCAGTTAGAAAGCTAGACGCTAGACATCATCAAATAATGTGGCAGAAACAATGACATCAGCTAACAATAATCTCAGTATTAGAGAGTTACTCAAAGAGCGCATCCTTGTGTTAGATGGCGCCATGGGCACCATGATCCAGCAATATAAGCTGGAAGAAGAAGATTATCGAAGCGAACGCTTTAAAGACTGGCACTGCGACGTCAAGGGTAATAATGATTTGCTCAGCCTATCGCAACCTAAAATCATTAAAGATATTCACGAAGAGTACCTTAAAGCAGGCTCAGACATTATTGAAACCAATACCTTTAATGCCACCCGTATCGCCATGGCTGATTACGATATGGAGGACTTGTCCGCTGAAATTAATTACGAGTCAGCTCGCTTAGCCAAGGAAATTGCCGACGAATACTCGACTGCTGAGAAACCACGATTTGTGGCTGGCGTGTTAGGGCCAACCAATCGAACCTGTAGCATATCGCCTGACGTCAATGACCCAGCATTTCGAAACGTCAGCTTTGATCAACTGGCCGATGCCTATTATGAATCAACCGATGCGCTATATCGGGGCGGAGCAGATTTGCTGCTGATCGAAACCATTTTCGATACTTTAAATGCCAAAGCAGCCATTTATGGCGTGAAAAAATACTTTGATGATCATGATGTTGAATTACCTATCATGATCTCCGGCACTATTACAGACGCTTCTGGACGAACGCTAACCGGCCAAACAACCGAAGCCTTCTATAACTCAGTGCGTCACGCCAACCCTATTTCCATAGGTTTAAACTGTGCTTTAGGGCCAAAAGACTTGCGTACTTATGTCACCGAACTCAACCGTATCAGTGAGTTTAATATTTCTGCGCACCCAAATGCAGGCCTGCCTAATGAGTTCGGCGGTTATGATGAAACCCCACAGGACATGGCAGAAGAAATGATGCAATGGGTCGATGATGGCATGATTAACATCATCGGTGGTTGTTGTGGTACCACGCCAGAACATATCGCATATTTTAGCCAGTTGGTAAAAAATAAGACGCCAAGGCTCAGCATCAATAAAGACCAAAAGTGTCGCTTGTCAGGCTTAGAGCCTTTAACCATTGATCAAGACAGTCTATTTCTTAATGTCGGCGAACGAACCAACGTGACTGGGTCAAAACGTTTTCTGCGACTGATCAAAGAAGACGATTATGAAACCGCGCTCGAAGTTGCCTTACAGCAAGTAGAAAATGGCGCTCAAATCATCGATATCAACATGGATGAGGCCATGTTGGATTCTACTGCAGCAATGCAGCGTTTTTTGAACCTGATAGCTTCGGAACCCGATATCAGCCGCGTTCCCGTCATGCTCGACTCGTCGAAGTGGGAAGTGATTGAAGCTGGTTTAAAATGCATTCAGGGCAAAGGTGTGGTCAATTCGATTTCGCTTAAAGAAGGCGAGGAAGTATTTCTTGAACAGGCCAAATTGATCCAACGCTACGGCGCTGCGGTGATCGTGATGGCTTTCGATGAACAAGGCCAAGCCGATACCTTCAAGCGCAAGACCGAAATCTGTGCCCGTGCCTATAAAATCTTAACCGAGCAAGTTGGATTTGATCCCTGTGACATTATTTTCGACCCCAATATCTTTGCTATCGCTACAGGGATCGACGAACACAACAACTATGCAGTGGACTTCATCGAAGCCACCGAATGGATCAAAAAGAATTTACCACACGCCATGATTTCTGGCGGTGTCTCAAACGTATCCTTCTCCTTCCGAGGCAACGACAAAGTTCGTGAAGCGATTCATGCGGTCTTTCTCTATCATGCAATTCAAGCTGGCATGGATATGGGCATCGTTAACGCTGGCCAGCTTGAGGTTTATAGCGAAATACCAGAAAAGCTGAGAGAAGCGGTTGAAGATGTGGTGCTTAATCGTAAAGACGACGCCACCGATATCTTACTCGAATTAGCTGAAGAGTATCGGCAAGATGGTACGCAAGAAAAGAATAAGCAAGATTTAGAGTGGCGGACTTGGGAAGTCAATAAACGCTTACAGCACTCCTTGGTCAAAGGCATCACTGAATTTATTGATGAAGATGTCGAAGAGTCTCGGCAGGGATTTGAGCGTCCGCTTCATGTCATTGAAGGGCCCTTGATGGACGGTATGAACGTGGTAGGGGATTTATTTGGCTCAGGCCAAATGTTCTTGCCGCAAGTGGTTAAGTCGGCGCGTGTGATGAAAAAAGCTGTGGCTTACCTCTTCCCTTTCATGGAAGAAGAAAAGAAACGGCTAAACCTTGCTGACAAGCCTAAAGGCAAAATCCTCATGGCCACCGTAAAAGGTGACGTACACGATATTGGTAAAAACATTGTAGGGGTAGTACTTCAATGTAACGGCTACGAAGTGATTGATTTAGGCGTCATGGTACCAACCGACAAAATCCTCGAAACGGCAGTGAACGAGAACTGTGACATTATTGGTTTGTCCGGCCTGATCACACCATCACTGGAAGAAATGGTTAACGTCGCAAAAGAAATGCAGCGCCGAGGCATGGACTTGCCACTGCTAATTGGTGGCGCCACCACCTCAAAAATACACACGGCTGTCAAAATCGAACCCCAGTATGATCATGCAACGTTATATGTTGCCGACGCTTCGCGGGTAGTTGGTGTTGCCAGTAAATTACTGGGTGATGACAAAGCTGCTTTTGTTCAGGAAAACAAAGACGAGTACGAGAAGTTACGGGTACAACGTGAACAGCGCATGAAAAAGAAAACGCTAACTTCATTACAAGAAGCTAGAGAGTTTGCACCAGATATCGACTGGAAAGCTGAAGACATCGTGAAGCCATCCTTTTTGGGTACTAAAGTATTTGACGACTACCCTCTCGAAAATTTACTTGAACGAATCGACTGGACTCCCTTTTTCCGTTCATGGCAGCTTGCAGGCAAGTTTCCAAAAATTCTAGAGGATGAAGTCGTTGGGGAAACCGCCACCAAACTGTATCACGATGCGCAAGCCATGCTAAAAACTATCATCGACGAGAAGTGGCTTACCGCACGTGGTGTTATTGGTTTCTTTCCCGCTAATTCAGTTGGTGATGACATTGAAGTTTATAGTGATGAACAGCGTGATAAAACAGCTTATAACTTGCATCACCTACGCCAACAAAAGCAAACTCGCAAAGGCAAATTTAATCACTGCCTATCGGACTTTATCGCACCGAAAGAAACGCAGCTTAACGATTACATTGGTGGGTTCGCTGTCACCGCAGGTATTGGCATTGATGAGCATGTTGAGAGATTTGAAAAGAACCATGACGACTACAATTCTATTTTAATAAAGTCGCTCGCGGATCGTTTAGCAGAAGCATTTGCCGAGAAAATGCATGAGCTTGTCAGAAAAGAGTACTGGGGTTATGCCAAAGATGAAAAGCTAGGTAACGAGCAACTAATTTCTGAAGAATACCAAGGTATACGCCCTGCTCCAGGCTACCCAGCATGCCCTGATCACACCGAAAAAGGAACCCTGTGGGAAATGCTAAAACCCGATGAAACCATTGGCTTAAATATCACCGAGCACTTCGCCATGTACCCTACTGCCGCAGTATCAGGCTGGTATTTCGCACACCCACAATCTAAATACTTTGGCACAGGAAAAATTGAAAAAGATCAGGTTGAGGATTATGCTCAACGTAAAGGTTGGAGCCTTGAGAAAGCGGAGCAGTGGCTGGCACCAACCTTAAACTACGATCCTTAATTAACTGAGTTGACCTTGAACTATGAACATAAACACTAAAAGAGGCATTTTTTGGCTGGGTGGCATCGGTATAATTTTATCCATTCCCCTCATTGCTATGCAGTTTACCCAAGAAGTGAGTTGGTCACTCAACGACTTCGTAGTGTTTGCAGGGTTACTTGCTATCGTCGGGCTTATCTACGAGCTGGGGATACGTAAACTCAGCTCTTCGACTAAGCGTAACCTTGTTACCTTATTCTTGATCCTTGCCTTCTTACTTATCTGGGCAGAACTTGCGGTCGGTATTTTTAGCACACTATTTGCAGGGACTTAGCTGTTACAATTTTACTCTTAATGCATACCGCCACTCTCAATCCACTGCTCAGTGACAGCCCGTTCAATAAGCCCCATAAAATCATCGACCTCAATAGCCTTGTCAGAATGGATCATCTTGAATTCTTGAGGCGTTAAAAGCGACCTATCAATATTCACTTGGCTGAATAAGGAATCGGAGTCATCACGACCAATAAGCTTTCCTTCATATACACTCAACTTGCCCTGCTCCAAACCAACCGTGGCTTGGAGACCTGTTTTGGCATTTGCTTTGTACAAAAAAGCCACGACAACTTCTCCTTTATTCCAGCGGGGCACTCCTTCAGCTATAGTCATCAAAGTTGTGCTTGGAGTTTGAGTTTTCAATCCTGTGAAGCCGAATTGCCGATAAATGTATTCTGTGGATGAACGGACACGATTTTTCGCACTTCTTTTAATATCAAAAACAACTTCCGTAAACGGAATACCTTTTGTTGTGACGCCATCTGTTACCGACTTAACGGTTCCATAAATAATGATGTGAGACTGCTCAATAAGTTGCCTTAAATTATGCTTCCTAAGTTGATTAGCATTCGTACTCAGTGATGACAATAGTATTGTCATCACAATAACTTTCAGGCCCCTAGTAGCAATACCAACCAACGCATACTCTTTCGTATTGTTATTCGCGCTTCCCATTAGCCACCTTCAATTGCTTCTCTATGCTTAATTGATTATAGGCTGACAGATTGCAGTAAAGTATCGGGGAATCCCTGATTTTATACAGAGTAAGTTGAGAGGTGTAAAAAACTAACTATCGTTCTGTATCAAGCCTACTCGAATGGCAAAGCGAACCAATCCTGGCACATCATGAATGCCCAGCCTATCCATAAGTTGAGCACGATGACTTTCAACCGTCTTTACACTGACGCAAAGTTTGTCCGCAATATCTTTTGTGCTAACTCCCTCTGCGATTAACTGTAAAATTTGTCGCTGACGTGGTGTTAGAATATCGATTTCATGGTGTAGTCCATCTTTTTCCTTTATAAATCGCTGCACAACCTCTTCGTCAATGCCTTGACTCAAATAACGGACATTATTCATCACAGTTTTAATGGCGGTTGCTAGCTCTTCAAATGCTGAATCTTTAATTAAGTATCCATCAGCTCCTGCTTTCCAAGCTCGCGCCACATACTCAGGTCCAGCATGCATCGACAACATTAAAATTTTAACGTCACTATTCTGCTGTTTGACACGCTCCACCACTTCAAGACCGTTTAAACTAGGTAGTGTAATGTCTAGCACAATTAAAGTTGGTGATATCTGTCTTGTTAAGGTAACCACCTCCAGGCCATCACCCGTTTCAAAAATCTGACCAACTTCGGGCATTGCTTGAACTAAGGTTTTAATACCTTCTCTCACTAACGTATGATCGTCTGCCAATATTAATTTTTCTATCTGTTTCACCGTGGAATTCTCGCTTTAATGGTACTCCCCTTCCCTGGCTCAGATTCAAGTTCAATGTGCCCATTGACGTTCTTTACTCGCTCCAACATCCCGAGCAAGCCTAAGTGCTCACCATGCTTGATACGCTCATTCACTGCTTCAATGTCATATCCGTCGCCATCATCTTCAATATGAACACAAACCTGCTCACCGTCCACCGATAATTTAATATGCAACACTGTAGCATTTGCGTGACGTAAGACATTACTTATCGCCTCTTGAATAATCCTAAAGATAACGACACGAACATCATGCGAGTTGCCAGATACATCTTGATCGGCTTCGAGCTGAATATCTAGTCCTGTGCGCTCTTGGATAACGTCTAAATAATACTCTAATGCAGGTACTAAGCCCGCTTCATCGAGCAAAGGCGGTCTTAAAGATAATGATACATTTCTTACTTGCTCGATCATGCCATCAACTACAGAAATACTTTGTTCAAGTCGCTCTTTGATAGCTTGCGGCTCTTGCAAAGTACCGATAACCTGTAAATTGATTTTAGTCGCGGTTAAGGTCTGCCCTAACTCATCATGTAGCTCACGAGAAATATGCTGTCGCTCTTCTTCTTTCGCAGTTTCGATACGGTTAGTCAAATTCCTTAAACCTTTAAAAGCAATTTTTAACTCTTTTTCTTTTTCACGTATATCCTGTAATGCCTGCTCCTTCTGCACCTGTAACGCCAACAACTCACGATTTCGAGCCCTTAATTTGTTCAGTCTTATGCGATGCATACCAATAATAAATGTCGCCACAAAAGCTAACACCAATAATTTAAACCAAGTTTGCATCCAAAAAGGCGGTACAACTTCTAGCTCAAGCGGCTCAGTTTCCCCCCATACACCAAATACATCCTGCCCCATGACTTGAAGCTGATAACTGCCCGGTGCTAAATTATAGAAAGTCACTTCGCGTCGCCCGCCAAGTTCAATCCAGTCTTCTTCAGTATTCATTCGATATTTATAGTTGTGCGGTTTTTCTGAGTAATCCAATACGGTGAACTCTACGGAGAACACGTCGCCATAATCAATTTCCTTCCGCTCGACCATGTTCGACAAAAGCTCTCCACGAGCATTTCCGTCAGTATCTCCCCCCAAGGTTTCAACGCGAGTCACTTTAACTGTAGGGGCTGGCGCTGGTACCAAAGGAGTACCTTTAGGGATGGCAAGCACCCCTCCAATACCCCCAAAGAATAAATATTGGTCATTTTGTGAAGCAGTTGTTCGGTTGAAGTGTGTGATTAAAAGACCCGACTCTGCTTTAAAGTTCCGAACTTGCTGCGTTTCAGTATTTAGTTGGCTAATACCCTCTCTACTTGCCAGCCAATAAAGTCCATTAGTATCTTGCTGAATACTCATAATAACATTGGTTGTTAAGCCATTTCGCTCACCCCAAGCCCTGAATCTGACCTTATTTTTATCTATCAGTTGATAAGCGCCACCACCATTTGTCGCAACCCAGATATCTCCATCGTGATCTTGATAAAGGTGTGTAATATTATCGCTCAAAAGTCCATGCTGTTCTTTGTTATGACGACCAAAGTACTCACACTTCCAAGGAGAAATTTGACACCGATTCAAACCACTCGATCGAGTACCAACCCAAAGCGTGTTGTCATCAGTTTGAAGTATGGTTGTAATGTAGTAACCACTTAGAGAGTTAGGTTTATCAACCTCATGACTGTAGGACTTGAATTGTTCTTGGGTATGCTTTTTCCAATACAGACCATCCGTCCCTGTTCCTATCCAAATACCTTCGTCAGTGGCAACCAAACTATTAATGTAACCTTTGCCAATACCATGCTCGTCATCAATCCCATACTGATAATATTTGCCGACACCACCTTTTATCTGCCAAAGTCCTGTTGAAGCTCCGGCGTATATCCATTCATTGTGTTTGACTATAGTCAATATACCTTCAGCACTGAATATCTCATTAGACGCTAATTGTTCTTCAATATAACCTGTTGCTACATTGAGCTTTTGTGCACCGCCACCGAAAGTTCCTACAAGCAGATGGTTATTGTCAGCATAAAGAGCCGTTGCGTTATGATTACTCAAGCCTGTCCGCGGGTCATCACCACTTCCCAAAACACGAAAAGGAAGCTGACCTAAACGAGCCACATACACGCCACTGCCCCAAGTTCCAACAAACAACTTTCCTTTATAGTACTCCATAGCTAAAACCGGTAAAGATGGTAACTGACCTTTGCTTCCCAAAGGATTTGTATTAAAGGCTTGGTAACGGTTTAACTCAGCATCATAACGCAAGATGCCTCTGCTTATAGTACCAATCAATAATTCACCTCGCCCAGTTACCTCTAATGAGACGATAGCTGGATGCTGCTCTCCCTCTCTCAAACCAACTAATTTGGCTTCACGCTTATGTGGGTTATATTTGATAAGTCCTCGGCGTGTTCCCAACCAAAAATCACCATCAGTAGCCTGCTTAATCGCGAATACTTCGTCATTAAAGGGGTCACCTGTTAAGTCACTTAAGCTATGACGAATAAAAGTGTTCGAACCTTTTTCTTTAACATTAATTCCACCACCAACTGTAGTTATCCATAAGTTATCATCTCGATCAATCAAGAGATTGTATATGTAATCATTACTGATTGTGCTGGGATCGTTTTTATTAAAGTAATGGCGCTCGAAAGTTCCCGAGCTAATATCTAATTTGTTTAAACCAATATCAGTACCAACCCAATAACTACCATCATCCATCTGTACAATATCATAAACGCTGTCATTACTGATGGTTTGCTCGTTTTCTGCCTCGTGTCGATAGATTATGAATTGTTTCGCTTTAGGATCGTAGTAATTTAAACCAGCAGTATTGGTGGATACCCAAATATTGCCATCTTTGTCCTCGTAGAGATTTCGTATATCGGTATCGCTGATCGCATTTGGATCATGAATATCAGGGTTGAAGTGAGTAGCGGAATAACCATCATAGCGAAAGACACCTTCTCTTGAACCAACCCACAAAAAACCTTGCTGATCGACCAATAAGCTTGAAACAACCTCAGCCTCTAAACCACGTCCTTGGCCCAATGGTTGATAAGTTACCTCTGCCTTCAGCACCCCCATACACAAAAGTGCCAAAACGAAAGTTATTAAAGTAGTTAAGCGGGTGCTATTAATCATGTCTTCTCACAAAACGGCTTACTTTGAATATAAGTGAATTTGCTACATAAAATCAATTTGGAATATGATTTATCCCACAACGTAAAAAGGCGACCCTAAGGCCGCCTTCAATACCAATGTCATAACAAGCTTACTATTTCAACAGGTAAGCTCGAACCATCGATTGATCAACAGTCGAACCATTGTGGTCTGACAGTACCACTCGTAAGTGAACATATTGACCAGCTTCTGAGTCGTTTGGAATAGTAACACTCCAATCACCATTCGACTGAGTTGCTTCAACCGACTGCCACTCAATCACAGGCCAGCGAAGGTTCTGCTGAGTACCATACGCATATTCAACTTGAACTGACGCCAACGGCACGCTGCCCAGTCCGTCTACTAAACCTTTGATAGATAATGTCGCTGGTTCACCTGCTGGAATCGCGTTGTCCAGATCCGATGGTACATCGATGCTTGGTACAATCACTGGCTGAGGGCCTTGCATAGAGCTGTCTGTCATAAAGCTCCAAACAGTCTCGTAAGCAACACCAATTCGCTGATTTGCTGGCCCAAAGTCTGCCCTTCTCATAAAGCCATTGCCAATCGTGACAAGTGCAGGAGACTCTGGCAAAGGAACCATACCGTTAGCTTGGGCATAAGCTCTCTCACCATTAACTTCTATACTTTTCGATAGACGGTCACGCATACCTGGAGAAGCGACACTATCGTGTCCAGCCGCATCACCAAAGTGAGGGATACTAACCTTCATTTCGTTATTGAAACGGTTAACTAATACGCTGCTATTGGTCAACTGGCTTGAACCAAACGGACCTTTATACCAAGTCGTATCTTCTGTATGACCAGAACTATAGATTACTGGGCCTTCAAAGCTACCACCACCATTGGTATACATCGGCATGACTTTATTCGTCCAACCTACCGTTTCAGGCGAGAAGTACTCCACACGTTCAATCGGTGCTTTGATCATCTGAGAAGTACCAGTTGAGTAGAATCCAGCGGCACCAGGCACATGAGCATAAACATCTGCATAAATGATTCGTTCATCGCCTTGCGAGAAGTACTGAGAGTTTACAGAAGCTAACTCACCTTCATTAACTTTAACTTTCCCAGTGCTAACTTTACCGCTCGACTGATGGACTAAAGAGTATGCATATGGCGAGCTCTCTGGTGCAAAACCTGACCACTGCAGCTCTACAGGTCCTTCAGACATTTCCTGCTTCAACACTGCGCCCATATCTGCTGTCACAGTAACGATTGGGAAGTCATAACTATTAACACTCGAATTATGACGACCAACTGAGTTAGGGAAGTTAGCAACCATGCCTGCAACGCCGGCATCGCGCGCATATCTTGCTGGAGTATGGATAAAATACTCAGCGTCGATAAAGGCAATTTTACCTTCAACATCAACTGCCTCAAAGGCTTCGCGACTACCGTCACCAACGTAAACCATTTCCAGACTACCTTCACCGTCGAACATACGAGCTAAACTAGGGGATAGGTACTCAACTGGAGTGCCATTACTTGTTTGCAGTTCAGGCATAGGAGCTGTGGCACGAGTGGTTACAACAAAGTTGAAGTTTTCATCCCGACCATGAGACCAGCCATAAACGTTTTCTACATACTTAGGCGCATAATCAAATACTGAAGCTTTCAGTCTATCGTTTGCACTCATGTCATAAGTGAAACCGCCACTGAAACCTTGCATATCGAGTGGGTTATTCGCATCAAACTCGATTTCATGACCTTTACGTGCATCCAAGACCAGATCAGTGTCACCATCAACTATGCGCTCTAAATCCGCTAAGAAAGTCACCGACTCAACCAAGCCTTGGTTGCTAGGTTCATCACGGGTCATGACGCTCGACACGATACTATATTGCCCCGATGGCACTGTGAAGTGGGCTTGACCGTCAATGAAACTGTGGCGTAATACGGTTTGGTCTTCATGGTTCAGTAGGCTCACTGCAGACGGTGATTCAGCGGGGTTGCCAAAACGGTCATAAGCGGTGATATTAAGTTCTGACTTTGGCTCTTCAAACCAAACAGATACTGGTACAACAACGTTATCGCCGTCTTTTGACGTGCCCGTTAAACGACCCGTAATAGTGCCGTAAGCGCTGTTACGAATCGCCGCAGAAGCGTCAACCGTTACAGGAACATCAACATCTCCATGCGCCGGAACAACGACTTTACGAGTATTTAATTTCACTAACTTAGCAGGAACATTAGTATCACCGTCATCGCCAATCATCTTTAGCTTGAGGTGCAAGGTAATATCTTTGTCGCTAAGGTTGCTTAATGTGACGTGTTTTTCCGTAACGTCATACTCGTACGGGTAATAGAAATCACCTAAACTTAAATTGGCGTGACCAACAATGTTTTGCTCAACCGCTTGAGCAACATCCATCGGACCTGCGCCCTGCTCTAAGACAGGAGCATCCGTTGGAGCTACCGACGATGTTAATACGGCTTTAAGCTGTGTCGGCGTTAATTCCGGGTTCGCTTGAAGCACAATTGCTGCACCACCAGCCACATGAGGTGTCGCCATAGAAGTACCAGACAATAAACGGTATTCATTACCACTGATGCCACCGGTTGAAGCAGACACGACGTCAACGCCCTGAGAAGCGATATCGGGCTTAGCCGTTTTGCCATCGACAGAAGGACCACGGCTAGAGAACTCAGCGGTGTTTCCGTCACGATCGATAGCACCAACAGTCAATGCTTTTGGTGAACAGCCAGGAGTCGATACGGTTTTACGGGTGTAGCTGTTACCAGCCGCTACCACGAAAAGCGCGCGATCACTCAACGCTTCTAACATATCAACCGCTGGGCCAACGCAATCTGAACCACCAGAAGCACCCAGTGACATATTAACGATGTCAGCGCCACTTTCTACTGCCCAGTACATACCATTCAAAATACCGCTCATTGAACCTGAGCCGTTATCGTTGAGTACTTTACCCACGATTAACTTTGAACCCGGTGCAACGCCCGTGTACAGACCGTCAGAAGCAACACCGGTACCAGCGATAGAACCAGCAACGTGTGTACCATGCCCATCTAAATCTTGACCTTCAGAGCCCCAAACAAAAGACTGAACATCTACAACTTGTCCATTCAAATCAGGGTGAGCGAAGTCGTAACCAGTATCCAGTACAGCTACCGTCACACCAGTGCCGTCAAAGCCAGCCTGATATGCGGATAGCGCTCCAGTTAAAGGGACGGTTGGAGAAGGTAAATCCGCGCCCATTGACTGAAAAACCTTGTCTAACCACACTGATTTAATACGGCTATCAGACGTTAGCTCGCTATACGACGAGTTAATCCCTTCTTTATCTAAAGCAAGACTCGCACTGTCGATAACATCGAATCGATGCGTCATGCGTGAATTTGATACTTGAACAGGCGAGGTGCCATCTTCGTATTCAACAATAACTGATAACTCTTCAGAGCGCTCATCATCATAACCACTTTGATAAAGTCGAGTGAGATTGAATAGTTCTTTATCCAATTTACCCGCATCAACCAAAGGTTGAGCTTCAGCAGGAATCAGGTATAAATTAGGGCCGACTTGCAGGGTGCTCCAAACAACTTCAGAGCCATCTGCTTTAGTAAGGCGAGCGCCTAACATCTCACCACGATTGTTCACGGTAGCGTGAGCAACATCGCCGGTGATTAAAGTAAAGGATAACGCTTTAGCACCTACGGTAGCATCAACTTTATTGACAGGCTCACCATCTGGCCCTGTATGTATTACAGCTTGCGAAGTTGCCGAATAACTCATTGATACGGCTAACGTTACTGCTGTAACGCTGGGTAAAAACGATTTGAATTTCATAAACTATTACCTACTCTCACTTGAAAATACCTTCAAGCAAACCAACATTATCGCCAGTTAAATCTAGCCAAGCCTTTACTTTTTTTATTATTAAACAAGCTTTTAGGAACACCGGATAACGTTGAGCTTACTTCCTGACTTTGGGAAAACACGTCTGCTTCACTGATAAGTTTTTTAATGAAGCAACATTAGCTTTTCTCATGCCAAGTAAATTAGCACAGCAAATTGAATTCAAACTATAGGGAAAACCCTGATATTGGGCCGGGCGTGAGCCGATTGTTTTTGTAAATGTAAAAAAATCAGACAGCTGAGTGCAAAAAACTGATTAACAACAATAAAAGACGGATAATACACATAAACCTCATGTGTTATGCATGAGGCTTTATGAAGTGACGACCATGGTCTTTATAGTGATCATGATGGTCACGAGCTTAGAGTAAAGGTTTAACTGACTGCTACCGACTTATGTATGTGGGGGATTAGCTTGAATCCCCCAGATAAAGTGACGATTAAACTTAATGAGTTATAACGACTTTTCCCGTCACCTTGCCACTTTCCAGTTGAGCGTGTGCTTTACCGGCTTCTTCTAACTTGAATTCATGTTGATCAAGTATCGGAGTTAGATGACCACTGTCTACAATTTGTGCCAAAGTCGCTAATATCTCCTGATGCTCACCGCGTTTAATGTTGTGGATCATTGGTATCAACATAAATACAACGTGTAATGACAACCCTTTCATGTGAGCAGTTGATAAATCCATCTCAACCAAGGAAACGGTCGTCGCTACCTGTCCATTTAATGCTGCAGCTTCAAAAGAATTCCGCAGATTTTCTCCACCAACAGAATCAAAAATCACATCAAAGCCGTTACCGTCCGTGTACTTCTCAACATATGAGGATACTGAGTCGTTAGTATAATTGATTCCCTTACCGCCTAAGCTCTGAATAACTTGAATATGCTCATCGTTGCCCGCAGTAGAATAAACCTCTGCGCCAAAATATTTAGCTAGCTGTATGGCCACATGCCCGACACCACCAGCACCACCATGAACCAGCACTTTTTGCTCTTTGCCCACACCAGCTCTAATTAACCCTTCATAAGCAGTAATACCGACTAAAGGTAACGCAGCAGCCTCGCGCATTGATAAGGACTTAGGCTTATGCGCAACCAACTGAGCGTCAGCAACCATATATTCGGCTAGGCTTCCTTGTAAATCACCTAGACCACCCGCACAGCCATACACTTCATCACCAACTTTAAACTGACTAACACCATCGCCAACGTCTTCCACCACGCCTGCAAAATCCATACCTAACACAGCAGGAGTTTGTGGCGAAAAAGGAAGCTCGCTTCCCATTGAGCGAATCATCGTATCGACCGTATTAACGCTAGAAGCTTTAATATTTACTAAAACATGTCCAGCTTTAATCGAAGGCTGTTGTATATCGGTTAACTCAAATTGTTCTGTGCCACCGTATTGATTAACTACCATTGCTTTCATTGTGAATACCTCATATCAAATTATGTACACAGTATATTTTTATTACCAATTAATGATAATATCGACAATATTAAAATCACTTTTAATATTTTATTGATAATGAACGTTGAATATTTAAAGCTATTTACTCGAGTGGAAGTCACAAAAAACATCAGTCAGGCAGGTCAAGAGCTTGGCCTATCCCCCGCTGTTGCCAGCAATTACCTCAATAAGCTGGAGCAAACGCTGGGGGTAAAATTATTACACCGAACCACAAGACACGTCTCCTTAACTGAGGACGGACAGGCTTTTCTACCCCATGCCATCGCAGTGTTAGAAAGCATAGAAAGCGCACGAGCGGCGGTCGGTGTTGGTAGTCAAACGCCGCAGGGAACATTAAGAATCACAGCACCAGCATCTTTTGGACGAATGCACATTATTCCCGCGCTCAAAGGCTTTCTTAATAATTACCCTGATCTCACTATCGACTTAAAATTAAGTGATACCATTGTTGATATGGTTGAAGGCGGTTTTGATATCGCCATCAGAAATGCCAAGCTTCCTGACTCTTCTTTAATTGCAACTCGATTAGCAAAAGACCAGAGAATCGTTTGTGCCTCTCCTGATTACATCAAGAAGCATGGTATGCCTACGGTTCCAAGTGACTTAAAAAATCACCAATGCGTCAATTTAGGTCAGTTTGATGACTGGCATTTCAAAACAGAGAATGGCGACATTAACAAAATCAAAACGCATGGTGCTCTCAGAGTCGATAATGGAGAGTCAATGAGAGACGCCAGCGTAGATGGCCTAGGTCTTTGTATCTGCTCAGTGTGGTGTGCTTATAAAGAGTTACAGTCAGGGCAGTTAATACAAGTTCTAGAGGATTACCCTCTCGCTGATGAGGCTGCTATTTGGGCAGTTTACCCAAGTTCAAGACTATTGGCTCCGAAAGTCAGAGCCTTTATTGATTACTTCAAAAACTTGTATGGCGAAACCGCCTATTGGGAACTGTAAATCTATAGACAACTCTTAATTCTAAAAGGTTTAAAGCGGTTGGTGCTATTATCTCGGGAGGTGGTCTTCTACCCCTCCCAACCAGTTACACGCCTTGCATAAACCAGCTCAGTACTATACATTCCCCATTGATAGCACCCTTAAAAATAAAACTACTAATAACTCACTAATAATCAATAGCAAGGAATACTATGAAAAAATCACTTCTACTAATTGCTACGCTTTTCTGTACTACCAACTTGCAAGCAATCGAACAACAATGGACCAACGTAAAGCTTCAATACAACGACTACTCCTATGATGGCAAAAGCAAGGCTCTAGTAGGGAGTTATGAATTTATTGATAACTTTTATGTTATGGCTGACTACTTGGAGCACGAGAGTCGTTATGACTTGCTACGTTACGATCAACCGTCAGATACTACTATCCCGGTTCATATTACACGTGAATATGACTCCTATGGCCTCGGTATCGGTGCTTATTACTATATTACAGATAGTATTAACATAAATGTGGAGTTTGAACGTAGTAAACGAGATAATTATGAGTTCTATGTTGAAGCTGATGAGGGTTACTACTTAAACCCATGCCCTAATTACCCTACTTACACGGCCTGCAATACTATCACTTCCCAACAGGGTAAAAATGACGCGAAACTCTATGATAGCAGCCTAACAATAAATTCCAGCTGGGCTATAACAGAGAGCTTGGTATTATCAGCCGGCTTGTTAAAACGCCGTGATCGTGACGAAGGCAGCTGGAACACTCCTTTTTACAGAGAACTGGGGCTATCCTATTTCATCACTCCTGAACTTGGGCTGG
Source organism: Kangiella geojedonensis (assembly GCF_000981765.1). Classification (GTDB taxonomy): domain Bacteria; phylum Pseudomonadota; class Gammaproteobacteria; order Enterobacterales; family Kangiellaceae; genus Kangiella; species Kangiella geojedonensis. Next base: position 861,527 of record NZ_CP010975.1, on the reverse strand, counting down.
AATATATCAGGGTAGAAGGTAACGGTTCAGACTTCCACGCTGACCGATTCAGCCTCGTGTACGCATTCTAGCAACCAGCAAAACATCAATAATACAGCGGACTTATTATTAAACCCTGCTGTATTATTGATACTCAAGAGAACACGCTTACATGTAGCAACGACCAAGCTTGTTGCAATACATCATTTCCTCATATGAAGCCTCATACAGCACGCATTGACTTATTCCACAGACGATAGATAAAAAATGTAGGGGCTAATAAGGTTAACCAATTTTTGTCAGCCATAGATACAAAAAAGCCCCGCAGATGCGAGGCTTTGATTTTTTCCTGTATTCTCTATCGTAAAATAAAGAATGGTGCCCAGGGCCGGAATCGAACCGGCACGGTGTCGCCACCGAGGGATTTTAAGTCCCTTGCGTCTACCAATTTCGCCACCTGGGCAGATGACTTGTATCAGAGCCAAATTATGGAGGCTGAGGCCGGAGTCGAACCGACGTCCACGGATTTGCAATCCGCTGTATAGCCACTCTACCACTCAGCCAAAACCGACTACTCTGATAAAAAAACCTCGGACTGTTTAGCACGAGGTTTTTTAGAATTTGGAGCGGGAAACGAGATTCGAACTCGCGACCCCAACCTTGGCAAGGTTGTGCTCTACCAGCTGAGCTATTCCCGCGTCGTTTTGATGGCGTGCATTTTACTGTGAATTCATTTTGTGTCAACAATAAAAATCACTTTTTTTGCACTTTTCTTACGATTGATTAAGGCTTAAACAATGTGTCGTTTTTTCGACCAAAATCAAGGTGCTACCCGTAAGAGAGGGTTATTATCCGTCATTCTTCTCGCTTGTCAAGTACGGCCAAGCAGCCATTAGGTAGACCACCATTGACCATAAGGTGAGTAGTGCTGCGACCCACATAAAAATATAGCCAAAGGCTTTAGGCAGCCCGAAAATTGCTGGAGACGCAATCAACAGTAAGAAAATAGCCAGTAACTGGCACATGGTCTTTATTTTGCCGATTGAAGAAACACCAACCACGGCTCTATTGCCAAGCTCAGCCATCCATTCTCTCAGCGCAGAAACCGTAATTTCTCGGCCAATAATGATCATGCCTGGAATCGCTAGCCAAGGCGAACCTTCGCGGGCTATCAATAGAATTAGGGTAATCGCCACCATCAACTTATCAGCCACTGGGTCAAGAAAAGCCCCAAATGGCGACTCAATGTTCATTTTTCGTGCCAAAAAACCATCTAACCAGTCCGTCCATGCAGCTGTACAGAATATCGCAAGGGTGATCCAGCGTGCCGCTACACCGTCTATAAAAAAGAAAATGACGAAAAGCGGTATCAGTAGAATTCTAAAAAAGGTGATGATGTTGGGTATGTTCCACATACAAGTCCCAGTATTGTTATCTTTTAGCACTTTAGATGTGATTTATTGTACCTTAAGAAATCACAAAAATATTGCTAACTGTGTAAATAATCGTAGATTTTCTGCGCGATAGAGATGCTGATGCCTGGCGCCTTAGCAATGTCCTTCGGACTCGCCTTTTCAATCTCTTGCCAGCCCCCAAAGTGCCTTAATAACGACTGTCGGCGCTTAGCCCCAACGCCCGGGACCTCCTCTAACAAGGACTTTGTCCCTGATTTTTTGCGTTGATGGCGGTGTTTAGTAATCGCAAAGCGGTGTGATTCATCGCGAATATGCTGAATAAAGTGTAAAGCCTTTGAATCCTCGTCCAGTAACAAAGGCCTGTGCTGCCCTGGAAACCATATTTGCTCCATTCCAACCTTTCGATCAGAACCTTTCGATACACCGATAACGGGAACATGAGTTATATCCAGCTGATTAAACACATCCTCAGCTTTAGCCAACTGCCCCTTACCACCATCGACAATCACTAAATCGGGAAGTGTTTTTTCATCGGCAATCAGTCGCTTGTAACGCCGCGTTAAAACCTGCTCCATGGCAGCATAATCGTCACCCGGCTCAATTCCTGAAATATTAAAAATCCGATAGTCGGACTTTTTAGGGCCATTTTCATCAAACACTACACAAGACCCTACCGTTTGATTGCCTTGTGTATGGCTGATATCAAAACACTCAACGTACTTCGGCATCGCTTCGAGCTGTAAAGCTTTTTGTAATTCTAACAGCCTCTTGGTGAAGTTCGACTTACTATTGAGCTTGGCTCGTAGCGAGTGCTGAGCGTTTTTATTAGCAAAGTCTTGCCACTCCTTGGTTTGCCCTCGGCTCGCTGCTTTAAGCGTCACTTTAGACTTCTTATGCTGCGACAAGGCGTCGCTGATGGTAGCGCTTTCCTCTGGTAGCTTCTCCATGAACACTTGCTTAGGAACTTCAGCCCCAGACAGGTAGTAGAAGGTTAAAAAGGAACTCACGATTTCATCAAGTTCGCTGTGCTTGGGCACTTTCGGATAATAAGTTTTATTGCCCACAATCATGCCATTGCGGATAAACACCAGCAAAATACAGCAGGTGCCTGAAGCGTAAGCTACTCCGACAACATCCAAGTCAGAAGCCGTACCACTGATTACTTGTTGCTGCATGACATGGCGCATTTGCTTAATTTGGTCCCTAAATCGAGCAGCGAGTTCAAACTCAAGGTTTTCACTCGCCTTATCCATCTTCCTCTGCAAACGGCTAATCACTTGATCGCTTTTTCCTCGATAGAACAAGCGAATATTCTCTACGTCTTTGGCGTAATCTTCTTTCGAAATATAATTGACGCAAGGTGCTGTACACCGCTTAATTTGATATTGAAGGCAGGGACGAGAACGGTTAGCAAAGTAACTGTCTTCACATTGACGGATCTGAAAGACCTTCTGCATCAAGGATAAACTTTGACGAACGGCAGAAGTGCTGGGAAAAGGGCCAAAATAATCGCCCTTCTCTTTCTTCGCCCCTCGATGATAAGCCAATCGCGGGTAGTCGCCTCCCGATAAAAAGACAAATGGATACGACTTATCATCACGGAAAATCACGTTAAAGCGTGGCTTATACTTTTTAATTAGATTATTTTCGAGCAGTAAGGCTTCGGTTTCGGTATCCGTTACCGTGGTATGGATATCTTCAATATAAGTAACCAGTAGCTCTGTCTTCGGCGACAAATGCTGTTTGACGAAGTAACTTTTAACGCGATTATTGAGGTTCTTAGCCTTACCCACATAAAGCGTCTCACCGTCTTTATCCAGCATCTGGTAAACACCAGGCTTTTTACTGAGGTGCGCGAGTATCTGCTTGATATGGGGTTTTATTGTGTTTTCGGCGTCCGATTGAGACATCTGGCTCAAGAAAACCTACTGAGACTCAATCACTTTATAGCGCAGGGCTAAGTGAGTTAAACCGACATCATTCTCAACGCCCAGCTTCTCAAACAACCGATAACGGTAGCTGTTGACGGTTTTAGGGCTTAAATGAAGCGTGTCGGAAATACTCTGCACCTTCTCACCACGAGTGATCATCAACATGATCTGCATCTCGCGCTCAGAAAGCTTAGAAAAAGGATTATCGTCGTGATTTTTGAACTGACTGATGGCCATCTGCTGCGCCACTTCAGCCGCAAGATAAAGCTTACCGCGATTTACCGAATGAATCGCCTTAACCATTTCTTCGATGTCAGTGCCTTTGGTTAAGTAGCCCATCGCGCCAGCGCTAATAAACTGGCTGGGATATGGCTCATCGCCGTGAACGGTAAGCGCAATAACCTTTAAATCGGGATCAAAGCGCAACATCCGACGAGTAGCTTCTAAACCACCAATTCCCGGCATATTGGCATCCATCAAAACCACATGTGGCTGATGGGCTTTTTGCTGTGTGATGGCCTCTTCGCCTGATTTTGCTTCTCCGATCACCTCAATACCTTCCGCATCTGACAAAAGGCGACTCAGTCCGGTACGAACCAAATCATGATCATCGACTAGCAAAACTTTTATCACACAACCCCCTACTTTTTATAACATAAATCTAAAATAGAACTTTAATTTAGCGGTTCAATTATTATGAAATTAGGTTAAGATAGCAAGCAAGATCAAGATAAGTTTGGAAGATAGTATGATAATTAAACGCATTATGTTACTCAGCTCACTATTCGTTATTAGTACAAGTCTACACGCCGCTTCGACCGCTGAAGATTGTGCCGCTATTACCGATAATAATAAGCGTTTAGAATGCTACGATAAATTTCTAAAGAAGCAGAGTGAGCAACGCAATCAAGAAACACCCAAGCCATCACAAGCTAATGCTCCAGAGCCAGCACCAGCAGTTACTGAAGCGCCTGAACCGGAATTAACGGTTGAAGAAAAGTTCGGCTCTGAAGGACTTAAAGACCCTTCTAAAAAGCCTAAAAGCGTTGATGAAATCAGTTCACGAGCTATCGGCATTTATAAAATGTGGGAAAAAGGAATACCGGTAACGTTAGAAAATGGTCAGGTCTGGGAAATCACCGACCACAGAAGCACTTATCATAAAGTTACAAACCCCATGATTACGATTGAAAAAGCACTATTTGGTAGCTACCTTTTAGGAGTTGAAGGACTGAATAAGCGCTTTAGAGTTAAACGTGTCCAGTAACTCCAAACAATCTAAAAAGCCCACAGCATGTGGGCTTTTTTTACCGTCTAAACGTTTCTTACTATTCACTTGGAATTAAAATCAGTTCCTGTTGAGGTGGTATCAGGTATTCGGCACCATTCTCAGTAATTACCGCCATCTCCTCCACCGAAATGGTTTTACTGGTTCCATCATCGCGCTTCCAAGCATGAAAACCATCAAAAGCAAATACCATTCCCGCTTTAAGCTTTTTCTTCGCTGCTGGCCTTACTGTCGCGCCGCGTGAACCACCCAAATTAGGCCCAGTATCATGCGCCACGTAGCCCACGGGATGTCCCGTACTCCACATCACGTGCTCCGAGCCATTTTGCTTCATCAAAACGCTTTGCGCAGCGTCAACATCAATGCCACGAACGCCAGGCTTCATCGCCTCAAAGGCGGCACGACCACCAGCGCGAGCGCTTTCCCAGTAATGCTGAATATCCTCTGGAGGCTCTGTTTCGCCCGGTTTCAGCACATACGCAAAACGCTGAATATCGCTGACCCAGCGACCATGAACCTTAATCCCAAAGTCCGTCTGAATCACGTCTCCCGGCATAATAACTTTATGAGTCGCGTGTGAGTGCCCACGATCGGGCCCAGAGTTCACGTTCGGGTTTTGATCCGGCGCCCAAGCATCGGTCACGCCATGTACCGCCATCTTAGCTTTCAAAAAGCGCGCCACATCAGCATCCGTGGTCTTACCCGGAACTATCTGCTTATACGCCTCGATTTGCCACTGAGCAGTCAACCGAGCCGCCTCGCGCATGATATCCACTTCCTGCGGCAACTTAATCGCTAACCACTCGTATACCATCTCTTCTGAAGACACTAGATGTCGGGCAAACTTATCTCCCAAAGCATCTTCTAGCGCCAGACGTTGCGTATAACTCAACCCGTCAGCTTGCGCATTGTTTGGCGAAAAGTTAACTGCAATACGTCGAAAGTCCTGCTTTTTAATAAACTCTGAAGCATACTCAAGCGCAGACTCGCCTCTCGGCACAGATACAACCTTGTCATGAATCTCTAACTCAGCAAGTGCAGTAGCCTCACTCGACGGCGAAAAGACCAACGAATGAAACTCACTACCGCCTTTCTCATCGCTTAAACGATAAAACATATAAGCCGCCGGAGCACCCGCATTCTCACAACCAACATGATCCGCCAAAGGATCATTATTGTTCTCTCGGCACAAAATCACCCACGCATCGACCTCCGCCGCCTCCAACGCACGAGGCAATAACGTATTAATCCGCTCCTTACGAATCTCCGGCCAAGGATTCCGTCCAGCAAACATACCAGCACCGTTCTCAGAAGCAGGCACAGGATGTGCAACATGCAAAGTACTTGTAAAAAGAGTAACTAAAAAGATTAAGCGCTGAGTCATATATTTCACTTTTGATTATGGCTAATGCTACGCTAATTATTTTGATAATTTCCTAACATCAGGCGTATTAGCGAGTTCACTAATTACCTCCTCTAATTCTTCGTTATAATCTGCTTCCGCAGCAACCTCACCTATGGCATGAATTAGATCAGTGTAAAAGTTTTCGTCGCCGGTTAGTCTGTGCCAAAAATCTTGGCCAATATAAATCGGGTAATGGTAATCATTGATAATTCGTTTGTAGTGCCCATTTAGGCTAGCTCTGTCGCCATATATTATGCCAACAACCATATCATTATGTGTGATTCGCAAATTGTTAGTGCGCCCTAGATTAATAACTTTGGTGAAATGACCGGCTATAGTTTCTACATCATCTTTATTAATGGTATTAGGCCCAGATTTTAGTTGGCAGTATATTTTATTTTTGTTTATTTGATCTATGAACTCTATATCAATACCAGAGGTAGTACTACCAAAGGAGGACAAAACATCATTGGTGAATCTTTGTATATTCGTCCCGAAAGAGGTTGTTATTGATGTGCCTAAGGCGCGAGGATAAACCAGAGCTTTTGCAATACCTTCTGGTTTTGCTTTTCCGGTTAAAAAGTTAGATAAGTAAACAGCTAGAAATGGGTTTATGTCAAATTCTGATGCATTTTTTAACTTTTCAGTATTTGTTATATGGTTTTTAGCAATACTGTTTTTAAACCATTTTTGTGCTTTTTCTAAAATAATGTCTTTTTCAGCTTGATTCATATCCAAAACCGTTTATCATTAATAACCATGTATAAGGTTGGGTAACTTTAGTATGAAAAACTACTATTCTCTATCAGAAGTAGCAGAGATGCTGTCTGTATCTAAACAAACACTAAGGCGATGGGATGAAAATGGCAAACTAAAAGCTACTCGAATGCCAAATTCATACCGAGCTTATTCACCAGAATCTTTAATGCCGTATGTCGATGTAGATTCACCTCCCAGTGTAAAAGAAACAACCCCAGACTACAATGTGCCACTAAAGTCATATTCAGTCTTGGAATTATTTGCTGGCGCTGGAGGTTTAGCATTAGGACTAGAAAAGGCGGGGCTGTCTTGTAAATTATTGAATGAGATAGACCCTTGGGCTTGTAAAACACTACGTAAAAACCGACCACACTGGAATGTTATAGAGGGCGACGTAGCAAAGCAATCTTTTAAAGAATATAAAGGGAAAATTGATATCGTCACGGGCGGTTTCCCATGCCAAGCTTTTAGTTATGCAGGCAAAAAAAGAGGCTTAGATGATGCTCGAGGTACACTTTTCTATGAGTTTGCAAGAACAGTGAAGGAGGTGAAACCTTTAATTTGTGTTGGGGAAAATGTTAGGGGGCTTTTATCCCACAATAATGGAAAAACACTACAGTCAATGATTCAGATTTTAGAGGACTTAGGCTATGACGTTCTGGTACCCAAAGTATTAAAAGCAGTTTTTTATAAAGTACCCCAGAAAAGAGAACGGTTATTTTTAATAGGGATAAAAAAAGGTAGTGGAATTAAATTTAATTATCCGAAACCTGATAATAAGATGATGACCTTAGCTTCAGCACTCAAGGCTGGTGAGTTGTATAAGACAGACGTTCCCAAATCTCCTGGACAACAATATCCAGCTAGGAAAAGAGAAATAATGGACATGGTACCGCCTGGTGGGTATTGGCGTAATCTACCAATTAAGGTACAAAAAGAATATATGCTTAAAAGTTATTATTTAGGCGGGGGTAAAACAGGGATGGCAAGGCGAATAAGTTGGGATGAGCCCTGCCTAACATTAACAACATCTCCTGCCCAAAAACAAACGGAGAGGTGTCACCCAGATGAAACACGCCCATTTCAAACAAGGGAGTATGCGAGAATACAAACCTTTCCAGATAATTGGAAGTTTGAAGGGAGTATGAACCAAGTATATAAGCAAATTGGAAACGCTGTGCCTGTAAATCTAGCATATGCCGTAGGTAAGGAGCTAGTGAAATCCTTAAATGAGTATACGATTTCTGAGGAGTTAAGAACTAAACTAAAATCTTAGGCTAGTTCTTAACTTTCCCACCTAGCACTCAGGCAGGTTAAAACGCAAAAACTAAACTTTTTATTCTTCGTTACTTCGTGAGAAAGAGCCAAACTACACGTGTACATACTGAAGCTTTTAGCAATAATTACTAAAATCACTCTAATCAGACTTTTATAATGCATTAGTTGCAGACATAAAAAAACCGGCAATTAAGCCGGTTTCTTTAATATGGCGGAGAGGGTGGGATTTGAACCCACGAAGGGCTACAAACCCTTGCTGGTTTTCAAGACCAGTGCATTCAGCCGCTCTGCCACCTCTCCTGATTTGCGCGAAATAATACCGTAACAATGGGTTAGATGGAAGCCCTTTATTCAAAAAAGTGTCACTTTTTTTGGGCTTCGACCTAAGTTTTGTACAGTTTGTTTAATATTTACCCACGAAGTTGATAAACCAGCCTTCGTAGTTGAAGTCTAGGTTGGCTAAGTTGTCGCTGAATTCGGTGAAGTTGTAGCCAACACCGATTTTGAAGTTGTTGCTGATGTGGTAGTCCGCACCGGCTAACCAACCTTCGCGTTCGTCTTGGCTTTCTTCAAGTTCTAACCAACGGTACTCAAGTAACGCATCCCACTCGCTAATTAAGTGATAACGAGTTTGGGCTGCGTATAGGTTCGCAGTACTTTTGAACCAAGCACCTGAGCCACGGTTTTCACGGACTTGGCCACGACGGTGTGCGACCTTTGCAGCCACTTTCCAGCGTGGGTTAAAGCTGTAGATACCTTCGAATGAGTAGATATCTGACTTTTGGTCCGCGCCTGTAGTGACTTGCGCCAGCGTTCTTAGGTCATATAAGTAAGTATATTTACCTAACAATGCCCAGCGGGTGTTGTCGATTGGACGGTATGCGAAGCCTAAATTACCTTCAACGAACTTGGCGTTTTGCTCAGGGTCGATAAGGTCTTCTGTATCGGCGTAGTTAATACGCGCGGCTAAACGCCAGTCTTCGGTTAAGCGATAAGTTAAGCGGTTGGTGGTTAACCACTGCTCACGCTCTTCTGCCCCGCTATCTTCGCGGTATTCGATTTTCGAACTCCAGTCCGCGTCTTTCGAGCGATAGCCACCGCTAATGGTCGCTGCTTGGCGGTCTACTGGGCCAGAAAGCGCATCCAGGTTACCATCTTGCAAGTTGAAACCAATGGTCCAGCCTTGCGATGGATAGTAGTCCATACCGAACGTATGCACGATGCCTGATTCTTGTGGCGCTTTAAAGTGCTGGCTTTCGTTATAGATGGTGACTTGGTTCGATAGGCGAAGTTTCTGACCTAATACGATTCCATCGTTAATCTGCGAACCGAATACGTTTTGTGTGGTATCCGTTGAATACGTATAACGACCATAGACTTGATGTTCGTTATTGATTTGGTATTCAGCAGTTAAGCTGGCTGCATCACCACGATGGCCACTGGTATATTCAGCGCCAATCGAAGAACGTTCGCCGAATAAGTAACGCGTACCCACAGTGAATAAATCATTGTTATCGTATTCGCCACCATCGTTTTCTAGCGTAAACTGGCCGATACCGTAAAGATCCCACGTTTCGCCAATACGGTGATTGTATTGAAGCGCGGCCAAGGTTGCCGAGGTCTCAACGCCCAGAATCGTTTCTTCCAGCTGACGAAGCTCTGTGGTGATATCAATCTTTGGTGTGATTTGATAATTCACGCCGACTTGAACCTGACGCAAGCTGTTATCAGCGCCACGCTCATAGTTACTAGCGCGAGTGGTCATTGATACTGTATCTGTAAAGTAACCGTTAACCTCAGCACCCGTTTCAGTGGTTTCTTCGTTCAGAGTACGACGAGCAACCGAGAAGCCTGCATCAGTCTCACGATGCCATGCCCCGGCTTTCCATTCATGCTCAGACCAGCCTAACTCTTTGAAGTTAGCTCGCGCTTCAATGGAGTAAGCACCGCCATTCTTATCCGTCACTTCTTCAGTCGGATCGGGCACGATTTCATCAAAGGTGAAACCGCCGTTGTCTGAGAAGAAGGTTGCAGCCTGATTCGCTTCTGAATCAGCCGACTCAACTTTAAGGTAAGTACCGCGGCCAGCTTGTAGAGTGACGTCTACACCCGCTAACTGGTAATCATCACCAGAGCGGTTTTCATCAACAAAAGTACCGCCGACAGCCACATGCTCGCCCAGCCAAACTTTTGCTCGACCACCTAATGTGGTGCTATCTGGCTCAAAGCCTGAAGGACGGTATTCATAATCCACTAATAGGACGTTATCAAAACCATCTAAAGGCTGATCACGTATAATCGTGTCTAAATTACGGCGTGAAATTTGTGATAAAGGCGTGGTTAAAATAATACGGCCTTGCAGCTCATCGATTTCATAATCGGCGCCACGCTTTAGGTCAACACGCGTTTCCACGCGACCCGTTGTACTATCGCGCACTTCTAACGTGATCTTGTCTGAACCCGGCAGAATGTCCGTATGCTTTAAGTAGTACAAACTACCGCCAGTACCTAAGAACTCAACATGGCCTAGTGCCGTCTGAGCTTCAGAAGCAAAGGCTTTCACTTGTGTTTTCGCTTCGCCTAGCTCGGTCGTATCAAGCGAGCGCCAGTTAATCGCTGCACCATAAAGCGAGCGCGAATACTGGGCAAATTCGTTACCGGTAATCCCCGTATTAAAGTTACCCCATAGCGCTTGGCTTTTGTCCCAATCGACACGAACGTAGAAGCGGCCTTGAGTATCGACGTCACGATAAGTCGTAGAGTCGTCACCATAGACGGGGTAATAACGGTCGGGGTCAAGACGACGGAAAATGTCCTGCGGATCTTTATCTAAGAAACCATCAAACATTTCGTCTAGCTCGCGCTCTTGGGTATCTGCTTGAGCTGTAATTAGGTACTTACCTTTGATTTTACCTTTTAAGTAAAATGCTAGACGTCCTTCCATCAGGAAGTCATCTTCGAACTTATCGCCTTCGTCTACCGCTTGAATACTGTCGGAAACTGAATTCTTAGAAGCTGTTAAGTCGGCCAACGCGACCATGAACATATGCTCACCAGTCACATTAACCGTCATTTCATTAACGATTTGCTCGTCTTCTTCATTCCCGATAACCACATTAAAGTCATGCTGACCTACCGGTAGTAAGTACTCGGCGACGAAACGACGCTCTAAATCCACAGGGATAATATCGCCATTAATCGTTAACGGCTGATTCTCAGGAATATCCTGACCAAAGATTCTTACACGAGAACCGTAGATTGGGATATTCTGCTGGCGCAGGTTATTCTGACCAAAGGTTTCGCTTTCAATCAGTTGGTTAGTAATTTGCTGGTCTGAAATCTCTTCTTCTGATTCGCCACGGCGAACTTGGTCCGCAAACTGCGCAATATTGTTTTTCTTTTCTTCTGGAGAAACCAGCAATAAACCTTTAGCCGCAGTTTCATCCATGCGCCCTTCTTTATCATAAGCGCGAAGGACGTAGATCAATCTATCACCTTGAACCAGTGGACGATCCAACGTTAACTCGCCGTCCCATGCGTAACGACCATTATTAGTGACTTCTAACGACTCAGTCGCTAGTGGCGTCACTAAATCGGTATCGTTCGCATCAAAAACCGTAAGCTCTAATCGGTCAATGAAGGCAGCATAATTTGAGTAATAACTGAAGTTAACTGGCTCTACAACCTTGCCATCTTCAAAAGCAACGACTGAAGCGCCACTCACGCCTAACGATGGAGGTGTTAGGGCTGGGTCTTCCGTTGCCCACATGATGCCGCCGTTTGGAAGTTGGACTAACATTCTTCCGGCAACATCTGCGCGCTTTTGATCAGGTCTAAAGCCAGCTTCGTCGTAGGTGTATATTCCGCGATAATCAACATCAACACGGCGGTCTTTATCCATTTCGGATTCTCTAACCGCTGTCGCAGTCGACTCACCTTTACTCTTAACTCTGAAAATCAAACCTTCTTCAGTTTTACATTCGGAGTTTTCACATGTGTACTCTTTGGCCGTTTTATTAGGCTCAGCGCTGAACGCTTCAGGCGTTAGACTGAATAAGATTGCTCCTAAACCAAAACTGAATAGCGGCTGAGCCATATTTTTTAGCATTAGTTTACTCATGGCTAGCACCTCCTGTTGAAGCTTCATACTGGCCTGGAGCCACCTCAATTCTTACGTTTTTAATCAACTCTTTACCTAAGTACTTCTTCAGTGCGCTGTACACAGCATCTGCACGCTTCAAACCTAGGCGGTAGTTATATTCCGAACTACCTCGGATATCGGCATATCCCGACACCCAGATAGCACCGCCACCCTTCTCATTTAAATAATTAGCCATAGCCTCTAGTACAGGTTTCTGGTCGTCTTCTATTGTTGACTTATCAGTTCCAAAGAACAGTTGACCTATTTCAATCTTGTCACCAATGGTAATAAAGTCTCGTCCATCAACAATTTCAGCGGCATGTGTATTAATGGTCACTTTAACGTTAGAGGCGATGTCCGCTTTGACCTTTCCGAGAATAGCTTCTCGCAAGGCGGTAGCGCGGTCTAGGGCGATAGGAATACCACCGCCATAACCGTTAATGGTTAAAGTCGCACCTTTAGATTGGTTAATTTTGTTAGCAATATCGTCTAAAGCTGGACGATACTTCTCTTTAATTTCAATGCTGTTGTCATCAAATAGCACCGTTCCCAATTCGATTTCTAGTGCGTTCGACTGGTCTAACTCTGGTTCTTTAGGTTCAGGTAACTTGATACCAAAGTCAAAGCGAGTCGACATACCTTGCGTTAGACGTTGAACCCTTGGGTTTTCAGTCGTGAACACACTACCCGAAGGTAAGGTTGCTGGGTCCACTTTCATGATGAAGTTTCTACCGCGAGCGTAATTTTCTACGTCAAGCGCATTCAAGTGGAATCGACCGTAAGCATCGGTTTCTACGATTAAGCCTTCAACCGTCGCGATACGTACACCTGGTACACCACGCTCATAGATGCCGTAGTTGCTGATAACAAAGTCTACTCGGTAGCTCTCACCAACACGCGTAATATGACGTTCAACTCGGATATTCTGAGCCGATAAATCATCAGCGACTTCACCAGAGTGTTCAACTCGCGTATTACCTTCAGCGTCCATCATCACTTTAGTACCTTCGTCCGTTGTAAGGACAAAGTCGTCAGTGAAGCGAGGCTCACTCATCAGCTGAGAAATAACCATTGTATGGTTCGATGCAGGATCCATCACTGAGTTACGGCCACGTAATGTACCTAGCTCAATACCGTGATTAATTGGTGCACTCGCGTCTGCTTCAGGCTGTGGGCCATTGCCACGGTCCACTGTCGTTGAGTCTGCGATATAGGTAGACTCATCGATACCACCGCTGACGCTAATACCTGTCGCTGTTGCATCATCCTGCCAGCCGTCACCATCACGGTCATTAAAGACTTTACCCATGATAGTCGCTTGCTCGAAGTCAGGATCCGAGGTCATGAATACCGACACAGTTGCCGTATTACTGATCTTATCACCATTGAAGTAAGCGGTAACACTGTTCACGTGCTCTGCACCTACTGCCGATGGGCCAACTCGCATCAAGTACTTAATGGTCGCTGTTTCACCCTCGCCGACATCAATACCTTCAAACTGCAATGGTTTGTATGGCGTAATGACATCGTTGCCAGCGTTTACATCAGTAATTTCACCACTGTTGTCAACATAACCAAAACCTAGCGGTGGCGTATCAATTACCTGTACATCAGTAACGTCTACCGTACCGACGTTTTCTACGGTAATAGTGTAACTAACGAAATCGCCTAGCTGGACTTGATCCGTGCTAACTGTTTTTACGAGGCGCAGCTGCGGTTTATCTGCAGATTCAATAACAAGCTCGCCTGTCGTCGCATCATCTGCCGTATTACCAGCGTCATCGTTAACGCTAGCAGTTACGTCGTAAGTACCTTCTGTTAACGCATCCGCATCAGGGATAGTTAATGTCCAAGTGCCATCACCGTTGTCGACTAAGTTGCCGTCGCCTTCAGTGTAAGTCACACCGTTAACCGTCACCGTCAGATCGTCCGCGCTATCCGCCGTACCCGTAATCACTGGGGTATCGTCGTTAGTCGTTTGTGTATCAACCGTTGGTGTTGTGATCTGAGTATCAATCACTAACTCGTCAGCGGTTCCATCAGACGCAGTATTAGTACCGTCAGTCACGGTTGCCGTTACATCATATGTACCATCAGTTAATGCGTCGGCATCAGGGATAGTTAATGTCCAAGTGCCATCACCGTTGTCGACTAAGTTGCCGTCGCCTTCAGTGTAAGTCACACCGTTAACCGTCACCGTCAGATCGTCCGCGCTATCCGCCGTACCCGTAATCACTGGAGTATCGTCGTTAGTCGTTTGTGTATCAACCGTTGGTGTTGTGATCTGAGTATCAATCACTAACTCATCAGCGGTTCCATCAGACGCAGTATTAGTACCGTCCGTCACGGTTGCCGTTACATCATAAGTACCATCAGTTAATGCGTCGGCATCAGGGATGGTTAATGTCCAAGTGCCATCACCGTTGTCGACTAAGTTGCCGTCGCCTTCAGTGTAAGTCACACCGTTAACCGTCACCGTCAGATCGTCCGCGCTATCCGCCGTACCCGTAATTACTGGGGTATCGTCGTTAGTCGTTTGTGTGTCAACCGTTGGTGTTGTGATCGCACTATCTACCACTAACTCATCCGTCGTGGCGTCTGATGCGGTATTAGTACCGTCAGTCACGGTTGCCGTTACATCATATGTACCATCAGTTAATGCGTCGGCATCAGGGATAGTTAATGTCCAAGTGCCATCACCGTTGTCGACTAAGTTGCCGTCGCCTTCAGTGTAAGTCACACCGTTAACCGTCACCGTCAGATCGTCCGCGCTATCCGCCGTACCCGTAATCACTGGAGTATCGTCGTTAGTCGTTTGTGTATCAACCGTTGGTGTTGTGATCTGAGTATCAATCACTAACTCATCAGCGGTTCCATCAGACGCAGTATTAGTACCGTCCGTCACGGTTGCCGTTACATCATAAGTACCATCAGTTAATGCGTCGGCATCAGGGATGGTTAATGTCCAAGTGCCATCACCGTTGTCGACTAAGTTGCCGTCGCCTTCAGTGTAAGTCACACCGTTAACCGTCACCGTCAGATCGTCCGCGCTATCCGCCGTACCCGTAATTACTGGGGTATCGTCGTTAGTCGTTTGTGTGTCAACCGTTGGTGTTGTGATCGCACTATCTACCACTAACTCATCCGTCGTGGCGTCTGATGCGGTATTAGTACCGTCAGTCACGGTTGCCGTTACATCATAAGTACCATCAGTTAATGCGTCGGCATCAGGGATAGTTAATGTCCAAGTGCCATCACCGTTGTCGACTAAGTTGCCGTCGCCTTCAGTGTAAGTCACACCGTTAACCGTCACCGTCAGATCGTCCGCGCTATCCGCCGTACCCGTAATCACTGGGGTATCGTCGTTAGTCGTTTGTGCATCAACTGTCGGTGTTGTGATCGCGCTATCAACCACTAACTCATCCGTCGTGGCGTCTGATGCGGTGTTAGTACCGTCCGTCACGGTTGCAACAACGTCATAAGTGCCGTCTGGGATTTCATTACCCGCTGGGATGGTTAATGTCCAAGTGCCATCACCGTTGTCGACTAAGTTGCCGTCGCCTTCAGTGTAAGTCACACCGTTAACCGTCACCGTCAGATCGTCCGCGCTATCCGCCGTACCCGTAATTACTGGGGTATCGTCGTTAGTCGTTTGTGCATCAACTGTCGGTGTTGTGATTGCGCTATCAACCACTAACTCATCCGTCGTGGCGTCTGATGCGGTGTTAGTACCGTCCGTCACGGTGGCAACAACGTCATAAGTGCCGTCTGGGATTTCATTACCCGCTGGGATGGTTAATGTCCAAGTGCCATCACCGTTGTCGACTAAGTTGCCGTCGCCTTCAGTGTAAGTCACACCGTTAACCGTCACCGTCAGATCGTCCGCGCTATCCGCCGTACCCGTAATTACTGGGGTATCGTCGTTAGTCGTTTGTGCATCAACTGTCGGTGTTGTGATTGCGCTATCAACCACTAACTCATCCGTCGTGGCGTCTGATGCGGTGTTAGTACCGTCCGTCACGGTGGCAACAACGTCATAAGTGCCGTCTGGGATTTCATTACCCGCTGGGATGGTTAATGTCCAAGTGCCATCACCGTTGTCGACTAAGTTGCCGTCGCCTTCAGTGTAAGTCACACCGTTAACCGTCACCGTCAGATCGTCCGCGCTATCCGCCGTACCCGTAATCACTGGGGTATCGTCGTTAGTCGTTTGTGTGTCAACTGTCGGAGTTGTGATCGCGCTATCAACCACTAACTCATCCGTCGTGGCGTCTGATGCAGTATTAGTACCGTCCGTCACGGTGGCAACAACGTCATAAGTGCCGTCTGGGATTTCATTACCCGCTGGGATGGTTAATGTCCAAGTGCCATCACCGTTGTCGACTAAGTTGCCGTCGCCTTCAGTGTAAGTCACACCGTTAACCGTCACCGTCAGATCGTCCGCGCTATCCGCCGTACCCGTAATCACTGGGGTATCGTCGTTAGTCGTTTGTGCGTCAACTGTCGGTGTTGTGATCGCGCTATCGACCACTAACTCATCCGTCGTGGCGTCTGATGCGGTGTTAGTACCGTCCGTCACGGTGGCAACAACGTCATAAGTGCCGTCTGGGATTTCATTACCCGCTGGGATGGTTAATGTCCAAGTGCCATCACCGTTGTCGACTAAGTTGCCGTCGCCTTCGGTGTAAGTCACACCGTTAACCGTCACCGTCAGATCGTCCGCGCTATCCGCCGTACCCGTAATGACTGGGGTATCGTCGTTAGTCGTTTGTGTATCAACTGTCGGTGTTGTGATCGCGCTATCGACCACTAACTCATCCGTCGTGGCGTCTGATGCGGTGTTAGTACCGTCCGTCACGGTTGCAACAACGTCATAAGTGCCGTCTGGGATTTCATTACCCGCTGGGATGGTTAATGTCCAAGTGCCATCACCGTTGTCGACTAAGTTGCCGTCGCCTTCGGTGTAAGTTACACCGTTAACCGTCACCGTCAGATCGTCCGCGCTATCCGCCGTACCCGTAATCACTGGGGTATCGTCGTTAGTCGTTTGCGCATCAACTGTCGGTGTACTTTCAGTTAGGTTCTCAACCGTCACCGTCGCTAACTCAGCCGCCGTGTTGCCATCACTGTCTGTCGCCGTGATTTGAACTTCGTACACATTGTCCGTGTCCGCATCCGCTGGCGCTTCAAAATCTTGCGCACCCAACGTTAACTCACCGGTATTGGCATCAATCGTGAACAAGGCTTGATCGGCACCGCCACTGATGGTGTAAGTCACCGTGCCAATCGGCGCATCGCCTGGACTCAAGTCCGCCGGCGCCGTGGTGTGAGCCGTGTTCTCTGGCGTCGTTTCATTGATCGGGGCGATATCTAAGTTCGCGGTTTCATTGACGTCTGTTACCGTCACCGTCGCTAACTCAGCTGCCGTGTTGCCATCACTGTCTGTCGCCGTGATTTGAACTTCGTACACATTGTCCGTGTCCGCATCCGCTGGCGCTTCAAAATCTTGCGCACCCAGCGTTAACTCACCGGTATTGGCATCAATCGTGAACAAGGCTTGATCGGCACCGCCACTGATGGTGTAAGTCACCGTGCCAATCGGCGCATCGCCTGGACTCAAGTCCGCCGGCGCCGTGGTGTGAGCCGTGTTCTCTGGCGTCGTTTCATTAATCGGGGCGATATCTAAGTTCGCGGTTTCATTGACGTCTGTTACCGTCACCGTCGCTAACTCAGCTGCCGTGTTGCCATCACTGTCTGTCGCCGTGATTTGAACTTCGTACACATTGTCCGTGTCCGCATCCGCTGGCGCTTCAAAATCTTGCGCACCCAACGTTAACTCACCGGTATTGGCATCAATCGTGAACAAGGCTTGATCGGCACCGCCACTGATGGTGTAAGTCACCGTGCCAATCGGCGCATCGCCTGGACTCAAGTCCGCCGGCGCCGTGGTGTGAGCCGTGTTCTCTGGCGTCGTTTCATTGATCGGGGCGATATCCAAGTTCGCGGTTTCATTGACGTCTGTTACCGTCACCGTCGCTAACTCAGCTGCCGTGTTGCCATCACTGTCTGTCGCCGTGATTTGAACTTCGTACACATTGTCCGTGTCCGCATCCGCTGGCGCTTCAAAATCTTGCGCACCCAGCGTTAACTCACCGGTATTGGCATCAATCGTGAACAAGGCTTGATCGGCACCGCCACTGATGGTGTAAGTCACCGTGCCAATCGGCGCATCGCCTGGACTCAAGTCCGCCGGCGCCGTGGTGTGAGCCGTGTTCTCTGGCGTCGTTTCATTAATCGGGGCGATATCTAAGTTCGCGGTTTCATTGACGTCTGTTACCGTCACCGTCGCTAACTCAGCTGCCGTGTTGCCATCACTGTCTGTCGCCGTGATTTGAACTTCGTACACATTGTCCGTGTCCGCATCCGCTGGCGCTTCAAAATCTTGCGCACCCAACGTTAACTCACCGGTATTGGCATCAATCGTGAACAAGGCTTGATCGGCACCGCCACTGATGGTGTAGGTCACCGTGCCAATCGGCGCATCGCCTGGACTCAAGTCCGCCGGCGCCGTGGTGTGAGCCGTGTTCTCTGGCGTCGTTTCATTAATCGGGGCGATATCTAAGTTCGCGGTTTCATTGACGTCTGTTACCGTCACCGTCGCTAACTCAGCTGCCGTGTTGCCATCACTGTCTGTCGCCGTGATTTGAACTTCGTACACATTGTCCGTGTCCGCATCCGCTGGCGCTTCAAAGTCTTGCGCACCCAGCGTTAACTCACCGGTATTGGCATCAATCGTGAACAAGGCTTGATCGGCACCGCCACTGATGGTGTAAGTCACCGTGCCAATCGGCGCATCGCCTGGACTCAAGTCCGCCGGCGCCGTGGTGTGAGCCGTGTTCTCTGGCGTCATTTCATTGATCGGGGCGATATCTAAGTTCGCGGTTTCATTGACGTCTGTTACCGTCACCGTCGCTAACTCAGCTGCCGTGTTGCCATCACTGTCTGTCGCCGTGATTTGAACTTCGTACACATTGTCCGTGTCCGCATCCGCTGGCGCTTCAAAGTCTTGCGCACCCAGCGTTAACTCACCGGTATTGGCATCAATCGTGAACAAGGCTTGATCGGCACCGCCACTGATGGTGTAAGTCACCGTGCCAATCGGCGCATCGCCTGGACTCAAGTCCGCCGGCGCCGTGGTGTGAGCCGTGTTCTCTGGCGTCGTTTCATTGATCGGGGCGATATCCAAGTTCGCGGTTTCATTGACGTCTGTTACCGTCACCGTCGCTAACTCAGCTGCCGTGTTGCCATCACTGTCTGTCGCCGTGATTTGAACTTCGTACACATTGTCCGTGTCCGCATCCGCTGGCGCTTCAAAATCTTGCGCACCCAGCGTTAACTCACCGGTATTGGCATCAATCGTGAACAAGGCTTGATCGGCACCGCCACTGATGGTGTAAGTCACCGTGCCAATCGGCGCATCGCCTGGACTCAAGTCCGCCGGCGCCGTGGTGTGAGCCGTGTTCTCTGGCGTCGTTTCATTGATAGGGGCGATATCTAAGTTCGCGGTTTCATTGACGTCTGTTACCGTCACCGTCGCTAACTCAGCTGCCGTGTTGCCATCACTGTCTGTCGCCGTGATTTGAACTTCGTACACATTGTCCGTGTCCGCATCCGCTGGCGCTTCAAAATCTTGCGCACCCAACGTTAACTCACCGGTATTGGCATCAATCGTGAACAAGGCTTGATCGGCACCGCCACTGATGGTGTAAGTCACCGTGCCAATCGGCGCATCGCCTGGACTCAAGTCCGCCGGCGCCGTGGTGTGAGCCGTGTTCTCTGGCGTCGTTTCATTAATCGGGGCGATATCCAAGTTCGCGGTTTCATTGACGTCTGTTACCGTCACCGTCGCTAACTCAGCTGCCGTGTTGCCATCACTGTCTGTCGCCGTGATTTGAACTTCGTACACATTGTCCGTGTCCGCATCCGCTGGCGCTTCAAAATCTTGCGCACCCAGCGTTAACTCACCGGTATTGGCATCAATCGTGAACAAGGCTTGATCGGCACCGCCACTGATGGTGTAAGTCACCGTGCCAATCGGCGCATCGCCTGGACTCAAGTCCGCCGGCGCCGTGGTGTGAGCCGTGTTCTCTGGCGTCGTTTCATTGATAGGGGCGATATCTAAGTTCGCGGTTTCATTGACGTCTGTTACCGTCACCGTCGCTAACTCAGCTGCCGTGTTGCCATCACTGTCTGTCGCCGTGATTTGAACTTCGTACACATTGTCCGTGTCCGCATCCGCTGGCGCTTCAAAATCTTGCGCACCCAACGTTAACTCACCGGTATTGGCATCAATCGTGAACAAGGCTTGATCGGCACCGCCACTGATGGTGTAAGTCACCGTGCCAATCGGCGCATCGCCTGGACTCAAGTCCGCCGGCGCCGTGGTGTGAGCCGTGTTCTCTGGCGTCGTTTCATTAATCGGGGCGATATCTAAGTTCGCGGTTTCATTGACGTCTGTTACCGTCACCGTCGCTAACTCAGCTGCCGTGTTGCCATCACTGTCTGTCGCCGTGATTTGAACTTCGTACACATTGTCCGTGTCCGCATCCGCTGGCGCTTCAAAATCTTGCGCACCCAACGTTAACTCACCGGTATTGGCATCAATCGTGAACAAGGCTTGATCGGCACCGCCACTGATGGTGTAAGTCACCGTGCCAATCGGCGCATCGCCTGGACTCAAGTCCGCCGGCGCCGTGGTGTGAGCCGTGTTCTCTGGCGTCGTTTCATTAATCGGGGCGATATCTAAGTTCGCGGTTTCATTGACGTCTGTTACCGTCACCGTCGCTAACTCAGCTGCCGTGTTGCCATCACTGTCTGTCGCCGTGATTTGAACTTCGTACACATTGTCCGTGTCCGCATCCGCTGGCGCTTCAAAATCTTGCGCACCCAGCGTTAACTCACCGGTATTGGCATCAATCGTGAACAAGGCTTGATCGGCACCGCCACTGATGGTGTAAGTCACCGTGCCAATCGGCGCATCGCCTGGACTCAAGTCCGCCGGCGCCGTGGTGTGAGCCGTGTTCTCTGGCGTCGTTTCATTAATCGGGGCGATATCTAAGTTCGCGGTTTCATTGACGTCTGTTACCGTCACCGTCGCTAACTCAGCTGCCGTGTTGCCATCACTGTCTGTCGCCGTGATTTGAACTTCGTACACATTGTCCGTGTCCGCATCCGCTGGCGCTTCAAAATCTTGCGCACCCAACGTTAACTCACCGGTATTGGCATCAATCGTGAACAAGGCTTGATCGGCACCGCCACTGATGGTGTAAGTCACCGTGCCAATCGGCGCATCGCCTGGACTCAAGTCCGCCGGCGCCGTGGTGTGAGCCGTGTTCTCTGGCGTCGTTTCATTAATCGGGGCGATATCTAAGTTCGCGGTTTCATTGACGTCTGTTACCGTCACCGTCGCTAACTCAGCTGCCGTGTTGCCATCACTGTCTGTCGCCGTGATTTGAACTTCGTACACATTGTCCGTGTCCGCATCCGCTGGCGCTTCAAAATCTTGCGCACCCAGCGTTAACTCACCGGTATTGGCATCAATCGTGAACAAGGCTTGATCGGCACCGCCACTGATGGTGTAAGTCACCGTGCCAATCGGCGCATCGCCTGGACTCAAGTCCGCCGGCGCCGTGGTGTGAGCCGTGTTCTCTGGCGTCGTTTCATTAATAGGGGCGATATCCAAGTTCGCGGTTTCATTGACGTCTGTTACCGTCACCGTCGCTAACTCAGCCGCCGTGTTGCCATCACTGTCTGTCGCCGTGATTTGAACTTCGTACACATTGTCCGTGTCCGCATCCGCTGGCGCTTCAAAATCTTGCGCACCCAACGTTAACTCACCGGTATTGGCATCAATCGTGAACAAGGCTTGATCGGCACCGCCACTGATGGTGTAAGTCACCGTGCCAATCGGCGCATCGCCTGGACTCAAGTCCGCCGGCGCCGTGGTGTGAGCCGTGTTCTCTGGCGTCGTTTCATTAATCGGGGCGATATCCAAGTTTGCGGTTTCATTGACGTCTGTTACCGTCACCGTCGCTAACTCAGCTGCCGTGTTGCCATCACTGTCTGTCGCCGTGATTTGAACTTCGTACACATTGTCCGTGTCCGCATCCGCTGGCGCTTCAAAGTCTTGCGCACCCAGCGTTAACTCACCGGTATTGGCATCAATCGTGAACAAGGCTTGATCGGCACCGCCACTGATGGTGTAGGTCACCGTGCCAATCGGCGCATCGCCTGGACTCAAGTCCGCCGGCGCCGTGGTGTGAGCCGTGTTCTCTGGCGTCGTTTCATTAATAGGGGCGATATCCAAGTTCGCGGTTTCATTGACGTCTGTTACCGTCACCGTCGCTAACTCAGCCGCCGTGTTGCCATCACTGTCTGTCGCCGTGATTTGAACTTCGTACACATTGTCCGTGTCCGCATCCGCTGGCGCTTCAAAGTCTTGCGCACCCAACGTTAACTCACCGCTATTGGCATCAATCGTGAACAAGGCTTGATCGGCACCGCCACTGATGGTGTAGGTCACCGTGCCAATCGGCGCATCGCCTGGACTCAAGTCCGCCGGCGCCGTGGTGTGAGGCGTGTTCTCTGGCGTCGTTTCATTGATCGGGGCGATATCCAAGTTCGCGGTTTCATTGACGTCTGTTACCGTCACCGTCGCTAACTCGTCGGCTGTGTTGCCGGCAGAGTCCGTTGCTGTAATTTGAACTTCGTACACATTGTCCGTGTCCGCATCCGCTGGCGCTTCAAAGTCTTGCGCACCCAGTGTTAACTCACCGGTATTGGCATCAATCGTGAACAAGGCTTGATCGGCACCGCCACTGATGGTGTACGTTACCGTACCTACAGGAGTATCGCCTGGACTCAAGTCCGCCGGCGCCGTGGTGTGAGCCGTGTTCTCTGGCGTGGTTTCGTTGATTGGTGCAATATCAAGGTTTCTGTCATCGTCAGAGATCGTAACAGTGTCAGTCGCAGTAACAATGGTACCGTTACTAACTGCAGTAATCGTTGCCTCAACAGTTTCATCACCTTCAACAAGCGCGTCATCAATCACATCAACGGTTACCTGTGCTGTGGTATCTCCAGCTGGGATAACTACCGTTGTGGTTCCTGAAGCTCCAGTGAGATTGTAATCACTGCTGTCTGTCGCCGTACCTGCATAGTCAACGCTGATCGTTGTGTCTGTCGAGCTTGTAGTATTTAGACTTATGGTAAACACACCATCAGTAGCTGGCTCAGATGCTGATGGCGTTGAAGCTACAATCGAAACTTCTAAGCTATCATCATCTGAAATAGTCACTGTAGCCTGGTTATTGGCACCATCAATAGTGCCGTCAGTTGTTGTGGCTAAGGTAACAATTACTGTCTCATCATTTTCTACAATCGTGTCGTCAGCTACCGTAACGTCGATAGTTGCTGAAGTATCACCTGCAGGTATAGTTACAGTACCTGTTAGTGCTGTGTAGTCATCTGTAGCAGTCGCAGTACCTGCAATGTTATAGGTAACTGTCGTATCAACCGAGTTAGGACTACTTAAATTGATAGTGAACTGGCCATTATCTGCCGGCTCAGCTGCTGTCGCATCGTTAGCAGTCACTGATACCGTAATGGTGTCATTATCTTGAATGGTATAGGTGTTTGTTGACTGTGTATTAGTATCAAGATCAGCATCTCCAAGCACTAATCGTGGATTTGCACTTGATAACTCAAAGCTAATATTTTCATCTGCTTCAAGAATATTATCTTCAACCACAGTTAGATTAATCGGAACAGAAGTCGCTGCACTACCATCATAGCTTCCAGACGGAATTGTAACCGAGACGACGTTGGTGTAATCAGTACCACCACCAGTTGCTGTTCCACCAGTAACATTAACGTTCACCGTAGTATCATTTGGCAAGAAGCCTAATATTACTAATCTTGGTGCATCAGTTGTAGATTCGTCAGCAGAGTCCGCCGCTGAATCAAACTCTATCAACACAACAGAGTCGTTATCTTGAATGGTTACTACCGCGGCCCCGTCATTAATAGTCGCTTGGCCACCCGTAATGTTCGACAAGTTAACATTGAAGTTTTCATCACCTTCAATGTCGAAGTCATCGTTGATGGTTACTGTGATTGATTGAACTTCTCCGTCATTACCAGCGAAGTTTAAGGTTCCAGAGTTCGCGATATAATCTTGCAAAGCACCAGCCTGAGCTGTGCCGTCAGCTGTGGCGAAGTCGACACTGAAGCCAGCAGCGGTACTACCCGTTAAAGTCACATTAATGGTTGCAGTTCCTGCGTCTTCATCAACAGAAACGTCCGCAACAGAAACGCTCGCCGCATCATCATCAGCAATAGTGACAGTGTCTGTTGCAGTACCGATGGTACCGTTACTAACCGCAGTAATCGTTGCTTCAACAGTTTCACTGCCTTCTGTAATAGCATCATCTATCACTTCAACAGCTACCGTCGCACTGACACTACCCGCTGGAATAACCACTGAAGTGGTTCCAGCAGCGCCAGTCAAGTTGTAATCGCTGCTATCGGTAGCCGTACCTGCATAGTTAATGGTTACCGTGGTGTCTGTTGCGCTGGTATTACTTAGAGTTACTGTAAACTCACCGTCCGTAGCAGGCTCAGAAGCTGCTGCCACTGTCGCAGCAATCGATACTTCTAGTGCATCATTATCAGTAATGGTGCCTGTTGCTGTGTCCGTATCAGTAACCAGTGGGTTAACCGCATCAAGGTTAACCGTGAAGGTTTCACTACCCTCTACAATCGCATCGTCGTTAATTGCAACAGTAAAGGTTTGGGTTTCATTAGCCGTGCCAGCGAAGGTCACGGTGCCACCAGTGCTGTCGTAGTCAGTGTTACCGCCTGTCGCTGTGCCGTCTGTGAAGCTGTAGTTCACGTCAGTACCGCCAGCCACTTCTGAATCTAGCGTGATAGTAAAGGTTGCCGTGCCAGCTCCCTCATCAACAGTCACATCTTCTACCGTGACACTCGCCGCATCATTATCGTTAATCGTTACAGTATCTGTTGCAGTTGCAATAGTACCGTTGCTAACTGCTGAGATTGTCGCAATAACAGTTTCATCACCTTCCGTGATGAAATCATCAATGACATTCACAGCGACTGTAGCAGTTGTAGCTCCGGCAGGAATAACAACTGTCGTCGTACCCGAAGCTCCACTTAAGTTGTAATCGCTACCATCAGTTGCAGTGCCCGTATAACCAATATTTACCGTAGTGTCTGTTGAGCTGGTAGTATTCAAGCTCACTGTGAACTGACCATTAGAGTTAGGTTCAGAAGCTGTTGCAGTCGTCGCTACAACCGAGACTTCTAATGCATCATTATCCGTAATGGTACCCAGCCCAGTGTCAGTATCAGTGACTAAAGGATTTACCGCATCGATATTAACGGTGTAGTCCTCAGAACCTTCAACAATGGTATCTTCATTAATTGTCACGTCGAAAGTTTGGGTTTCGCCAGCGTTACCAACAAATGTCACGCTACCCGCGGTGCTATCATAGTCGTCACCACCAGTCGCTGTACCATCAACGAAGCTGTAATTAACATCAGTACCACCGACAACATCATTATTTAGGGTAATAGTAAAGGTTGCAGTACCAGCACCTTCATTAACCGTGACGTCATCAACCGTGACTTCAGCTGTATCGTTATCGTTAATCGTGCCCAGACCTTGATCATCACTAAAGGTTACGCCTGTCGTGGTTAGGTTACTTAGGTCTAAGGTGAAGTTTTCGTCACCCTCTACTAACGTATCTTCACTAATTGATACGCTAATGGTAATGGTCTCGCCGTCTGTTCCAGCGAACGTTTCTGTACCCGAAGTAGCCGTGTAATCGCTACCAGCTGTCGCAGTACCATTCGTTGTTGTGTAATCAAAGCTCACGCCACCCGCAACGTCACCAGTTAAAGTCACCGTAAAGCTAGCCGTACCGTCCGCTTCATTTACCGTCACATCATTAACCGACACCGTCGCCGCATCATTATCCGTAATGGTGCCTGTCGCTGTATCCGTATCAGTAACCAGTGCGTTAACCGCATCAAGGTTGACCGTAAAGGTTTCACTACCCTCTACAATCGCATCGTCGTTAATTGCTACAGTGAATGTTTGGGTTTCACCATCCGTGCCAGCGAAGGTCACAGTACCACCAGTGCTGTCGTAATCAGTGTTACCGCCTGTCGCTGTACCGTCTGTGAAGCTGTAGTTCACATCTGTGCCACCAGCTACTGCGCCGTTTAAGGTCACTGTAAAGGTCGCCGTACCAGCACCCTCATCAACAGTCACATCTTCTACCGTGACACTCGCCGCGTCATTATCCGTAATGGTACCTGTTGCGGTATCGGTATCAGTAACCAGTGGGTTAACCGCATCAAGGTTAACCGTGAAGGTTTCACTACCCTCTACAATCGCATCGTCGTTAATTGCAACAGTAAAGGTTTGTGTTTCACCATCCGTGCCAGCAAAGGTCACAGTACCACCTGTGCTGTCATAATCAGTGTTACCGCCTGTCGCTGTGCCGTCTGTGAAGCTGTAGTTCACATCTGTGCCACCAGCTACTGCGCCGTTTAAGGTCACTGTAAAGGTCGCCGTACCAGCGCCCTCGGCCACAGTCACATCTTCTACCGTGACACTCGCCGCATCATTATCGTTAATCGTTCCCAGACCTTGATCATCACTAAAGGTAACGCCTGTCGTGGTTAGGTTACTTAGGTCTAAGGTGAAGTTTTCGTCACCCTCTACTAACACATCATTTGTAATCGGTACGCTAATCGTAATGGTCTCGCCATCAGTTCCAGCGAACGTTTCTGTACCCGAAGTAACCGTGTAATCGCTACCAGCTGTCGCAGTACCATTCGTTGTTGTGTAGTTGAAACTCACGCCACCTTGTACGTCACCGGTTAAGGTCACCGTAAAGTCAGCCGTACCGTCCGCCTCATTCACAATCACATCATTAACCGATACCGTCGCCGCGTCATTATCCGTAATGGTGCCTGTTGCGGTATCCGTATCAGTAACCAGTGGGTTAACCGCATCAAGGTTGACCGTAAAGGTTTCACTACCCTCTACAATCGCATCGTCGTTAATTGCTACAGTGAATGTTTGGGTTTCACCATCCGTGCCAGCGAAGGTCACAGTACCACCAGTGCTGTCGTAATCAGTGTTACCGCCTGTCGCTGTGCCATCTGTGAAGCTATAATTCACATCAGTACCACCAGCCACTTCACCATTTAGAGTAATAGTGAAAGTCGCTGTACCAGCTGCTTCTGTTATGGTGACATCTTCAACTGTGACGCTCGCCGCATCATCATCAGCAATAGTGACAGTGTCTGTTGCAGTACCGATGGTACCGTTACTAACTGCAGTAATCGTTGCTTCAACAGTTTCACTGCCTTCTGTAATAGCATCATCTATCACTTCAACAGCTACCGTCGCACTGATACTACCCGCTGGAATAACCACTGAAGTGGTTCCAGCAGCGCCAGTCAAGTTGTAATCGCTGCTATCGGTAGCCGTACCTGCATAGTTAATGGTTACCGTGGTGTCTGTTGCGCTGGTATTACTTAGAGTTACTGTAAACTCACCGTCCGTAGCAGGCTCAGAAGCTGCTGCCACTGTCGCAGCAATCGATACTTCTAGTGCGTCATTATCCGTAATGGTGCCTGTTGCTGTATCGGTATCAGTCACCAGTGGGTTAACCGCATCAAGGTTAACCGTGAAGGTTTCACTACCCTCTACAATCGCATCGTCGTTAATTGCAACAGTAAAGGTTTGTGTTTCACCATCCGTGCCAGCAAAGGTCACAGTACCACCTGTGCTGTCATAATCAGTGTTACCGCCTGTCGCTGTGCCGTCTGTGAAGCTGTAGTTCACATCTGTGCCACCAGCTACTGCGCCGTTTAAGGTCACTGTAAAGGTCGCCGTACCAGCGCTCTCGGCCACAGTCACATCTTCTACCGTGACACTCGCCGCATCATTATCGTTAATCGTTCCCAGACCTTGATCATCACTAAAGGTAACGCCTGTCGTGGTTAGGTTACTTAGGTCTAAGGTAAAGTTTTCGTCACCCTCTACTAACACATCATTTGTAATCGGTACGCTAATGGTAATGGTCTCGCCATCAGTTCCAGCGAACGTTTCTGTACCCGAAGTAGCTGTGTAATCGCTACCAGCTGTCGCAGTACCATCCGTTGTTGTGTAGTTGAAACTCACGCCACCTTGTACGTCACCGGTTAAGGTCACCGTAAAGTCAGCCGTACCGTCCGCCTCATTCACAATCACATCATTAACCGATACCGTCGCCGCGTCATTATCCGTAATGGTGCCAACACCTTGGTCATCACTAAAGGTTACGCTACCGTTGCTTAAGGCGCTTAAGTCAACCGTAAAGGTTTCATCAGCTTCCACCGTGTCATCATTGATGATAGGAACCACAATCGTTTGTGTCTCGCCAGGTGTACCCGTGAAGGTGAGCGTGCCCGTACTCGTGGTGTAATCACCTGGTGCCGCTGCCGTACCATCATTCGTGATGTAATCCAGCGTGAAGCCATCTTGAACTTCGCCGGTTAAGGTCACCGTAAAGGTCGCATTAACGCCATCTTCAGCAATCGTTACGTCATCTATCGCAACCGTCGCATTGTCGTTATCCGTAATGGTGCCCAAGCCTTGACCATCGCTGAAAGTCACGCTGCCATTATTCAAATTGCTTAAATCAACGGTGAAGGTTTCATCACCTTCAACAATCGCGTCATCGGTAATCGGCACACTAATCGTAATCGTCTCGCCATCCGTACCGGTAAACGTTTCTGTACCAGAAGCCGCCGTATAATCGCCGTCACCGACCGTCGCTGTGCCATCGTTTGTGGTGTAGTCGAAACTAACGCCGTCTTGTACATCGCCGGTTAAGGTTACGGTAAAGTCAGCCGTACCAGCTGCTTCATTAACAGTAACGTCATTAATCGCAACTGTTGCATTATCATTATCCGTGATAGTGCCTAAGCCTTGATCATCCGCAAAGGTTACGCTTGGGTTAGTCAAATTGCTCAGATCAAGCGTAAAGGTTTCATCATCCTCAACCACTGCATCGTCGGTGATTGGAACATTTATGGTAATGGTTTCGCCATCTGTACCCGCGAAAGTTTCAGTGCCCGAGGTTGCCGTGTAGTCGCTACCAGCTGCTGCCGTGCCGTTATTTGTGGTGTAGTCAAAACTCACGCCACCCACAACATCACCATTTAACGTTACTGTGAAGCTGGCATTAACGCCCGCTTCGTCAACCGTGACATCATTAACGGTTACCGTTGCACTGTCATTATCGTTAATTGTTACAGTGTCTGTGGCATTGTCGATGGTGCCGTTACTGACGCTATCAATCGTCGCCACAACGGTTTCTGAAGGCTCAACAATAGTGTCATCCGCGACATCAACTAGAATAGTTGCTGTCGTGTCTCCAGCTGCTATCACCACCGTTGTCGTACCATCAGCACCCGTTAAGCTGTAGTCCGCTGGATCAGCCGCGGTACCTGCATAACTTAAAGTTACCGTGGTGTCGGTCGCACTCGGCGCGCTCAAACTGACGGTAAACTCGCCATCAGTTGCTGGCTCGCTAGCCGTCGCTACGCTCGCGATAACTGACACTTGTAGGTTATCGTTATCTGTAATAGTGCCGATCGCCGTATCGGTGTCCGTAACCTGTGGGTTAACCGCATCGAGGCTAACGGTAAAGGTTTCGTCACCTTCAACCAAGCCGTCATCAGTGATGTTGACGGTGAAGGTTTGCGTTTCGCCAGCCGTACCGGCAAAAGTAACCGTACCCGCAGTATTATCGTAATCCGTACCACCGCCAGTCGCTGTACCGTCAGTGAAGCTGTAGTTCACATCAGTGCCACCAGCAACGGCATTATCTAAAGTTATGGTAAAGGTTGCTGTTCCAGCACCCTCATTAACTGAAACGTCTTCAACCGTTACAGAAGCGTTGTCATCATCTGCGATAGTCACGGTATCCGAAGCAGTACCAATGTTGCCGTTGCTCACTGTCGTAATCGTCGCAATAACGGTTTCGCTTGGTTCAACCACATTATCATCAGCCACGTTGACCGCTACAGTAGCTGATGTAGCTCCTGCTGGGATGGTAACCGTTGTTGTGCCTGAAGCTCCGGTTAGACTGTAATCTGAAGGATCTGCCGCAGTGCCCGTGTAATCAATGGTAATAACCGTATCCGTTGAGCTTTCTGCGCTTAAGGTCACGGTAAACTCGCCGTTTGTCGCAGGTTCTGAAGCATTCGGAACCGTCGCTGCTATCGAGGTAACCAGCGGTGTATCGTCATCAGTAATGGTACCGGTGGCAACATCCGTCGCATCCACAAGCGCATTGCTCGCGGACAAGTTAACGGTAAAGGTTTCATCGAACTCAACAATAGCGTCATCAGCAATAGGAACATTGATGTCGATAAACTCGCCATCGTTACCCACAAAGCTAACAGTATTACCGGTGCTGTCGTAATCCGTACCGCCACCAGTCGCGGAGCCGTCTGTGAAGCTGTAAGTCACATCCGTACCGCCGTCAACCTCACCATTTAAAGTGATTCTGAAGGTCGCAGGACCGCCATCTTCCGCCACAGTGACATCTTCAACCGTAACCGAAGCTGTGTCTTCTGACTCGATTGTTACAGTGTCAGTCGCGCCACTAATAGTGCCGTTGTCGGTCGCAGTGATGGTCGCGATAACTGTCTCATCACCTTCCACAATATTGTCGTCAAGCACGTCAACCGTCACGATAGCGTCGGTAGAACCCGCGGGAATCACAACTGTCGTTGTGCCGTCGGCACCTACTAAGTTGTAATCCGAGCCGTCCGTTGCTGTACCTGAGTAGGCAATGGTAACGGTTGTATCCGTTGCACTCGTGGTACTTAAGCTCACCGTGAACTGGCCATCAGTCGCTGGCTCTTGAGCCGTTGGCGTTGTCGCAACCACAGATACGGTTAACGCATCATCATCAACAATCGTACCTGTCGCCGTATCCGTATCAATAACGTTTGGATTGACCGCATCAAGGTTCACGGTAAAGGTTTCGTCACCTTCCACAATCGCATCATTAGTAATCGCAACGCTAAAGGTTTGAGTTTCACCAGCTGTTCCAGCAAAAGTTACTGTACCGCCGGTACTGTCGTAGTCCGTACCGCCACCAGTCGCTGTGCCATCAGTGAAGCTATAGTTCACATCAGTGCCGCCAGCAACGGCTTCTTCTAACGTAATGGTAAAGGTTGCTGTGCCATCAGTTTCGTTAACGCTCACGTCTTCAACAGTGACGCGTGAATCGTTATCAGCAATAGTAACGGTATCAGTGGCCGTGCCAATGTTACCGTTGCTGACAGCCGTGATAGTTGCTTCTACCGTTTCGCTACCTTCCACTAGTGCATCATCCGCGACATCAACCGTCACGGTTGCAGTCGTACTACCTGCAGGAATCACCACACTTGTCGTGCCGTCCGCACCAACCAAACTGTAATCATCCGGATCAGTTGCCGTGCCCGCGTAATCAATAAAGACAGTAGTGTCTGTATCGCTAGGGTTGCTCAGCGTAATAGTGAACTCACCATCAGTGCTTGGCTCAGAAGCCGCTGCAACAGTCGCTGACATATTAACAGTCAGCACATCATTATCTTCAATCGTACCTGTCGCCGTATCCGTATCTGTTACGCTTGGATTGTCTGCGCTCAGCGATACAGTAAAGGTTTCATCAGCTTCCGTTACGTTATCGTCAGTATAAGCCACGGTAAAGGTTTGGGTTTCGCCTGCTGTACCAGCAAAAGTTACTGTACCGCCAGTGCTATCGTAATCCGTACCACCGCCAGTCGCTGTACCATCAGTAAAGCTATAATCGACGTTGGTACCACCCGCAACCTCATTATTAAGCGTAATAGTAAAGGTTACTGTGCCAGCACCCTCGTCCGCTGATACGTCGTCAACAGTTACAGCAGCCGCATCATTATCCGCAATTTCAACAGTGTCAGTTGCATTAACAATCGTACCTTCGCTAACGCTATCAATTGTCGCGATAACGGTTTCCGTCGGCTCTACAATCGCATCATCGTTGACAACAACATCAACAGTAACGCTTGTATCACCTGCAGGGATCACTACCGTTGTAGTACCCGCAGCGCCGGTTAGACTGTAATCCGCTGGGTCTGCTGCTGTGCCGGTATAACTCAAATTAACCGTAACATCTGATGCGCTTGGCGTGTTCAAACTAACGGTAAACTCGCCATCGGTACCAGGCTCAGAAGCATTAGCAACACTCGCTGTCACCGATACTTCCAACACTTCATCATCAATAATGGTAGTCGCGGAATCGTTGTCATTAATAACAGGGTTTACTGCATCAAGGTTGACCGTAAAGGTTTCGTCACCTTCATAAACGCCGTCGTTAATGATTGAAACCGTAAAGGTCTGCGTCTCACCTGCTGTGCCCGCAAAGGTTACACTGCCTGGTGTGTTGTCATAATCTACGCCACCTGTTGCTGTGCCGTCAGTAAATGAATAATTAACAACGCTGCCGCCCTGAACCGCATTATCAAGTGTCACCGTATAAGTGGCAGTTCCCGCATCTTCATCCACGGTCACATTATTGATTGAGAGACTAGCAGTATCATTATCATTAATCGTTCCAAGACCTTGCGCATCACTTAACGTAACGCCTGCATTCGACACATTGGATAAATCAACAAAATAGGTTTCACTCGCCTCAGCAACCGCATCATCAGCGATAGTCACCGTAACTGTTTGAGTTTCAGCGTCATTGCCGGTGAAATTTAAGGTGCCAGAGGTCGCTGTATAATCGCTAGCCGCTTCCGCTGAATCATCAGCAGTCGCAAAATCTACCGATACACCGTCCTGCACGTCACCCGTCAAGGTCACTGTGAAGGTTGCAGTACCGTCCGCCTCATTAACCGTAACGTCATCAATCGCTAAACTCGCGTTATCGTTATCGTTAATCGTACCAACGCCTTGAGCATCAGATAAAGTTACAACAGCATTACTAACGTTAGATAAGTTAGCAAAGAAAGTTTCGGTTGCTTCAACTAAACCATCATCAGTAATTGGCACTGTGAACGTTTGAGTTTCACCGTCATTACCCGTGAAGCTTAAGGTGCCTGTTGATGACGTGTAGTCACTACCAGCAAGAGCAGAGTCATCTGCTGTCGCGTAATCTACAGAAACACCGCCCTGAACGTCACCCGTTAAGGTTACCGTGAAGGTCGCTGTACCATCGCCTTCGTTGACAGAAATGTCGTTAATCGCCAAGCTAGCATTATCGTTATCAGTAATTGAGCCAACACCTTGTGCATCAGCGATCGTTACCAAACCATTCGAAATATTAGATAAGTTAGCAAATAAGGTTTCCGTCGCTTCAGCCAAACCATCATCAGTGATCGGCACTGTAAAGGTCTGAGTTTCGCCATTGTTACCCACAAACGTTAAGGTATCTGACGTTGAAGTATAATCGCTACCAGCAAGAGCCGTATCATCCGCAGTGTCAGCGTCAACCGTAAACCCGCCCTGGACATTTCCAGTTAAAGTTACGGTGAAGACTGCGTTACCGTCAGCTTCATCAACCGTGACATCATCAATCGCAATGCTTGCTGCGTCGTTGTCATTAATTGTACCGATACCTTGCGCAGTGTTGATCGCCACATCCGCGTTTGAAATATTCGAAAGGTTCATTTCGAAGGTTTCAGTCGCTTCTAGCAAACTATCGTCCGCGATCGTTACCGTAATTGTTTCAACTTCGCCTGCAGTACCAGCAAAACTCAAAGTACCAGATGTTGCAGTGTAATCACTTCCCGCCTCGGCTGTGGCGTCGTTACTTGCGAAATCAACACTGAAGCCATCTTGAACTTCGCCAGTTAGCGTTACATTAAAAGTTGCGGTGCCATCAGCTTCATTCACGGTTACGCTATTGATATCAATCGAAGCTGTGTCATCATCAGCAATGGTCACAGTCGCTTCGTCGTTACCGGCATCAATCGTGCCCGTGCTGGTAGTATCCAGAGTAACGATAACCGTTTCGTCATCTTCAACGACGGCATCATTCACGACTAACACATCAATGGTTGCAGAAGTGTCTCCAGCTGGAACTACAACTGTACCCGTTAATGGCGTGTAGTCATCTGTTGGCGTCGCGGTGCCGGTAACTAAATACGTAATGGTCGTGTCGGTTGAACTTATACTATTCAAGCTAACCGTAAACTGCCCATTGTCTGCCGGTTCAGCAGCAGTTGCATCATTGGCAGTAATACTAACTACTAAGTTATCATTATCAGCAATGGTTACTGTTGCCTCATCATTACCCGCATCAATCGTACCGTCAGTGGTCGTATCTAAAGTAATAACAACAGTTTCATCACCTTCAATAATAGTGTCGTCCGCTACGGTGACGTCAATAGTTGCGCTGGTGTCACCCGCTGGAATTGTTACCGTGCCTGTTAATGGCGTGTAGTCGTCTGTTGGTGTTGCAGTGCCCGCAATCGTGTAAGTAACCGTCGTATCAACCGAGTTAGGATTACTCAAACTGACCGTAAACTGGCCATTATCGGTAGGCTCAGCAGCTGTCGCGTCGTTAGCCGCAACGGTTACCGTAAGCGGATCATTGTCTTGAATAGTATAAGTATTAGTAGCCTGCGTATTGCTATCAAGATCAGCATCACCAAGAATCAAGCGCGGATTGACGCTAGACAATTCGAAGTTAATGGTTTCATCAGCTTCGAGAATATTATCATCAACCACCGTTAAGTTAATGGGTACAGATGTTCCAGCCCCACCGTCATAAGTGCCGGCAGGGATGGTGACTGTCACAACATTAGTGAAGTCAGTTCCAGAGCCTACAGCTGTTCCGCCTGTAACATTTACGTTGATATCAGTATCGGTCGGCAAAACACCTAATATTCTTAAACGGGGATGTTCAGTAATTGCCTCATCAGCACTATCAGCTGCGGCATCAAACTCAACAAGGACCACGGAGTCGTTATCTTGAATAGTAACGACACCAGTACCATCATTGATGGTCGCTAGTCCGCCGGTAATGTTTGACAAATTAACGTCAAAAGTCTCGTTACCTTCGATCGCAATATCATCATTGATTGTTACTGTAATGCTTTGAACTTCGCCATCCGTACCAGCAAAACTGAGGGTGCCTGAATTAGCAAGGTAGTCGGATAAAGCTCCTGCAGTTGCTGTTCCATCCGCAGTAGCAAAGTCAACATCAAAGCCACTCGCTGTGTCGCCGGTTAAAGTCACATCGATGGTGACAGTACCCGCACCCTCGTTAACCGTTACATCTGCAACAGATACGCTAGCAGTGTCATCGTTTTCAATTGTCGCATCAGCAACGCCGTCCGAGTCTGTGGCGTTAGGAGAAATATTACTTAGAGTTACCGTAAACCCTTCGTCAGGCTCTACAACAGTATCGCCGTTCACCGTTACCGTAATGGTTGTGCTTGTGTCGCCGGCAGGGATCGTTCCCGTGACAGAACCGTCAGTAACTTGGACATAGTCAGAGCCAGCTTGAGCAGTACCATCTGTGGTGAAATAATCAAAAGTAATATCTTCAGTCGTAGTAACCGCGTTACTAATACTTACTGTAAAAGTAAAGGTTGTCGTGCCCGCATCAGTTTCTACTTGTGAAACATCACCAATAGCAATTTCAGCTGGTGAGTTGACCACAAGATCAGCGGAAGCTGCCGTGCTCGAGCCCATACCAGTATCCAATGCACCAGCAGGAAGTTGGTTAGTATGTGTACCCACAGAGTTACTGGTTACATCAGCTGTAATCGTACAGTTACTGTTTGCAGGAATGGTGGCACCAGAGCCTAAGGTAATAGAAGAGCCGCCGTCAGTTGCGGTTAATGTTCCTGAGCCACCACAGGTCTCAGCTGCATTCACTGGAGTAGCAAGAACCACACCCGCAGGTAGATTATCAACGAAATCAGCTTG
The DNA here is from genome assembly GCF_000981765.1 of Kangiella geojedonensis. Classification (GTDB taxonomy): domain Bacteria; phylum Pseudomonadota; class Gammaproteobacteria; order Enterobacterales; family Kangiellaceae; genus Kangiella; species Kangiella geojedonensis. Next base: position 825,270 of record NZ_CP010975.1, on the reverse strand, counting down.
CAAAATAGCATCAAAATCATTGGTATTAGTCAACGTAATGGTGAGGGTAGAGACACCATTAAAGTCGATAGGATTGGGAGCAAAGGATTTTGTTGGTTCTGGGGTAACAACGTTGAGGGCATTAGAATCCGTAGCACAAGCCGCTACAGTTGGGTCTGCAACTGTACATCCACCGTTAGTATTGTTCGCCGTATTATTATCGATGACACCAGCTGGAAGTGTGACATTAACGGTATTATCAATGGTCGAAGGATAATCCACCGCCATGACATTGTTAGAAATTAAAAGCGCCGAAGCGGCTAAAATTACAGAAGCGATACTATTAATCGAACGATTAACAGCTTTAGAAAATATCGTACTTTTGCCAATAACTTTCATTTAAGTCTACCCAACCTAATAAATGCTAAAACAAAGCGACTGCCTAACAGTGCTTTGATTTTATAAAGAAGTTGTTGTAATCCAACTCCGTCCACAACACTAATCCCCAGTGAAAGGCATGTTGCGTATCAATACCTAAATACAGCAAAGCGCACAAGGCTACTTATTATTAGGTTTACAAAATCCCTTAACCTCCTAACTAACGAGCATTGTTTCACACTTTTCAAAAGATGCATTGCAATTACATGTTAAGTTAGCTAGCATCTCGACTGTCAGGAAATTTAACAGCTTTTAAATTTTGCTTTCCCTTCCAGTTCAATTTCCTGACAACCCTATCCTAAATCAATATAAATCAAAATCTTGTGAAGGCTTTAAAATAATTATCATTTAATAATTAAGCCAACGCCTTTAATAGATACAAAGTATACTCTTATAGTCTCAGCGCAAGAAGGTGAAAAATTACATTTCACAATCTTTTATAATTTGAACTACTGCACGCTTGCAACGAGAACTAAATCTCAAAAGTATAGTTCGACAACTATTTTCGTCTGTTTTTCATCCAAATAACAGCTTGTGTCAGCATATTATACAATCAAAAATGCAAATATGAGCAAAACTCACTGATTATTTACGCAGGATATATCTCAAAGCTTAACAACTTTATTATTAGAAAGACACTAGAATTATGAAAAATAAAGAAATCCTTCAAAGGATCAAGGCTCTACTTTCCGTAGCGCAGAATAATACTTCAACTGGTTAAAAAAGCAACAAAGAATTGGGCTTTTCTGAAATTTTTTATACCCAAAAGTCTATAACCTATTGAATTTATTTGTAAATTGACAAGCCATCTGGTCTGACCATGACAAGTGTATGACTTTCTAGCGATTACAGCATGTAAGAAAGTCAAAAAAACAGGCATTGATTGCTAAAAATTGATTGGTCGGAGCGAGAGGATTTGAACCTCCGACCCCTTGCACCCCATGCAAGTGCGCTACCAAGCTGCGCCACGCTCCGACAAAAAGAAAGGGAATGTTTGGAAAACGGCGACATAGTACCGTTTTCCTGAGAAATTACAATATTAAATTAGACTTATACAATGCTGATCTAAATAGAAAGGAATCGTTTGATTTTCTCTAGCTCTTCGATGATTTCGTCGATCTGAGCTTTTTCTACGGGCGAATCAACGTCTCCACCTTCTTCTAAGCACTGACGAGCACCGCCAATGGTATAACCATGCTCATACAGTAAAGAGCGTATTTGACGAACGATTAAGACGTCTTCTCGTTGATAGTAGCGACGATTACCACGTCTCACAGGGTCAAGCTGATCAAACTCTTGCTCCCAATAACGCAAAACGTGCGGCTTTACCGCACATAGGTCACTGACTTCACCAATCGTAAAGTACCGCTTGCCTGGAATTGCTGGTAATTCGTTATTATTGCTCGGTTCCAACATAATCGGCTACTTTCCCTCTAAGTTTTTGCCCAGGTTTAAACGTGACAACACGTCGCGCGCTGATCGGAACTTCTTCCCCAGTTTTTGGGTTACGACCAGGACGCTGCGCTTTATCACGCAGCTCAAAATTACCGAAGCCAGAGAGCTTGACATTATACCCTTGCTCTAAGGAATCGCGGATTTGCTCAAAAAAAGCTTCTACAATTTCTTTTGACTCACGCTTATTCAAGCCTAGCTCTTCATACAAACGTTCTGCCATGTCCGCTTTTGTTAGTGCCATAATCAATCTCCGCTATCTCACTTGTAGATTCTGGTTTTCTAGATGAGTTCATGTACTCAGTTCGAGTACTAGTTTCTAAGAACCGCTTTGTACTCTTCAGCTAATCTTGAGACCACTTTATCTACAACAGAATTAATTTCCGCATCTTCTAAAGTTTTCTCTGGGTGACGTAATGTCATACCCAAAGCAACACTTTTCTTTCCTTGCTCAAGATGCTCACCTTTGTATATATCAAAAATAAAGGCATCTGTCAGTAAATTACCACCAATTTTTACAATAAAATCAATTAATTCCCCACCTTTTACGGTTTCGTCAACGATCACAGCAAGATCGCGTCGAATCGACGGGAATTTCATTAATGGCGCAAATTTTGGTAATTCTCGTTCGGATAAAGCCTCTAAATCAATCTCAAATACAAAGGCATCCATATCCAAATCAACCTTTTGTTGAATTTCAGGATGCAACTTACCAACGTACCCAACATTCTTTCCGCCAAACTTTATATCTGCGGACTGCCCTGGGTGAAGAATACTTCTTTCCGATGGTACAAACTCAAAGCGATGCTTTGTCACATTCAATAATGCTTCTAAATCACCTTTCACATCATAGAAGTCAACTTTACGCGCATCACCATCCCATGACTCAATATAGCGACGACCACCGACAATACCGGCAAGGGTTGGAATTTGTTGTAACTCAGCATCTTCTGAGTTCGTTTCAAAGCGTAAACCCATCTCGAAGAAACGAATACGGCTCTGTTGACGGTTGACATTAAATTGAGCCGCTTGCACCAAGCCGGGTAACAGGTTGGTACGCATCACGCCCATTTCACTGGAAATAGGGTTCATCAAAGGCAAAGGTGTCATCGCAGGCTCTAAAACCGCCTGTAGCTTAGGCTCAACAAAGCTATAAGTAATTGCCTCTTGATAGCCACGAGTCACCAACACATCACGTAGCAAGTCTTTAAACACACGACTTTCATTCTGCATGAACATCGCCATTTCGCCTTGAGGCTTGCGAATCGGTAAGTTGTTGTAGCCATAAACGCGGACTAACTCTTCGATCAAGCTTTCCTCGTTATCAATATCGAATCGGAAGCTTGGCACCGAAACATCCCAACCTTGCTCATTTGACGTCAGGCCTAAACCTAGGCGCGTTAGTATATCTTCAACTTGTTCGTCGTCGAAAGCAACGCCAACAACACGCTCAATACGCTCACGACGAAGCGTTAAGTGACGCTTCTCTGGCATAGCACTCTTATCAACGGCTTCAATAATAGCGCCAGGCTGACCACCAACGATCTCAAGTAGTAACTCAGTCGCTCGCTCCATTGCGGTTCTTTGCAACTCATAGTCCACGCCACGCTCATAGCGGTGCGACGCATCGGTATGCAAGCCATATTGACGGGCCTTACCAGCTACAGCAATCGCGTCAAAATAAGCACTTTCTAAGAAAATATCTTTGGTTTCAGAATTAACGCCCGAGTGCTCACCACCCATCACACCGGCAATCGCAAGTGGTTTCGAGTTATCTGCAATCATCAAAGTATCTTCAGTTAACTCAACTTCTTGACCATCAAGCAGTGTTAACTTTTCGTCTTTTTGAGCCATTCGAACATCAATCACACCATCGATCTTGGCTAGATCGAAGGCATGCATTGGATGCCCCATTTCCAGTAACACATAATTCGTCACGTCGACTACAGGATCAATCGAGCGAACACCAGAGCGTTCGATGCGTTGAACCATCCATTGCGGTGTCTTCGCTTCCAGGTTGATGCCTTTGATGACACGTCCCAAATAACGTGGGCATGCTTGCGGCGCACTTAATTTAACATCGAGTTTATCGCTGACTTCGCTTGCGATAGCTTTCGGCTCAACAAAATTAACGTCTTCTTGGGTTAATACACCTACTTCACGTGCGATGCCGCGAATACCTAAGCAATCACCACGGTTTGGCGTAAGATCAACATCTATAACATGATCATCAAGGTTGAAGAATTCTTTTAAGTCCTGCCCTAACGGTGCATCGAGCGGTAACTCAACAATTCCATCGCTACCATCGCCAATATTTAACTCGGTTTCTGAACACAACATACCGAAAGAGTGTACGCCACGAAGCTTAGCTTTCTTAATTTTAAAATCACCCGGTAAAACAGCACCAATCATCGCCACCGCGACCTTAATACCTTTGCGCGCATTCGGCGCACCGCAAATGATTTGTAACTCTTCATCGCTGGCATCACCAACGTTGATGGTGCAAACCTGTAATTTGTCCGCATCGGGATGTTGCTCTGCCGCAACAATTTCACCGACCACAACTCCAGAGAAACTATCACCTAAATACTCAAAACCATCGACTTCTAAGCCAGCCATGGTCAATTTATCGACTAATTCCTGAGTGGAAATTTCAGGGTTTACCCACTCACGTAACCACTGTTCACTAAATTTCATTCTTATCCACCCAACTAATTGAATTGCTTAAGGAAGTTAAGATCATTCTCAAAGAACAACCTCAGGTCATTTACGCCATAGCGCAACATCGTTAAACGCTCAACGCCCATACCAAAAGCAAAACCAGTATACTTTTCGCTATCAACGCCAACCGACTCAAGCACTTTCGGGTGAACCATACCGCAGCCTAGGATTTCTAACCAACCAGTATGGCTACAGACACGACAGCCCTTACCGCTACACATGACACACTCAATATCCACTTCCGCTGAAGGCTCGGTGAACGGGAAGTAAGACGGACGGAAGCGTACGCCCAGGTCCTTCTCGAAAAAGTGCGTCACAAACTCATAAAGAACGCCTTTGAGATCAACAAAAGTCGTACTCTCATCAATCAAAAGGCCTTCGACCTGATGGAACATCGGGGTATGCGTTAAGTCTGAATCACAACGATAAACACGGCCTGGGGCAATAATACGGTACGGCGGCTCAGCATTTTCCATCACACGCACCTGTACAGGCGATGTGTGCGTTCTTAATAAGCGGCCCGCATCAAAATAGAATGTATCGTGCATGGCACGAGCGGGATGATGCTCAGGAATGTTTAGCGCGGTGAAGTTATGGAAGTCATCTTCCACTTCAGGCCCTTCTGCTACAGAAAAACCCATTTGACCAAAATAAGACTCAATACGTCTCAAGGTGCGGTTTACAGGATGAACACCACCCGCCTCTGAGTTACGACCACTCAAAGTGACATCAATCGTTTCACTGGCTAGTTTAGCGTTAATTTCGGCTGTTTTGATGGCGTTCTGTTTAGCTTCAATGATGCCAAACACTTCTTTCTTTGCTTCGTTCACCTTAGCGCCAAATTTTGGCTTTTCTTCGGGTGGTAAGGTTGCCATCTGCTTCATTTGCGCAGTGATTAATCCTTTCTTACCCACAAAACGAGCCTTAACTTGCTCTAATTCAGGTAATGACTCAACAGCACTGATTTCTTGTTCAGCCTGTTGGATAATTTCTTGTAAATCAGCCATGATATTTGCTCATAGTTTGTCGTATTTTAGTCGTAGAACTTTCTGGTTTGCTCAAGTTACTCTCTTCGCTCTAGCCCAGTAAGTAACTTTGCAAAAAAAAAGGAAGAGCATTACTGCCCTTCCTTTTAAGACTTTAATCGTTTGTTACCTTGATCGTATTAACAATAACCGTAAAAACAACCTTGGTAACAAATGCTATTCTTTAATTTAGTATCAAACCAAAGAACAGAGTGCTTAGATTAAGCGTCTAGGGCAGATTTAGCTTGCTCTGCAAAAGCAGCAAAAGCTACTTTATCAAAAACTGCCAATTCTGCTAGCATCTTACGATCAACTTCAATGTTTGATTTCTTCAAACCATTGATAAAACGGCTATAAGACAAACCGTGTGTACGTGCTTCCGCGTTGATACGTGCAATCCACAATGAACGGAACTGACGTTTGCGTTGGCGACGGTCACGATATGCATATTGACCCGCTTTAATTACAGCTTGTTTAGCTACACGATAGACACGACTACGTGCACCGTAATAACCTTTAGCCTGCTTTAAAACTTTTTTGTGACGTGCGTGAGCTGTCACGCCGCGTTTTACTCTTGCCATCTCTTAATCCTCACCAATTATCCGTTAGGAAGCATACGATCGATTTGCTTTGTATCCGCGGCATCAACTAGCTTGCCGTGGCGCAAATGACGCTTACGCTTAGTGGATTTCTTGGTCAAAATGTGACGCAAGTGTGATTGTTTGTGCTTATAACGACCCGAAGCAGTTTTTTTGAAACGCTTCGAAGCACCGCGGTCAGTTTTCATCTTTGGCATAGTAATATACTCGCATTGATTACTGTCATGGCCACTGCTTAAGCAAAATTATCATTGCTGGCAGTCGTCTGGAGCTCATGATGAGTTAATAAAACGGATAAGCCAGCTGTTAAGCCGATTTATCCAACCTTTGAAGTAAAGTAAGCGCCTTGCGAACTTCTATTCGGTTTTACCCTTGGGCAAAAGCCGAAAGCTCAATTACTTCTTTTTGTTGGGGGCAATCACCATCGTCATTTGACGACCTTCCATTGATGGACGTTGCTCAACTGAACCGTATTCTTCCAGGTCTTTTTCGACACGCTTCAATAACTCCATTCCGAGTTCTTGGTGCGCCATCTCACGACCACGGAAGCGGACAGTGATCTTCGTCTTGTCCCCATCTTCCAAGAAACGTATAAGGTTGCGTAGTTTTACCTTATAGTCCCCTATATCCGTCCCTGGGCGAAACTTGATTTCTTTAACTTGGGTAACTTTCTGTTTCTTTTTAGCAGCAGCTTTCGCTTTCTTCTGCTCAAACAAGTATTTACCAAAGTCCATAATTTTACAGACTGGAGGATTCGCATCAGGAGATACTTCGACTAAGTCTAGCGTCGCGGCTTGAGCCTGCGCTAGAGCGTCCTTGGTATCTACCACACCAACATTCTCGCCGTCGGCTTGAATTAAGCGAACTTCTTTCGCTCGAATATTTTCATTTATGCGTTGTCTATCGTCACGCTTTTGACCTTTTTTAATGTGTCTAATCCTCTAATTGGTTAAAATTAAGTCAAATTATTCGGCCTGAGCTTCAGTTTTTCTTGCTCGCTTAGCGACTTCCGCTTCGAGCAACTCAGCAAAGGCGTCTATGCTCATGCTACCTAGGTCTTCACCTTCTCGGGTTCTGACGGCAACCTGACCATTTTCAACTTCACGATCTCCGACTACAAGTAAGAACGGAACACGTGCTAATGTCTGCTCGCGAATTTTAAAGCCGATCTTCTCATTTCTCAAGTCCGAATTTACCCTAAATCCCTTATTTTTCAAGGAATCGACTGTTTTTTGGCAAAAATCGGCCTGTTTGTCGGTAATATTCATGATGACGGCCTGTGTTGGGGCCAACCAAGCAGGAAATTTTCCAGCGTATTCTTCGATTAAAATACCGATAAAACGCTCTAAAGATCCCAAAATTGCTCGGTGAAGCATCACTGGAACTTCTCTTTCACCGCTTTCAGCGACAAATTCCGCGCCTAAACGACCCGGCATCGAGAAGTCAACTTGGATAGTACCACACTGCCAGTGACGCTCTAAGCAGTCTTTCAAAGTGAACTCAAGTTTCGGACCATAGAAGGCGCCTTCGCCTGGCTGGTATTCGAATTCAATATTGTTCGCTTTCAAAGCATCAGCCAAAGCAGCTTCTGCCTTATCCCACACTTCATCGGAACCGACACGCTGTTCTGGGCGAGTCGACAACTTCACAATGACGTCGGTAAAGCCGAAATCACGATACACGTCATACAACATCTCGATAAACTTCGAGACTTCTTCTTGAATTTGATTTTCAGTACAGAATATATGTGCGTCATCCTGTACGAAGTTACGCAAACGCATAATGCCGTGTAAAGCGCCTGATGGCTCATTACGGTGACACGAGCCAAACTCAGCCATGCGCAATGGCAAGTCACGGTAACTCTTCAAACCTGAATTATAAATCTGTACGTGGCACGGGCAGTTCATCGGCTTAATCGCATAATCTCGCTGATCCGATTCAAGCGTAAACATATCGTCGCCAAACTTATCCCAGTGACCTGACTTTTCCCACAAGCTACGATCCACAATCTGTGGTGTCTTTACTTCTTGATAATCATGTTCTTTTAAACGGTCACGAATGTACTGCTCAAGCGTTTTGTAGATTGACCAGCCTTTATCGTGCCAAAAAATCATGCCCGGCGCTTCTTCCTGTAAGTGGAACAGGTCTAAAGCCTTACCAATTTTGCGGTGATCACGCTTTTCAGCTTCTTCAAGGCGTCTTAAATAAGCCTTGAGTTCTTTCTTGTTAGTCCACGCCGTGCCGTAAATACGCTGCAACATTTCGTTGTTCGAGTCACCACGCCAATATGCACCAGCAACCTTCATCAGCTTAAACGCTTTCAACTTTGAGGTGCTAGGGACGTGTGGTCCACGGCATAAATCGATAAAGTCGCCTTGGCGATATAAGGATAACGCTTCATTGCTTGGAATCGACTCAATAATTTCTGCTTTGTACTCTTCACCCATGTTACGGAAGAAAGCAACCGCTTCGTCACGCTCCATCTCAGTGCGCTCGACTTGAAGATTCTCTTTAGCGATTTTCTCCATTTCTTTTTCGATGGCACGCAAATCGTCTTCAGTAAACGGCGTCTCAGTCGCGAAATCATAATAGAAACCATGATCAATCACTGGACCGATAGTCACTTGGACATTGTCAAATAAACGCTGAACCGCTTGCGCTAATAAGTGCGCTGTTGAGTGACGGATAATCTCTAAGCCATCTTCATCACGCTCAGTAATGATCGCTAGCTGAGCATCAGAGTCCATGACATAGCTCGTATCAACGAGCTTACCGTCAACCTTTCCAGCTAAAGCAGCTTTTGCTAAACCAGGGCCAATATCGTTCGCTACGTCGTGTACAGAAACGGCTTTATCAAACTCGCGTTGACTTCCATCAGGTAAGGTAATTACAGGCATTGTAAATCTCTCTGTTCGAATATAAGCCCTACGAATGGCCTATTATTCAATGAATGATTAAATAAATTGTATTTTATCGCCAAAATCCGCTCTACCCAACGGTATTTCAAGGGTTTTGACAAAAAATTAAGACAAGTGGTCGATTATGGTGGAATTAGTGAAATATGCAAGAGATCGCAGCAAAAAATCTTGCTTTTAAAGGCGCTTGCGGTAACTTTGGTTATTATTGGCAAATCATAAAGGATTGACTATGTCTACCATCAACCTCAACACCCAATGCTTGTGCAAGAAAGTTAGCATTAACGTCGCAGAAGCAAAACCTCACATCGACTCCTGTCATTGTGCCATATGTCGCAAGTGGGCGGGGGGCCCGCTACTCGCAATCGACTGTGGAACCAATGTCAACTTTGAAGGAGAAGACCACATTAAAGTCTACAACTCATCTGAATGGGCTGAGCGAGGCTTTTGCAATCAGTGCGGTACTCACCTCTTCTACCGACTCAAAGAAGCCAATCAATACATCATGCCAGCAGGGCTTTTCGATAGTCTTGATCATTTAGACAGCGCTGAATTCACCACCCAAATCTTTATCGATGAAAAGCCAGCCTATTACGACTTCGCCAACCAAACCAAAATGATGACCGGCGAAGAAGTGTTTGCGGCTTATAGCCAAGAGTAAATGCTAGGCAGACAACAACGTATTAATTTCACTGATAATATTCTTAACTCGATTAGGAAGCACCTTATTACGTCTCTGACAGAGGTATAACGCCTCGCTCACAGGGGTGCTTAACTCATATGCTGTTATCAAGTCTTGAGATTGAAATGCTTTAACGGCATGTTGGGGTAGTACTGTAAAGCCAAGTCCTTTGCTCACAGGCTCAAGAATTAAATGAATTTGGTTAATACGACCTGACTGCTTAAGCTGGCTGATATGTTCAAACTCAGGAAAGTTTTTACTCAAAAGCTGACGAGCGTGGTGCTCACCATCCGGGTGATTGATAAACCCCAAAGCTTGCAAGCTTTCCCAATCAACGTGTTGAACCGTACTGGGAGTGACTAACAATAGCGGTTCGCTTGCAACCTGCTTGGAAATAACCCACTCAGTGTCTATGGGTATTGTTGCCAAACCAATATCAATCTTATCCTCAATTAAGGCCTGCTGAATGTCATCGTTCGGCGCAAACCGGTAATCAAATACCAACTCAGGGTGGCTTTGCTGCAAACACAGTAGCTCAGGGTAAAGCAAAGTCCCGACACTACCCGGCGACATTAACCGCACTTCACCTGCGAACTCCGGATCAGACTTAATCTTCAGTTCTATCCCATCAAGCTTTTCAAGCAATTCTTCAGCCTCAGCCAACAATAACTGTCCGCTTTCTGTCAAAGTGAAACCTTTGCCCTCACGGAGTAACAACTCTGAATTAAGAGCTTCCTCAAGTTTTTTCACATGCTGGCTGACACCAGACTGCGTCATGTGCAAATGCTCAGCCGTTTGCGTGAAATGTTTTTTATCGGCTAAAACACAAAATGTCTTAAGCCAAACCATATTAATCATAATAGACCACAATCATAACGTAAAATTATTATTTTAATGATAAATCATAATTTAACATGATTATTTGTGCATCGTAAACTAGCCTCACATTAAAGACATGAGGAGTAATTATGAACTCTGTATACCCTAGAACATTTTCTCACATCGGTATCTCTGTACCTGATTTAGCGGCCGCCGTAAAATTTTATACTGAAGTATTGGGCTGGTATCAAATCATGGAACCGACCAAGATTACCGAAGATAACAGTGCCATTGGTGAAATGTGCACTGACGTATTTGGTCCAGGCTGGGGAAGTTTCAACATTGCTCACCTCTCGACTGGCGATCGAGTTGGCGTTGAGTTATTTGAATTCAACAACCAAGAAAATCCCGAGGATAACTTTGAGTACTGGAAAACTGGGATATTCCACTTCTGTGTGCAAGACCCCAACGTTGAAGAACTCGCAGAAAAAATTGTGGCAGCTGGCGGCAAAAAACGCATGGAAAAACCAAGGTACTATTACCCAGGAGAAAAGCCATACCGCATGATTTATATGGAAGATCCGTTCGGTAACATCTTAGAAATCTACAGTCACAGCTATGAACTAATATACAGCGAAGGCGCTTATTAATTAGATTAGCTCTATAAGGGCCTGGGCTAGTTCTAGGCCTTTATAGCGCCTTAACTTACAGCGCTGTCTTGTACAGGAACTTAACTCTAAAACTTACGCTGTACACTGGTGTGCAGGATAGTACCAAACATTGAGTATTTTATGTTCCTTTAACTCATAGATTGCAAAGCTGCATTGGTTTTTTTCTTTACCCTCTGATAACCAAATGGCTTTTTCAACAGTATGTACAAAGTTGCCACTGCCTTGAATGCTGAGTATTTCAGATCGCCCATGGCTGCCACTAGCGAAGAAGCCCTGCATTGCCTTGTTTAACTGCTCTTTGCTGCCAGTGATGATAGTAAGCTCCTTTGACTCCACACTCATCCAACTTACATCAGAAGTCGTAAGATCTAACATCGCCTCTAAATCCTGCTGATTATAAGCCTCTACAAAACTCTTAACGACTTGGGTTTCAGACTCGTTAGCTTGGCTTAATGGGGAAATAAGCAAACCAATTAATAATAAAATACTTTTCATACTCAATCCTCATTAAACGCTTTTATTCTCAGTCCCTTCGCCGGGCGTAATAAATAAAGCTTTGGTCGTTGTTTTAGTTCGGGCGGTGTGCCATGTGTTTTGAGGCACAACGACTTCATCGCCTTTAGGATGAATCTCCCAAGAGCTCCAATCCTCTGAAAACTCATACATCGAAACGAGCTGATGATCTTTAAAGTGATTAAAGTTTTCATCAAGATCTTGATAGATAGAAGGGGTAACGGTCACTTTCTCGACGGCTTGGTTAGGCTTTAATACTGCGAAGACTTTTTCTAAGTTGTTTACTGGGGAAAACATAGTATTTCTTAATGATCAGCACTGACTTGAATACTAATATCCCCTTCATTAGCCCAAACTTCAAATTCAATTGGCCGACAGCAAACCTGACAGTCCTCAATATATTCTTGATGCGGCACTGAGTTATCAATTAAAACTGTAATAAGCTCACCGCAGTACGGACATGCAATGTCTTTTTCAACGAGTTGATTTATCACTTCTAATTTACGTAAAACAAGCCTAGTTAATAAAAAGTTTACGATTTAGGATAATCGCACAAATCATGTTACCACCGTAACATCCGACATTAAACAAGGTAACGACTTACTCCATAGCTTGTTTAAATATTTCTACCGTACGCTCACGGCACAAATTACCTAAAATGCATTTAAAAGGTTATCGCTAGTCAAACTTGTTACATTAGGTTAAGTTATATTCACTTACCCTTTATTTGTAGTATTGAACTAAGTAGGAATTTATAATTGAAGCGTTCAGAGAAAAGCAACCTATCCTTAATTCCACACCCGATTATTGAGTATATTGGGCGCTCTGAAGATCTTCCTACTAACCAGTTACACCACATCACCATAAAAAATAAGATCCTTTTTATCTCCACACCGAATGGCTTGATTATTTATTATGGAGATACCTTTCGGCTAATGGATCGCTCCTCAGGGTTGTTAACTCATGGGTTGAGAAGTACTTCCAGCGCCAGTTTCGGTGGCTTAGTTTCCTCTGACAAAGGACTTGATGCTATTACGCCTTCTGGAGAAAAAGTATTTAGCATCGACACCACAGAACAAGGCTATGGTTGGTGTCAAAAGGCATTAGAATATAAAGATAACGAGTATCTACTGGCAACGGCAAAGGGATTAGTTCTTTATAAATATCATCATCAAGAATTAATCTTTAAGAATCACTTCCTCGAAAACGAAGTAATCATTAATCTTATAAACAACGACTCAGGCGACTGCCTGATTCATAGCGTAGCCTCTGGATTATGGCTACTTTCAGATGGCAAACTAAGACCTTACTTAACAAACGTTACCCTAGATGATAGAAATATAGTCAGAATTGGTAAAAGCTTATTTAACTCCTGGGTTCTGCTTGAAACAGAAATTTTAGTTCTCGATAACGACTTTAACTTGTTATATTGCGTCGAATTACCAGAAGCTCTGCATTACCCTACTACTGCCTGCTTGTACAAAGATGACTTCTTTTTGGCATCAGCAAACAAGCTCACTCGACTATCGCTGGATAGAGATTTAATTCTATCGACCACCGACATCCTCAATAACGTTACTATCAATGACTTAAAGATAGATGACGATACAAACCTCTGGATTGCCAGTGAAAGAAAGGGCCTGATCAAGGTAAGCGGTTTAGCTGATTATATTAATATATGGTCACACAACAACTCGAATTCAGTGTTGTCCTTGAGGCAACATCCAGATAATCCCAACATTTGCCTTGTAGGTGGTTCTGAGCATAGTTACTTTTTTGACATTAATCGTAAAGCCCTCATCTCAACCATTCCTGAGCTGAATTCAAATCCAGCTTGGGATGTTCAGTATTTTCAAAATAAAATATGGGCAGCGACCCACAAGGGCTTAATAACCATCTCAAATAACGACATAACAAGCCTACACTTTAAAATTACAGGGCCATGTCGTTGCCTGTTTTTTTCACAGAAATGCCTGTTACTTGGAGCGATATCAGGGCTTTACCGTGTTGATTATGCTTCAAATGATATCGAGCAGTATACTGACAGCAACAACTTATCCCTAGGGTATGTTTATACCATTTATGAAATAACAGCCGATCGCTATTTAGTGGGCACATTGGGAAGAGGTTTATGGCTATTAACCCATCTAAGTCAGACCCAAGAGCCATACAAACTTGAAAGAATAAAGTTAAGTAAAGACGTCACTAACGTCTATGGTATCGATATAAACAGCGCTGGCGAAATCGCTATCACAGCAGATAACTTTATCTTTACTCTGGATGAAAGGTACCACGAACTTTCAGTGATAAAGAGTAACAGCTCAGTAGCCGCTTGGGCCTGCCTATGGTCAGATAACCAGAAGTTGATTACCGCTGCTAGTGATGGCCTCAAAATATACAATGTGGCAACACAAGAACAAACGTTTCTATTAGACAACTTCCCGTCAGAAACATTCTGGGAGTTCACAACAAGCCGAAGCATATTAAGAGCATCACAAAATACTCTGCTTTGTGGGTTAAACGATTTTATTGCTTACCTTGATTACGAAGCAGTCAGGAGTCGCACGAAACCTCCAACTCCAACCGTATTTTCATTGTCATGCTCTTGTAACCATGAATACAGTAACAATAAACTCAGCTTAAAAACCGGCAAATGGGATTTACAAATATGGCTGTCCAGTAGTTGGTATTGGGCCAAAGAACCATGCCATTACCAATACCGACTATTAGGTTTCAATGAGCCGTTTAAAAGCATCAGTAGCAACCGCATTGACTTCAACTCACTGCCAGCTGGCAAGTATATCTTAGAGGTTAAGGTTTCAAACAACTTTGAAAATCGGAATATTGTTTACCAATTACTTTTAATCAATGTTGAAAGTCACAACATTATCACCCGAACCTTTAATAAACTTTACTACTTTGCGCTCGACTTTTACAAAAACCACTTCCGCACCAAAGAGTTTGTTAATTTACATGGCCGTTACGTTGAGCTCGAAGCCCAAGTTGAAGAAAGGACCAGCAGTATTCAGAAATATGCGCAGGAGCTTGAGCGCAAAAACAAGGAGTTAAAAGAACTATCAGGCCTTGATCCTCTAACACAAATTCATAACAGAAGCCGTTTCGATGAAGTATTCGAAAAAGAGCTGTATAGAGCTCTTCGGAATCACGGAGTTTTATCTTTGTTAATGCTTGATATTGATCACTTCAAAGCTTACAACGATACTTATGGACATTTAAAGGGAGACCACTGTATTCAAACGGTCGCAAGCTGCATCAGTGAGTGCTTTAATCGCTCAACCGATTTAGTAGCCCGTTATGGCGGTGAAGAGTTTGTAGTGCTTGTAATGGAAAGTAATCCGGAAGAAATCTTGCTGGAAGCTAAGCGCGTTAACCAAGCGATCATTGATGCAAACATCCCACATCAAAGTTCTGCGACCAGCAATATAGTTACTGTCAGCGTCGGTGCAACGAGCCTTCAGATTGATAGTAGTTTTGCTTCGTTAAACGTTGATGATATCAAAAACGCTATCATAGAAAGTGCAGATCAAGCG
Organism: Kangiella geojedonensis; assembly: GCF_000981765.1. Classification (GTDB taxonomy): domain Bacteria; phylum Pseudomonadota; class Gammaproteobacteria; order Enterobacterales; family Kangiellaceae; genus Kangiella; species Kangiella geojedonensis. Next base: position 809,905 of record NZ_CP010975.1, on the reverse strand, counting down.
CTCTACCAATCGAAAAACAATGGTCGAAACCAGGCAGCATTTAAACCCACAAACCTAAATTAACCTAAAACCGACTTTACAATTAGCCCTATAATACTAATCGCAATCACTCCTGCTAACCACAGCCCAACAAACCAGAGCGCTTTCTTCCACCCTGGTTTGTTAGTGTGTTCGTGCTTATCGTCCTGTTTGTGATTTTTATCATTAACCATTAATGATACGCCTCCCCTTCTTTGACTTTGCCTCTAAATACCCAGTAAGCATACGTGGTGTAAGCTAGAATAATCGGCAACAAAAATGCTGAGCCTACGAGCAGGAATTTCAAACTAGAGTCTGGAGCTGCGGCATCCCAGATACTCACTGAAGGTGGCACTAGGTTGGGGAAAAGGCTAATTGCTAGGCCAATATAACTGAGCAAGAATAACGAAATGGATAACAGGAATGGGCTAACGTCGCGCTTTCTTTTAAGCGTAATAAATAAACTTACACCAACGATAAACACCAATACAGGCACGACAAATAAGTAATAAATATTGGGCGCATCAAACCAACGGTGTAGGTACTGTTGCTCAATAAAGATCATCCATAAGCTAATCAGTCCAATGAAGCCGAACGTCGCAACGCCAGCGATTTTAGCAATACCACGTGATTGTTTTTGTAAGCTACCAGTGGTCTTCATGTTGAGCCAAGTCGAGCCTAGCAAAACGTAACCAACGACCAGCGCAATACCCGTGGTGATACTGAAAGGCGTTAGCCAATCCCACCAGCCACCAGCATAAGCTCGATTTTCGACCGTAATGCCTTGTACTAACGCTCCTAGCGCGATACCTTGGCATAAAGCGGCAACCAACGACCCAATGGCAAAACCTTTATCCCACAGGTGTTGTGACTTTCGTGCACGCCAGTGAAACTCGAAAGCCACACCACGGAATATCAAGCCTAACAGCATCAAAATAATCGGCATATAAAGCGCGGGTAAAATAATGGCATAAGCCAGTGGAAATACGGCAAATAAGCCGCCGCCGCCGAGCACCAGCCAGGTTTCGTTACCGTCCCAAATTGGAGCGATAGTGTTCATCGCGGTTTCTTTGTCTTCCTTCTTTTTAATGAAGGGAAACATGATGCCGATACCAAGATCGAAGCCGTCGAGGATAATGTAAGCGAGTACTGCAAAGGCAATCAGCCCCGCCCAAATCAATGCATAATCAATCATGATTTATCCTCCTCGTTGTTTTTCACATCGCTCGACTCATGAGGCAAACGATTCGATAAGGTCACTGATGACGGCACCTTACTCTCCTCTTCCGATAGCTCACCACGGTCTCCAGGACGCACCTTCATCAAGCGTAGCGTGTAAACAATACCTGCACCAAACACCAGTATGTACACGACGACAAAGATCGCGAGCGATGCAGCTACCGCTGGCGCATCGAGCGGCGAGTGGGAATCGTAGGTTCTGAGCAAACCATACACGGTATACGGCTGACGACCTACTTCAGTGACAATCCAGCCAGCAATGGTTGCCACCACGCCCGATGGCGCGAACCACACCGCTGTTTTGAGTAAGAAGCGATTGTCATAAAGTTTCTTTCGCCAACGTAAAAACAGACTAAACATACCGATGGCGATCATGCCCATACCGATAGCGACCATCAGGCGGAAACTGTAGAACACCCACTTAGTATTAGGGCGTTCTTCTTTTGCAAATTGGTCCAAACCAACAAGCTCACCGTCCATGTCATGAGTAAGGATAAAGCTCGCCATCTTTGGAATTTCAATCGCGTAATCGACTCGTTCTTCTTCATCATTCGGGATACCGAACAAAATCAACGGAGCGCCCTTTTGAGTTTGATAGTTACCTTCCATTGCAGCAACTTTGGCTGGCTGATGTTCAAGTGTGTTCAAGCCATGCAAGTCACCAATAAATAACTGAATTGGTGCGACAATAGCCGCCATCCACATTGCCATGGAGAACATCAGGCGAGCAACCTCATTCTTACCTTTTTCTTTGCGCTCTTTTAGCAAATGCCAAGCCGCCACACCACCGACTAGAAACGCCGAGCTTAAGAAGGCTGCTGTAACCATGTGCGCTAATCGGTAAGGGAACGACGGGTTAAAGACCACCTCAAACCAATCTTCCGCAATAAACTGTCCGACTTCGTTATAAGCATAGCCAGTAGGCGTTTGCATCCAACTGTTCACACTTAAAATCCAGAATGCTGACATCAAGGTACCGATTGAAACCATTAAAGTTGCAAAGAAATGGAGTTTTTTGCCCACCTTATCCATACCAAACAGCATCACGCCCAAGAAACCCGCCTCAAGGAAAAAAGCTGAGAGTACTTCATAGCCCATCAAAGGCCCTAAAATCGGGCCGGTTTTGTCAGAGAACACACTCCAGTTAGTGCCGATCTGATAACTCATCACGACGCCTGATACGACGCCCATACCAAAAATAATGGAGAAGATTTTTAACCAGTACTTAAAGGCAGTAAGATAAATTTTCTTATTGGTTTTCAGCCAAAGGGCTTCAAGAACGGCAAGATACGCAGCAAGACCAATGGACAGGCCGGGAAAGACAATATGAAACGCTATTGTAAACGCAAACTGTATCCTCGCGAGGAGTACAGGATCGAGGAACTCCATCGATTACCTCCTTTATGACAGGCGACTTTGTTATAAAGCGCTGCTCAAGAACGTCACAGCTGCTGCACAACAAAGCATTAAGAGTTCATGACAAAACCATTACAAATGGTGTGTCTTAATCCTAGCGTGGCGGGGCTTTTAATCAAGCAAAATTCGCAGGATATTTAGTATGGCAACAATGCTCTTTGATTAGATTTTGTAATGTTTTTTTAGGCCCGAATACGAAAATTCTTGATAACCCCAAAAAACTCACTACAATCAAGTCAAATTTGACTTAATGTTTACCCTATGACTAAGCCAATATTACTTTTTTTGGTTGCGTTTTTTACCGCAAGTTCTGTGCAAGCCAGAACCTGTCTCAATTGGGAAGATGAAGGATTATCGAGTAACTACACGGTTAACGGACTAGATGTTAACTTCGATTACTCTGACAACTTCATCGGTGCGGACGCTTTTCCTACTTACGCCGTTTTTCCAAATGATATTTTTGGTGGCCATACTGGTTACTTCAATGTCAGTTTCGATAATAACAATGTCAACATTAACGAACGAGTTACTTTGGTGCTGACCTTTTCGTCGCCCGTAAGAAACCTAGAGTTTTCGGTATTAGACATCGACCAAAGTAGCTGGGATGACAACATTACTATCGATGTTGATGGAACCAATGCCAAACAAACCACTTACATCACTTTAGCAGGGAACGCTGTTATTGCGGACAATGAAAGCTATTTCGATGGCTGGGAAGGGCGCGCTTCTGCTGCATCAACCAGTGATGATGGTAATATAGATTTTGACTCAGGAAACGACCAAGTTACCGCCGTAACCATGCAATACTTCACCGGCGATGACGCGGGCTCAAACCCTAACTCGCAGCGTATGGGCCTTTCGGATGTTTGCTGGGACACAGAAGTCGATCTTGTGGTCAATAAAACCGACCTCAGCGGCAACTTCTCACCAGGTGAAATCGTCAACTATCAAATAACCGTGACAAACAATGGTCCTATGAATGCAGCCGACGTCAATGTTACGGATATATTCCCTGCAGGTTCTAGTCTAAGCGGTAACTGGAGCTGTAGCTCTAGTAACGCCAGCTGTGTTGCTGGTAGCCCAGTGGGAAGTGGTGCTAGCGGAAATTCCGATATAAACCAACAGGTCGATATCAATGTCGGTGGGAGCGTGACTTTTAGCGTGCCTCTACTGATGTCCACCGACCCATCAGACTATTAATACCATCAGGCTATTCATCATTATGGGGTAAGCCTCTATGGCCTACCCCACGTTTTAGAACACTAAACAAGACTTTACTGTTTATCAGCTTCTTGAATCATTCGAACCAACTCAGATTGATTTTCCAAAACTAATTGCTCCCCTAACCGCATCCCCTCTTCCATTAACGTAGTGGTTAAAAGAGCAACTTTCTGACCAGTCTGAGTTGAGTAAAAGTCATTGATATCTTCAATTTCAGATTGCGTAAAGTTTTTTGCATACAACATCGCAAAGCGCTCTTTCACGTCTTCCCAACGGACATATTGGTCATAAAAGTCCAAAAATGTTTGTCTGTAACGAGCCATACTTGGGTTCATTTTGAGTTGCGCATCGATAGACGTTTCCAATGCCCCAGAAAATTGCTCCCCCATTTTCATGGTTGAAAGTAATTCAAGGGCAGCATTTTTATGGCTTTGAGATATATCATCTGAAGCCGATGCTATGCCCACAACACCCAGCAAAAACAAACTCATTAATAGTTTTTTCATCATAGTTCCTTTTCGTTAACACATACAGTTTAGCTTCCGAACCACCGCTTAAAGCCGTCGCTGTTCAAATAGCCACGTAAACCAATCAAATAAATCACCACAAACAAAGATCCAAAGAACGCCAACACACCCCACAAGGATAAGAAGTCTTTGGTCAGCACCATGGTGGTTAACGCTTGCAGTAAAGCAATGGTATAAATCAAGGCTCTCAACATCCCCCAGGCCTTTCGCATTTTGCTCAACAGCACAATTTCACAAAACACTAAAGTGCCCAGTAGCGACCAAGTGGCGAAGGCGATTAAAATCTCGGCGCCCGTTTCGGTGTACATATTAAATATTGCCCACGCAGCAACGGCGATGATGACAAGATTTATTAGCAATACATTTTTTACGCCTTTTGGCATAGCGACTTTTTCCACTGAGTTCTCTTCGCTCATGATATTCTCTTAAAGTTATTTAGCGCTAACAATTAAGCGTTATGTTTATCTTCTAATAATTCGATTTTATAGCCATCGGGGTCTTCTACAAAGGCTAATACAGTCGTTCCATGCTTCATCGGGCCTGGTTCACGCACAATCGTACCACCAGCGTCACGAATCTTTTCACAAGCGGCATACACATCATCCACCGCAATCGCGATATGCCCAAAGCCTTCGCCTTTTTCGTAACTGTCGGTATCCCAGTTATGGGTCAGCTCTAATACAGTATTATCTTTTTCCTCACCGTAACCCAAGAACGCCAAAGTAAAACGACCAGACTCATAATCATGCTTACGAAGAAGTTTCATCCCCATAATACCGCTATAGAATTGAATGGATTTGTCTAAATCACCAACACGCAGCATGGTGTGTAATAATCTCATGGAGCCTCCCGACATTTTTTGGTTACAGCCTCTTACAGTTACAGGGTTTAGTTACTGCGAGGACTTGCGTATAATACCGCGCCATTAAACACAATTAAGCGTATCAGGTAAACCCGTGCTCACTCCAAACACGACGTTGCCGATACCAACCGCCTCAATTTCTGGGGTTGCCGCCTAAAAAGGCCACAGCAGAGACTATTATGCAAACATTGACTATCACTCGTCCAGACGACTGGCACATCCACCTTCGTTCTGGCGCTTCCTTGCAGCACACAGTCAAAGACGCTGCCAAGCAATTTGCTCGCGCTATCGTCATGCCAAACCTAGTACCGCCGGTGACGAACGTTGAACAAGCCGATGATTATCGTCAGGCCATTCTTCGCCACACCACCGAAAGCATGGACTTTGAGCCCCTGATGACCTTGTATCTGACGGATAACACTAGCCCAGAAGATATCGAAGCCGCAGTTGAGAGTAGCTTTGTTAAGGCTTGTAAGTTATACCCTGCTGGCGCAACCACTAATTCAGACTCAGGCCTAACCGACATCGAAAACGCTTATCCGGTGTTTGAAAAGATGGCTGAGCTGGGCATGCCGTTATTGATTCACGGTGAAGTGACGGATGCCGACATCGACATTTTCGACCGCGAAAAAGTCTTTATCGACACCAAGCTTCGTCCTGTGGTCGAAAAATTTCCCAACTTAAAAGTGGTGCTAGAGCACATCACGACCAAAGATGCGGTTGATTTTGTTAACGAACAAGGCCCGAATGTCGCAGCAACGATTACAGCGCACCACTTGCTACTAAACCGTAACGACATGTTGGTTGGCGGTATTCGCCCTCACTTATATTGCTTACCGATTCTCAAGCGCCAAGAACACCAAGCGGCATTGTTAGTCGCAGCAACATCTGGCTCACCAAAGTTCTTCCTAGGCACGGACAGCGCGCCACATGCTAAAAGTAAGAAAGAAGCGGCTTGCGGTTGTGCTGGCGTTTACACTGCTTATGCAGCGATTGAGCTTTACGCGGAAGCCTTTGAGATGATGGATAAACTTGATCGTCTAGAAGCCTTCGCCAGTTTCCATGGCCCAGACTTCTACGGTTTGCCTCGAAATGAAGCAACCATCACGTTAGTTAAAGATGAATGGAAAGTTCCAAAGCACCTATGCCTTGGTAATGATAAATTAGTACCATTCTGTGCTGACGAAATGCTTCAGTGGAAGCTAAAAGCTGATCAGTAGCCCACACAAAGGCTTAAGGACTTTAAATGCTCAACCTGCCCCTGAACAATCGATTTCGAGGCTTTTACCCAGTGGTTGTGGATGTTGAAACGGGCGGTTTTAATGCGCAGACTGATGCTCTGCTCGAAATCGCCGCCGTAACCACACGCTATAACGACGAAGGGCAGCTGGAAGTGAATAAAAGCTACCACTTCAACGTTGAGCCATTTGAAGGGGCTAATATTGAGCAACGAGCGTTAGAGTTTACAGGCATCGACCCTGAGAACCCGTTACGCAACGCAGTAAGCGAAGAAGAAGCCCTGAAGTCTATCTTTAAAAATTTGCGTAATGAACAAAAAGAAGCCGACTGTAACCGTTGTGTTCTCGTCGGGCATAACGCCTGGTTTGATCAAAGCTTCCTTAACGCAGCTTCCGAACGCGCTAATATTAAGCGTAATCCGTTCCACCCTTTTACCAGCTTCGATACGGCATCCTTATCGGCGCTTATGCTAGGCCACACGGTTTTAGCCCAAGCTTGTAAACGCGCGGAAATTACGTTTAGCCAGAAAGAAGCTCACTCAGCTTTGTATGACGCGACCAAAACGGCTGAGCTGTTTTGTCACCTAGTCAATCGCGCTAATTTGGCGCAAGCTGACGAGAATTTTGTGGCTGAGCTAGAACAATCTAAAGACGACTAGCTCTGGTATAAGCAGCGACCGCACAGCTCTTCGCAAGTAACTTCTAAGATCAGAGCCTTTACCAGCTTTTTCAGCTGCGTCTGGCTACTGGTCTGTAATTCTTGATAGCTGATCAGGCCTGAATTAAACAGCTCCTGTAAGCGACGCCCTTGCCACCGACGAACCACCTGCCCACTGTTTTGCTCCACCAGTTCCAAGTGTGGCTGGCGCTTATCCAACCATGCGTTTATCACGTAATTTATCATTCGATTGTCCTTCTTTATAATTGTTTGGTGATGAATCTGTTAAACTTAACATCAAAATGAGAATAATTCTCATGCGCATTGAAATCAAGCAGAATTTGTTCAATTCTGCGCACCATCACAGATCAGAGTTAACAACACGCCTACCATGTGATAGAACATAAAAACTTTAATAAAAAATTAAATGATGGCGACTATGACAAAACTACTTAAAACACTTACGTTGACCGCTCTCCTAGCAGCAAGCTTTAGCGCATTAGCCACAAAACCTGAGCGCCCTTATGGGCTCGTAATTCATGGTGGCGCGGGCACTATCCTTAAAAAGAACATGACGCCAGAAGCCGAAAAGGCTTACCGTGAGAAGCTGGATGAGGCGCTGGCAGCGGGATACAAAGTCCTAGAACAAGGCGGCAACAGTATCGACGCCGTTAAAGCCTCCATCGTCATCATGGAAGACTCGCCGTTGTTTAACGCTGGTAAAGGCGCGGTATTTACCCATGAAGGCGTTAACGAGCTGGATGCCTCGATTATGTACAGCGAAGACTTATCAGCAGGCGCTATAGCTGGCGTCAGTCATATCAAAAACCCTATTTTATTAGCAGATAAAGTTCGTACCGACTCGGTTCACGTTATGATGTCTCGCGAGGGAGCTGAGGAATTTGCTAAAGAACAAGGCTTTGAACTGGTCGACACAAAATACTTCTTCACTCAGCGCCGTTGGGATCAACTAGAAAAAGTCTTAAAACACACGCCAGAAAAGCCAGAGCTTTCTGAAGACGAAGCCAAAAACTCTAAGTTTGGTACGGTCGGCGCAGTAGCCCTCGACAAAGACGGTAACATCGCCGCAGCGACTTCAACTGGCGGCATGACCAACAAACGCTACGGCCGTATTGGTGACTCGCCAGTGATTGGTGCAGGCACTTACGCCGATAAAAACTGCGGTGTTTCTGCCACCGGCCACGGCGAATACTTTATCCGCGCCGCGGTGACCTACGATATTTGCGCTCGAGTTAAATACAAGCGCCAAGGCATACAAGAATCTGCTGACGAAGTGATTCATGACAAGTTAGTCGAGATGGGCGGTGACGGTGGCGTTATCGGCTTAGACGCAGGCGCCAACATCATGGCAAGTTTCAACACCGAAGGCATGTACCACGGCTGGAAAACCAGTAACGGCCAACAAGCCATCAAAATTTACAAAGGCGAATAAAGAGCAATTCACCATGGCGATTTCTCAAACATTAACTAAAAGTCTTATAACGATTCTAGCGCTAGGCGCATTGTACGGCTGCTCTGAAGACAAAAAACCGCAGAAGCAACCGACCAAAGAAACAACACAACAAGAACAGACCCAGACTGACCCAGATGTCAGTTCTGAGAGTTCTGAAACAACGGAACCTCAACCTGAAATAGTAGAAGAACCAACGGCTGGTACCACCGAAATCAAAAAAGGCTTATACGTCTACGACACCGACAAAGCCACCTTCACCGACTGTAGCAACAACCAAACCTACCCCGTCGCTCAGGAAGGCAACTACTACGAGCTGGAAGCAACCTACCTCGCGCTAAAAGACGAAGCGAAGCAAAAGCTTCTGTTTGAAGTCAAAGGTGAATACGACATGCGCGCACCGGATGAAGGCGACGACGTTGATATGCTGATACCTTCTCAACTGATTGGCGTTGTTCATAAAGACTCTTGCCAGTAGTCCTCGTTCGCTAAAACCACCACCAATTAAGGCTTATACGCTTTAATTGGTGGCTAAAACACTCGATTTAATACCCTTCTGCATTAGACTAATCCGAACAGTGAATTACTCTTTGTTTATCTTACTTTTCTGTTGCTATACTCAAAAAATCTAGTTTTCTGAAGGGATGCAGAAAACGATTCATACCCCCCTTCTAAAGCTAGCAAAATAATAATCATCAACACCATATAGCATAGAAGGAATCATCGAATGACGTTTAACTACAGTAAGTTTTTCAAAGGAGTCGATCCCGAGCCAGCAGGCGAAAGTCAGGGCTATCCCGTTCCCGGACCGCAAGGCGCCAGCGCCGACCAAATCGCGGGCAAGGCGTTTTTCGCGTCCAAGTGCGACTGGAAGTCCATCGTGAATCAAGTCTACGACTACATTGTTATCGGCACAGGTCCAACAGGCGTGGCCTTTATCGATCAAATCTACAAAGAAAACCCCAGCGCGAAAATTTTAGTGCTTGAACGTGGCGGCTTCTGGCTACCCGTGCACTACCAAATGCTTCCGGATGCTTTCGCCGCGACAACTGGCTCACCACCGACGACGTATCCTTGGTCACGCACCACTGAAATGGTCACCACAGCGCCAGAGTTCTTTCAGGCAGGCTACATTCCCGTGGTTGGCGGTCGTTCAACTTACTGGAGTGCATGGAGTCCTTCGCCGACTCCAGACTTAATGCGTGACTGGCCGCAATCCCTAGTCGATACCACGCTGGAGCCTGAGTTCTGGCCGCGAGCAAAAGAATTTCTACACGTCACCTCGATGGACAAAATTAACGATGGCGTCTACGCCAACCTACAAGCTCAGCTCGATCAAAATATTGCGAAGAACTTCAAAGACTTTGTGCCCTCGGCTGAAAACGCCTATCCCGCGCCCATCGCCGTGGACAATTCTGAGTGGAAAACCGTTAAATTTTATAAGTATTCAACCGTAGGCACGCTACTCAATATTCATCAGCGCCAGCAGCAACTCGCTAAAGAAGGCAAAGGCACCGAGCTTACCATCGTTGACCAGTGTGTGGTGCAAGAACTGCTACACGACGACAAAGGCACCGTCATCGCTATTGACACTGATCGCGGCACGCTTAACGTATCCAGCGCCCAAATCATTCTTGCCATGGGCGCGATTCCGCCAGCAACCCTGCTCATGAACTCTTTCGGCGACCAACTCCCGAACGCAGGCCAACGCTACACTGGCCACTTCATGTCCCACGTCACCGCCCGAGTTAAACGCTCCGCCTATAAAAACCTCTCGGACTTAGAAATCGGTGCCGTGTATCTCGACGGCAAAGACGACTCGGGATACCAGTATCACGTCCAAGCCAGCGTCTTCGCCGAAAGCAACCCTGAGCAAGACAAAGTCACCACCGCTCGCGAATGCCCCGATGCCGCCGCCGCACCCACCATGCAGCAACTTATCGGCTCGGAAGACTACGTCGTCTTTGTCTGCGCAACCTTGGGGGAAATAAGCGAAAAGAATAGCGACAACTGGATCAAGCTCAACAAAGGCAAAGACCCAACCACCAACATCTCGCTGCAATTAATTCTCGGCAATGAAGAAAAAGCCCTATGGGATCAACTTGACACCGCCACCTACCAAACCATCGCAGCGTTAGCGACGTCTGACGACACTACACCGGAGATCGAATACTGGATCGACACCCCAGATAGCAAAGGCTATTGGACCACGGACAAACCACCCGTCGACCAAATCCGCCTCAACATCATCGTCCATGAAGCCTCACAAATCTGGGCAGGCGAAGATCCCGAAAGCTCTGTGGTTGGTTTAGACTACCGCCCACACGGCGTGAACAACGTCTATGTTACCGGCGCAGGAATATTCCCCACCTCAGGCTCCTGGAACCCAACCCTTACCATGTGCGGCTTCGCTCAAGACTTAGCGGTTAAGCTTTCTAACAAACAGATTTAGAAAAGTCAGCGCCCACAAAAAAAGCCCCAAGCTTAAACTTGGGGCTTACAAACTCACATAGGTTCTATCATCTAAAAATAAATGTACTCTGACCCTATTTATTCCACTATGACTCAACGAAAATACGCCAACAAGACCAATATATTGATAAAGGCATAGACCGAGAAGATTAACGTTGCTGACTTAAAAGTAGCTTTATTTGTGGATTGCGACTTACCTTTTAGACCCAAGATAAACATTATTGCCAGTATGATGAGGCTGACAAGAATAAACACTAATGTCGCCCCTTTAACTGGAAGGGTCACAACAAATGGCATATCTTCCATAAAGCCTGCTATAGGATCAATCACGCCAGAGCCACCGTAGTGATAGCCGAAGTTTTGAAGGCCAATCCATGTATTTACGTTGATTAGCATTACCACGAAACAAATAATGCTGGTTACGAGAAACACCACGTTTAATCGATTTTTATTGTTCACTATTTTCCCCCAAAGTTATTTATGGTTATTGATTGATGCTTTCAGCATGACGTTTAAAGTTATTCAATATACCTAAAAAGCTCATCGAATATACTATGCCCTAACATGTTTGCCAAAACTATTGCAACATAGCATAGCTGTATGCTCACAAAAATTTCACCACCGAGAGTCTATTTTCTGTACTGTGATAAATAACTCGGATACCAAAGTGAATACAAACGTGAAGTACATGCTAGCTTTCTTTGCCCTCGTCAGCTGGAAAGTTAATGCCACAGAAGAGCCTGAATATAAGGTGTTATCGAAGCAAGGAACCATCGAAGTTAGAGAATATAGCAATATCAACCTAGCCTCTGTGTACGTTAAAAGTACTGTTGAAGATGCAGGAAGTGTCGGTTTTAAGCCTTTGGCAAACTATATTTTTGGTGGTAATGCTAACAATAAAGAAATGAGCATGACGGCTCCAGTGCTTGAAAGCAACATGACCGACAGCCTTAATAAAGTGAGCTTTGTCATGCCTAAAGCAGTAAGTAAGAGCGATCTACCAAAGCCCAATGACGAACGCGTCATCCTTGAGCAAATCAAGAAAGACACATTTTTAGCGATAACATTTTCAGGCCGTTGGACAGAGCGTAACTGGCAAAACTATCAAGAAAAGCTATCCGCATACGCAAACAATGAGAAGATTAGTATCGCTCCACCCTTTATAAGAGCCAAGTACAACACTCCTTGGTCTATACCCTTTATGCGTAAAAACGAAGTGCTAGTGAAGATTACCAATCAATAAATCTTCTACTAGCCTTAACTAAGTTAGCACCAGTGTGAAACATAAAATAAAGCAATACCGTGACAACAAATTTACTTTATTTAACAAAAAATGTGATCCTAGCTGTAGATACTGATCGCTAAATCACGCAACCTTAGCCCTGTTCGTCGCAGCTTTCCGTAAAATCAATACATAGGGGGCCAACTATCTATGTACATGTTATGTCGCTCAGGGCTTGTATTAATCTTATTGTGCCTGCTAACGGTAATGACCGCCAAGGCCAAGCAACCAAAAACGTACCAGTTGCAATACCACGCCACCATTAATCCTGAGACTGAGCAGGCTGAGGTGCAAATTACCCTGCCCGACACCAAACTGATCAATAGTATTAATTTCCGCCTCGACGAAGAATTTCATAGCAAGGTTCAGGGCAATGGCGAGCTAGTGCTAAAAGATGGCCGAGCTATTTGGCAGCCACCGGAAAAAAACGCTCGCCTGAGTTACACAGTGAACCTGAATCATGAACGCTCCCCCGGCGAGTATGACTCTATCTATCAAAAAGATTTTGCCATATTCCGTGGCGACGACCTTATTCCGCCCGCCACGGTACGCACCAAGCCAGGTGCCCACAGTAAGGCGACCCTCACCTTTGAATTGCCTCAACATTGGAACAGCGTAAACAGTGGCTGGCCTGAAAAAGACGATCGACACTTTATTATTGATAATCCAGAACGCCGATTTGATCGCCCCACCGGATGGTTTATCGCGGGCAAACTTGGCACCCGCCGAGAGAATTTGAATGGCACTCACATCGCCATCAGCGCGCCTCAAAATATGGATGTAGAACGTATGGATTTAGTCAGCTTTATGCTGATGAATTGGCCGCAGCTTCGCGAATTGGTGGGTGAGTTACCCCCTAGAATACTGATTGTGACCGCACCCGATCCTATGTGGCGCGGTGGATTATCTGGCCCTAACTCACTATTTTTCCATGCCGACCGCCCCATGGTCAGTGAAAACGGTACTAGCACCTTGCTACACGAACTGTTCCACACCCTAACCGGTATTACCGATAAAGGTAACGACGACTGGGCGGTGGAAGGCTTGGCTGAATACTACTCGATTGAAATCCTTTACCGTAGCGGTGGTTTGAGCGAAGACAGACGAGAACGTGTTTTCGACTGGTTAGCTGACTGGAGTAAAGATATCACCAAACTACGCGGCCGCTCCTCAACAGGGCAACAAACCGCCCGCGCAGTCATTTTGCTGGAAGCATTGGCGCAAGAAATAAGCGACAAGACCAAGGGCGAAAAATCTCTGGATGACCTTACCCGAGCGCTCATTAAAGAAAAGCACATCGACCTCCCCATGATAAACGACATTGTAGAAGACCTTATCGGCACACCCGCCAACACCCTGGATTCACCACTATTGAAATAACACTCGCATATCTTTTACAGCTTAGGCCGCATTTTGGGGTTTTGGAATAATTGTACTCTGACCCCATTTATTTCGAATTTAGTTGAATTCATTTATTTAGCCTCGCGCTGCTCAACTTCGGCATTTAGTTGTAATATGTCGCCAATCACTAAATAAGTATAAATTACGTACCGATCAGCTTCATCCTGAGTTGAAATCACATCATGTGAACCCTTTTGTGCAGCCTGAAAAATTGAATCAAGTCGTTCACCAAGGTATTTCATATGGGAACCGACAATCTCCTCAAACCTTTTGGATGTTACGTTTTCTTCAACATATGCCATCAGTCGATTTATATAATTGTCTGCCCCAAGTTTAATTTCTTTCTTTTTACCATTAACTTCGATAGTTTTCGATTCTCTTGCCGGATAAAGCACATTAGCTGCATCTTGAAGAATACGTCTACAGCTATGAACGGCATTAGACCAATCTTCAGTATTTTCAGATCTTAGATTTTCGTATACAGCAGAAAACTTTTGCACAGAATCAGGGATAAGGTAACCAACCTTTTCATCAACTTTTGAGCGTATCCTTGAAAAGATATCATCTGAAATTGATGAATATTTAATCTCATAGTGCACTGAAGACACATATTCATAGATAAATGCTCTTCGCTTAGCAATGAATTTTGACTTATTGCTAATACTACGCCGTAATTCATTCCTCTCTATTTTATTGCCGGCCGGGGCTAAAACATATTGGCTTGGATTTGCCGAGGTTAACGATACATCAGCGTCTTTAGCCACAACCAAACTATCCTTTGCCGCCTGCAAGTCGAAGTGCAGCTGTTCAAGCGATTCAAGTGACGCTGTCTCGCGCACACCTTCATCGTCTTTGTGTATATTTATACGTCCAGCTGTTTTTGCAAGAGCCCAGGTTTCTGAATCAACTCCATTAGGTGTTGTTGGATACCCACTCACCTCATAAAGAAAGATTTTTTGGTGATCAAAATGACCTATTAAGCGGGCAAGCCGACTCGCCTTTAACGCAACATTACTTAATGATCTGGCACTCAGTTCAATATCGCTGATAATACTCTCACTTAGTGACAAGGCCTCTTTAAGGCCTTCCGAGGTCGCTAACATTTCATCCATCTATAATCCTATTTTTGAGATATAACACCGCCAACACGCGCGGCTTAATAATGGACACTAATTGGGGTCAGAGTATGATTTATTTCTACTTAAACCTACTCACTCCACTTAGAGCGACAATTGTACACTGCCCCCATTCATTCTTGTTGCGTCCTTGCTTGAGCGCCTTGTTATGTTCTAGGCCTAACCGTGGCCATATTAATAATTAGTGACTTTAATTCGGTTTTTGAAGGTTCTATTCCCAGAGCTGCGCAAAGAGTTGATAGCGCCTTAGCCATTTCCGTTCGAAACTTTTGCAAAGACATAAATATTTTGTACTGACCTTCTCTAGTTCTATCATCGTAGCTATAAATATTTGAAACTTCAGTTTTGGTGGCCTTGACTATAGTTTGAATTACTTTTTTTAGCTCAGGATCACTAGAGCATGTGGATAGCAATTTTCTGGAATTAGCCAATATATCTTCCATGCTAGAAATCACAGCTTGTTTTACTTCAAGGTCAAATTCAGCCCATAGAACAGCTCTAGTTTCGAGGTCTGCGATATAACCAGTAACTTCATTTTTAAATGGTGTTTTCGCCAAACCTTTCAAGGTCACACCAGTGATACTTAAAAATGAAGCAACAAGGCCTACCAGTTCTAGAAATGACAATTTGCACTCCTTACATTTAGAACATAACGCACTTAAGCGAATGGTTATATTGATTTTTCTTAAAGGCTGCGTACACGAGGCTGGACCTGCCGCTCATACAGACTCCACATGTCTTCGTTGGCACCTGTGGATAGGAAGATTTTTGAGTGTTGGCTGCAGAGATACCTCACTCGCTCTTCCGTAAGGTTGTTCCAGCTCGCAATTGTTCTTGTGCTACAAAAGCGATTCCCATCCTCATTCTTCGTATTCTCTAAAACCCATTCATAAACGCGCTTGCCTTCAAACCGATCACGAATCCACTCGTGTGCCATCCGGACTGAATATACAGTGATACCGGCTATCGCACCGCCAGCCGCACCGATCACAACCCCATCCCAAATTGACGACATTTAGAAAACCTTCCTAATCGATATAACATAAGAATACACGAATTGGATTATAACCCACCAATTTATAAAGCATTATTTTTACAATTCCAAAAAAGTGGTTAATACCCTAGCAAAGGCGGTTCTGAAATGCAGTATCGCTCGGAATTCCAATAAAGTGTGTATTAAATAGCGATTTTCCTTCAGCCCTATTCCTGTATTCTTAGTTTTGTTTATTTAGTGTTCAAGTAGAGATTACTGTAAGTTTTGGGAAGTGTCAAAAATTAGGACTTTATGGTTTTGCTTGGCCACATCCTTGATATTGGCTCCTGAATTTCGTCAGGCAGAATTTGTTCCTGACAAATTCTCTGCATTCCCTACATCCATGTAGGTCAGATGACAATCCTTGTTTTGTTGAGTCTACAAAAAAGCCCCGAGGCGTTAACCTCAGGGCTTCGAATTACGTAGGAAAATTGTTCAAATTCGAGGCGGTTGGTGATTTTTCAGCGGAGGCGACCATATCTAAGGTCGTTGAGCATGAAAAGTTATCAACCAACAATGAAGTTGGACAATTTAACCAGTAATTATAGTTTGTCAGCTGACTCAGATAAGTACTTCGCCACACCCTCTGGGCTCGCGTCCATACCTTTATCACCTTGGTTCCAGCCTGCTGGGCAAACTTCGCCGTGCTCTTCGTGGAACTGAAGCGCGTCGACCATGCGAATCATTTCGTCGACGTTACGGCCTAGTGGTAGGTCGTTTACAACTTGGTGACGTACGACGCCTTCTTTGTCGATTAGGAATGAACCACGGAATGCGACGCCTGCTTCTGGGTGCTCAACGTCGAACGCTTGGCAGATTTCGTGCTTAACATCAGCAACTAGCGTGTAGCCTACTTGGCCGATACCACCGTCGTTGATGGCTGTGTTACGCCATGCGTTGTGTGTGAAGTGTGAGTCGATAGAAACACCAACGACTTCTACGCCACGTTTTTTGAACTCTTCTAGACGGTGATCAAAAGCGATTAGCTCTGATGGACATACGAATGTGAAGTCTAGTGGGTAGAAGAATACAACAGTTGGTTTCCCTTTTGTTGCTTCACCGAAGTTATAGTCTTCAACGATGTCGCCATTACCTAATACTGCTGCTGCTGTGAAATCTGGTGCCTTACGGCCTACTAATACTCCCATTATTTCCTCCAAGAGTTTATGAATGTTTAAATTTGTGAACGTATTATACGCTTTTGTCCGGCGATGTCTTAAGCCTTTTCACAAAAGATTAATTTTAGCTATAACGTTATAGAGAATGCCTAATGTGCTTATTTATTAGGCAGTTATGGCTTCTTTTGTGCGCCTTACGCTATCACGCATGAGGCGTCTAAACCATCGATGAAGCGCCGTTTGGTGTTGGCGCTCATGCCAATACAGATATATGTCTAATAGCGGCATTTTCAAGGGCAGTTCTTTAATCACGAGGCCATATCGTTCGGCGTCTTTTTCGGCGACCAGTCGTGGCATGGCGAAGATTAAGTCAGTGCGACTACAGATATCGAGCGCGAGATGGAAGGTTGGTACAAATAAGGCCACGTTTCGAGTTAAGCCTTCTTTCGATAGCAACTTATCAATAATGCCCTGCCCTTTACCAGTCACGGTCACGAGGCCATGGCGCTGTTCGGCGTAGGTTTTCAGGTTAATGGCTTCGTTACTCAGGGGGTGGCTTTTAGCCATCACCATGACGAAGTCGTGACGCACCAGGTGATAATTATGGTATTTGGTGCTTTCGAGGGATTTATTTTCATCACCGATAAGAAAGTCGATTTCCCCTTCTTCCAGCAAGGTGACGGAGTCGGGACGATAACCAATCGAGCGCATGGTGACGTTGGGCGCTTCTTGTTGTAGGTCTTGCCATAGATTAGGCAGAAACAAGCTCACCTCGGAATCCATCGACATAATGGTCAGTTCGCCCTTGGCCAGCTCTGGCACAAACTCTTCAGGCTGCATCAGGCATATAAAGTCGGCGAGCCAACTTTTGAGCCTCGGTTGGATCTGCAAGGCTCTTTCGGTTAATTGATAGCCACTGCCTACGCGCACCAATAAAGGATCGTCGATCATGTCCCTAAGTCGCTGCAACGAGCGACTCACTGCCGGTTGGCTCATGTTTAAACGCACTGCCGCATTGGAGATGTGCTTTTCTTCTAAAATCACATCGAGCAGCAGTAACAGGTTAAGATCCATGTTCCTAAAATTCTCTATTTGCATAATAGCTATCCATTAAATTCATTTCATGCATAACTATAAACCCGATACATTAGCCCCATCAAGTGAATTTTTAGCGTGTTTGGCGCTAATAAAAGAGGATATTGTTATGAGCAACTCAATTGCCGTGGTTTACCACAGTGGTTACGGCCACACTAAAGTCATCGCCGAAGCGGTAGCGCAAGGCGTAGAAGAGTCGAATGCGAAGGTTCACCTCATCTCGGTGGACGATATCGATAATCACTGGGATGATCTGGCAGAAGCTAGTGCCATCATTTTCGGTAGCCCGACTTATATGGGTAGCGTGAGCGCTGACTTTAAAGGGTTTATGGATAAGTCGTCCAAGGTCTGGGCGGAGCAAGGCTGGAAAGATAAGCTTGCCGCAGGCTTTACCAACTCTGGCTCACAGAGTGGCGATAAGTTGAATACGCTGATTCAAATGTCGGTCTTCGCTGCCCAACATAGCATGCTTTGGGTTAGCTTAGGCTTAATGCCTGGTAACAATAGCAGCACTGCCTCACCACAAGATCTGAACCGTATTGGCAGCTATCTAGGCGCTATGGCGCAAAGCAATACGGATCAAGGCGCTGAAGAGACGCCTCCAAATTCCGACAAAGAAACTGCAAAGGAGCTAGGTCGTCGTGTGGCGAAGATAGCCGCTCGCTTTAAATAATCTATGACAGTTTTTTACCCCTTGCTCTACTCCTATGAGCGTTCCCCTTGGCCACTATAGTGGCCTTTTTTATGGACGCCCACCTTCTAACTTATTGAAATTTAAATGTCCCTGCTTGCGAATAACAACTAGCATCAAATAACAATACTAAAATTATTGACAATCATTCTCATTTGTAAGAAAATTTCATTTAGACAGTTAAGTAACATCTATTTTAATGGTTCCAGTCTATGTACGTTTGCCTTTGTAAAGCAGTAACAGACAAGCAGATTAAACAAGCAGCCTGTGAAGGCGCATGCTCTATGCGTTGCCTGAACAAGATGGGCGTGGCGACTCAATGCGGTAAATGTGCCCGTGATGCCAAGCAGATCTTACGCAGCACACGTGCTGAAATAGATATGCGACTTAACGCCGACTCTGGCAGAATCGCTATCCAAGCCGCTTAAATCAGCGGCTTTTTTGTATCGCTTACATTTATTATTTAATTTCTTAGTAGTTACCTCTACCCTATTTTCTACCCTGTAATAACTCCAATCTCTCCTAATTCCTGACTGAGAAACATCATCAAACAAGAATCTTTACTAATTGATAACGGTTCTAATTTTCATTGTATTTCAATCACTTAACTAACTTTCTTCTTGATAATCGCTGTCCGCCTTCCTACAATGAAAGGATAGTTAATGAATTGGAGAAAGCCATGAAAGGCGACGCAAAAGTTATTGAAATCTTAAATACCGCGCTAGGTAATGAGTTAGTTGCGATTAACCAGTACTTCTTACACGCCCGCATGTATAAAGACTGGGGCTTGAAAGAGCTGGCGGATCACGAGTACGAAGAGTCAATCGATGAAATGAAGCACGCCGATTGGTTAATTGAGCGTATTCTTTTCTTAGAGGGCTTACCAAACCTACAAGATCTTGGTCGTTTACGCATCGGCGAAAACACGCAAGAAATGCTCGAATGTGATTTAGCGTTAGAAATGGACGCAATTCCTGATCTAAAAGACGGCATCGAATACTGTGAAAAAGTCCGAGACTTTGTGAGTCGCGACTTGCTGCAAGAGATCTTGGAAAGCGAAGAAGAGCACGTTGATTGGTTAGAAACACAGCTCAACCTCATTGAGCGTATTGGTCTTCAGAATTACCAAGCTGAGAAGATGAAGAAAAACGGCAATTAAGTTCTTCATTCAAGATTCTATTTTAAAGGCGCTTTTTAGCGCCTTTTTTAGTCTCTTAATTTAGGATTGTCAGCTACGAATATAATCAATCACGCGATCAGGGTAATCGGTAAATACGCCATCTACTCCAAGAGTTCTAGAGTGATTGATCTTGTCTAAATCATTCACCGTATGAACATATACCTTCATGCCATTATTGTGCGCGTCATCAACTAGTGACTGATTGAGAATGGAATAGCTTGGATGAAAACTGTAAGCATCGATCTCATCGGCGAACTCCTGTGCAATAGTCGGGTATTCATCCGCGATCACACCAAGTCGAATCTCTGGGTCCAGTTCGTGCACCAAGGAAAGCTCTGAAAATAAGTAAGACGAGATAATAAACTGCTCTTTCTTAAACCGCTTCCTATCCAACATACGCACCAGCTTCATAACCAAGCTGGCAGTATCAAAGCCTTTAAGCTCGATATTGATAAAAGCCTGATTGCCGATTAATTCAACGACTTCTGCCAAAGTCGGAATCTGCTCACCCTTCCCTGCATCAAGCTTTCGTAATGCTTCGACAGAATGATTGAGCAGCTTACCTTCACCGTTAGTGGTGCGCTCAAGAGATTCATCATGAAAGACTAATAGCTCGCCATGAATGTTCTGCACATCAAACTCAAGACCATCTACCCCCAAACTCAGGGCTTTTTTGAATGACCGAAGCGTATTCTCAGGCTCTAAGCCCATAGCGCCACGATGACCTAAAACGTCGAAGTTTGGCATACACACTCTCTGACTGCGTGAGTTCCTTTAATGGTAACGCATCTTGCTGCCAGTGCATACTGAACAAGTTGCTAAGCTTTATTGGTTATTGAGTAGAGCCTTGTTGATTTGAACTAGGTTTAGCCTTATTAACCATGCTTCCAACCTTTTGACTGAATAACCAAGTCAGTCCTAACGTTAAGCATAAAACCATTAATAATACTTCGCCTTTAAATACCACAACAACTCCAGCGATTACTAAAATCCAGCCCGCTAAAGAAACACTGCTCAACCACTGAAACCTGTTACTGGCGACGGTATAGGTCACCGCGGCTAATGTGATAATGCCTAGGGTTGTATAGTCACCAGGGTTCATTAGCCCCGTAAAAATAACACCAAAAACCACGGCAATTGAAGCCGCTAAAATCACCGCTTGGCTTAATTGGGTCACGATCAGATCGCTTGTGGAGAAACCTTTGTCGCGTAGCCGTAGTGATTTAATTGTAATTCCTGTAACCATCACAAGCAGTAGCGCTAAGGTTAGGAACCAATAAATCAGTTTAAGCCAAGTGCCACCAAAACTGGCGAAATGTAAGCTCGGTAAGGCGCTGTACATGTAACCGCCAACGCCTTTATCGGTAAAATCAGTGACGAAGGTAATACCGCCATTAATCGCATCGTAAGTCACGTGTTGCTGAGTCAAAAAGCCATTCATTAATTCGCCTTCAAAAGTCACGCGCATCGCAGGATCGGCATAGTTATGAATTTCGATGGTGCTAATTTTATAACCTTCCCACTGTTGTTGCGCCAATTGATACAGCGAATCTAAGGATATAAAGTCAGCGACACCACCGACAGGTTTCGGCTGGGTTCCTAAAAAGTCGGCAAATAAGGCTTTGACGTCGCCACCATAAGCCGCCAACGCTAATACCAAGAGTACAATCGAGAATAGCCCTAGCAGAGCACCAGTAATCGACATGAGCCCACTAAAAACCAAGCTCCAGTTGCCGAGCAATTTATGTAAGTCCGTTGCAAAAATTTGACGACCTTTGTGCAATCTTAACTGATAAAAATTCTTACCAATGTTTTTGTGCGCGAGGAATCCCGTAAAAACCAAATACATCAGTAATAACCCCATTAACCCCACGAGGTACTTGCCAATGGAGCTCGGCAATAGCAGTTTTAGATGTAAGTCATACACGGTTTCACTGAAACTCGCTTGACTTGCATCCAGCGCCTCGCCCGAGGCAGGATCCATAAACAACATGTTTTCAACGCCATCGGTTTTGTTAAAAAACAGTACGAAATCGCCGTAGCGCTGCTTGTCGTGGATACTAAAATCCGAATACTTAAAGCCGTGTTCATTGCGCGCGATATCCACCAGTTCCTGTAAGCTTTTTCGCTGACTGCTTTTACTTTCTAAACCGTTATCCACGCCACTCTCAGCTGAGCTAGCCTCAAAACTCGTCTGCCCGAGTTCAAAGTGTGGAAACTGCCACTGCAACAACTCAGCTCGGAATAATGACCAAGCGCCAGTAATCACAATGACTAATAGCAAAGGCATAAAGAAGACGCCGACTTTGCGGTGGACTTTGGTAAAGCTTTTGGTATTGATACCAGCCTGTCTTTGCTTGTTATCTTTTTTGTTATTCTTGTTATCCATAATACAAACCCACCATGATCAAACCGCTTAAAGCCAATAACGTGATTAACTGATAAACCAGTACACGTTTCATGTTGTTCTTCTGCGTTACCCATACCGCTATTCCTAGCCAAATTGGCGCCACAAAGACCACCGTTAGCAACAATCGATTATGTAAGCTGACGGGCAAAAAAAGCACCATAATCATGCACAGTGCTATCGCCAGTAGAAACGCCATTAAAGTTGTGTTCAAGGTTCTTAACATAAACAGGTCTCGTATTTGTTTTGTTATTATCGTTTTAAATTACTTATCGTATTACGAAGCGAACGCTTCTTGAGTATGTGACGCAGCCATTCTAACCACCGCAGCACACAATCCAAAAATTATGACGGCCATAACGCTCATCGGTAACCACCACAGCGAGAATTGGCCGTAACTGAGTCCAGCCAATAAGCTCCCAAGCGGGTAACCCGCGGTATGTGCCACCGCTAACTTGCCACTAATCTGCCCCTTTGAAGCTGTCGATAAAGACATGGCAAAGCGGCTATAAATCGGTGTTATCAATGCAATGGCCATCGCAATCGGCACCATCGCCAGAACAACCCCTACCGGTGACTGAGTCAGGCTTAATGCCAAAGTGGCGAGAATCAGTAACGACGACAGAAGTAACAACACTTTAGGGGAGCGCCAGTTCAGTCGCTTAACTAGCAATAACTGACACAACAAAGCAGTCGTCGCGACAAGTGTCATAGTAATGCTCATCATAAAAGTCGCCGCATCGGCATCCTTAAGCCAATCCAGATAAAGCGGCCCAAGAACAAACTGCAAATACCCCACCAGTAAAGTAATGCAAAATGCCAATGCAAAGAATAACCACAGCTCTTTTATCGCTACAAAGCTTGTATGACTCACACTAACTTCTTTTTTGGGTACCCTAGGTGCTGTTTGACTGTATTTCAATACAGCCCACACCAATGGAATTGCCAGTAAACCATAAAAGCCTAGTAACCAATGAAACTGTGAAGCCACTAGAATTAATGCCACTGGCCCACAAAGCCTGCCGATTGATAAAGATGCCGAGACAAAGCCTAATCGCTTTAATGACTGATCCTCTTTTGGCTTAATGGTGTGTTCGTCTTCTGTTGAGGTATCTATCGCTAAGGACTGACATAACGGCATAACGCCACTGGCGCTGATGCCGTACAACACTCTACTTATGCCAATGGTGAGAAACCATAACCAGGGTGCAAATGACCAATGAACACCACTCCACCAGACTATCGTTAATACTAGAATTGAAGCGCCTAAGCCAAACGCAGAATAGCGAATCATATAACTGGCACCATGGCGATCCGCCCACCGTCCCCATTGTGGCGACAGTAATAAAAATAATAAGGTCGGCATCGATAACAGCAGAGACCATTCAACGGTCGACAGACCGGTGGTACTGATAAAGGTTGGTGTTGCAGCGATCAGGCTACTTTGAAAAAGCCCCATCAAAATGGGTAATAGATACCAGCTCGGTTTATTCCACTTCATAACACTTCTGACTTTAAATTAGATTGAGACTTTTCTCTTGAGTGATTCGTTTCCGTCACAGTTCTCAAAAACAACCACAGATATCAAATTAAAGCGGAATTTATCATAAATCATTCTTATTTGCTATTGATAATGATTCTCATTCGATCTATTGTATGCCCAAAAATAAGCACCATAACATCGGAAGGAAAGATTATGTTTGATTCAGGCGCGAACTGCTTTTTAAATGCGTTAGTTCGTGAGTTCGAACAATGGAAGTATGTGAAGCTTCCAGAAAGACATTTTAAATCAAAAGGTTATACCGAAGGTTTTTGTTCTCAAATTAGTAGTCATCAATATTATTACTTACCGCTGATAGCCTACTCTACTTTTGGCAGGAGCTATTTTCACTCTAAGCAATACTTGGTGGATCAGGTTAGCGGTGACATTCAAGAGTATGAATTTTACGAGTTTTTAACGCAACTCAGTAACCGTCCACAGTTGTTCAGTGATGATAAGCTTGGGATGCCTAATATCGATAATTTAAGGAAAGTAATCGCTCGCTCTAAGGAAAGTCAGGTAAATATCTACAAGGTTATCGACTACCGACACAATGACTTAGACAAACTTTTTCAGCAAGAGCTAAACTTCATCGAGAGCGAACAAAGTTTACTGGTAGGCCACTCGATCCACCCCTGCCCCAAGTCAAGAAGTGGCTTTGACCGCGCTGACGAAGAAACCTACGTTCCAGAATACGGTAATGATTTTAACCTTTGTTGGTTCGCTGTAGACAAAGCCATCCTGTACGTTTTTGCCGGGAACAAAAAGCCTATTGAAGAATACTGCCAAGAACTTATTGCTAACGATCAGGAGTTACAAAAACTGGCCGGTGAGTTGCCAACGAACCACTTACTAATCCCATGCCATCCTTGGCAAGCCAAACACTGGCAAGCTAATACAGAACTAGCACATTACTTTGTGCAAGGGCAGCTTAGAAACCTTGGACAATTTGGACAAGCGTGGCGCGCCACCTCGTCTTTGCGTAGTTTGTATCAAGAAAACTCACCATGGATGCTAAAGTTCTCTTTAAGCACACAGCTGACCAATTCGATCCGTCACTTACAGCCGGAAGAAATGATTCGGGGCCAAGTCATCGAAAAAGTCTTGTCTTCGCACAAAGCTCAAGAGATGGAACAGGAGCAACCACACTTCAGCATCATGCGCGAGCCAATCAGCATTGCGCTTAAAGACTCTAATGGCACAGCGCTCGACAGCACAGCCATTATTTGGCGAGAAAATCCTTTCTATAATCAGCACTCAAGCTCAACGGAAGTGCTATCGGGTTTATTGCAGGACTTACCAAACACACCCGACAACCGTCTAAGCCTGCGCCTCAAAGCGCAAGCAGAGCGTTCCAAAACAGATGTCAGTCACTTAGCGCAAGCGTTTCTACGCAACTTTTTACGAGTAGCCATTAAGCCCATTATTGCAGCCCAAGCAAAATACGGTTTGTTGTTTGGAGCTCACCAGCAAAACATTGTGATTGAGTTTGATGCTCAGTTAATGCCTGTGAAAACCTACTTTAGAGATTGTCAGGGTACAGGGT
Source organism: Kangiella geojedonensis (assembly GCF_000981765.1). GTDB lineage: Bacteria > Pseudomonadota > Gammaproteobacteria > Enterobacterales > Kangiellaceae > Kangiella > Kangiella geojedonensis. The sequence goes on along the minus strand of NZ_CP010975.1, from coordinate 784,354 downwards.
TTTCAGCCTTGGCAAAGCGCCTGTATGGCGACGAGCTGCTGAGCGATACAGTCGATAGTGGCAACCTTTTCGAAAACGATACCGTTATTCACCTATTCACGTATTACTTATTCGTGAACTCCTGCTTTAACACCATCAGCAGTTTAACCCTGACTAACCTATTAAGCGAAGAAGAAGCCTTACACATCTATCGTGAGTTTTTACTGCAGTTAAAAGCTGAAGCTTGGCCAGACCAACGGGTTATTGATTACCTATTAGATTCAGATCACATTTGGTCGAAAGGCAACTTCTACTGCAACCTGCACGCCATTAATGAAAACACCATGGCCGATCCTTTTTTGATTTATCACCAACTGCAAAACCCACTAAAAGCTGCTGTTAATACGGCTGGCAATGCAGCATAAGGAGTTGAGTATGACCGCTCTTAATACACAAGACCCCGTACACCAGGTGCCATTTAAGGAATATCCCAATGATCTTCTCTATCAATATTTCGACCCATCATCAGGGCAACAGTTTGAACTGCGCAAACTGGATATGGAGCAGCATCTAGACCTATTCCATCACTGGCATAATCAAAAATACGTTTATGAATTTTGGGAACTGAACCAGTCGAAAGAGGAACTGCGAGATTATCTTAATAAACTCTTTCAGCAAGATTTTGTAGAGCCTGTTATTGGTTACATCGATGATGCACCATGTGCCTATTTCGAAATCTACTGGGCGTATTATGACCGTATCGCGCCTTATTGTGACGCCACTCCTTATGACCGTGGCTATCACTTACTCATTGGCGACAAACGTTTTCTCGGACGCCACAATACGACCTTATGGCTGAATCTCGTTAATGACTTCATCTTTAAAGACGACCCAAGAACGGAACGTGTCGTCGGCGAACCACGCGCGGACAATGTTGGTCTTTTGAAGTACCTTGAACACACCAGCTTTGTCAAAACCAAAGAGTTTGACTTTCCACACAAACGTGCAGCACTGCTTGAGTGTTATCGCGATCAATTTTATCGCGAGGTGAAGCTATGAGCTCGCCCCATACCGATCAAGTTAACAGCTTGTGGACTCTAGCGAACCAACAGCTCATAGCACGCTCACTGTCTGAATTTGTGTACGAACAAGAGCTGGTAGCGACGAAGCTTAGTGTAACGGATCTTGACGAAACGGAGCTTGGCGGAACAGAGCTCGAAGTGAATCGAGCTGGAGCAGACAGCTACCAAGTCATGCTCAAGGATGTAGCGTATCAATTTACTGCGAGTCACACATTGTGGGACCTGCTGATCATCAAGCCAAGCTCATTAAGCCGAAAGCAAGAAGTCGCTACTGATGCATTGCAGTTTTGTTTGGATCTGAAAAAGGCTTTATCAGTCGATGATATTGTTTTCGGTAACTGGCTCGAAGATGTTCAGAATACACTTCACAATGAATTCCAGCGCCTCGAAAAACTGGCCAAGTATGATGCAAGTCAGTTGCTGCAACTGGATGAGCCACAGTTACAAGGTTTGCTTGATGCGCACCCTAAGATTATCGCGAATCGCGGACGCCTCGGTTGGGGCGCAGTTGATAATGAAAGTTTTGCTCCAGAGTCTCTTCAAGCGTTTCAACTGGAATACCTTGCGGCACACAAAAGCATTTTAACCAGCGGCCATCTGGGTGATCTGAATAATCGTGATCTTATTGCCTCCATGATGACCGACAACAGTTATCATGCACTTACTCAAGCTTTGCAAGAATCGCTCTTTGGAACAGGTTTCGAGGTTAGAGACTTTGCCCTTATCCCCTGCCACCCATGGCAGTATCAACACCACATACGCCCTCAATTCCAGTGGGCATTGCAGCAGAAAACACTGATTCATCTTGGTCAAGCCGGTGACAGCTACCAACCTCAACAATCCATCCGAACGCTCAGCAACGTAACTAGATCTAAACAGTTTGACGTTAAGTTAGCGATCACTGTTCTTAACACCTCCTGCTACCGAGGCGTTCCAGAGAAATTTATTGCTGCTGGCCACCATATTTCACACTGGCTCAGCCAGCTCACACAATCTGACTCATTGTTTTCAGAACGAGACTTAAGAATTTTAGAAGAGCCCGCGGGCTACTTTGTCAGTCATCCTTATCAAAACCAAGTCCAAGGCTCACCTTATCGCTATCATGAAATGCTGGGCTGCATCTGGCGTCAATCAGCAGTGTCTAAACAACAAGCTGGCGAGCGCCACATGTTGTTGTCAGCACTGTTACAAAAGGATCTTAACGACGATTCACTGATTAAAGAACTGATCCAATCCAGCCAGTTAACGACTCAAGAATGGCTACAGCAACTATTTAGCGTTATGTCAGTGCCCCTGTACCATTTATTGGTCAAGTACGGCGTGGGCGTGATTGCTCATGGCCAGAATGTGGTGGTCTATTTCAAAAATGCTATTCCGAGTGCAATCGCAATCAAGGACTTTCATGGTGACTTACGATTACTCGACGCCGAACTGCCCGAACAAGCTGCCTTAGCACCGGAAGCGAAAGCGCTGTTGACCAAACTGCCCAAAGAACACTTAGTCCATGACTTACTAACCGGGCATTTCATCAGTGTTTACCGCTTTTTATCACCGCTGGTCGCAGAACAGACAGAAGTGGCCGAAGAAACTTTTTATCAGCTTCTCGCTGAGCAAATAGATGCTTACCAACAGTCTCAGCCTCAATATTCTGAGCGCTTTGAATGGTTTGATTTATTCAGGCCACAAGTTGAACGCATCTGTCTCAATAATGTTCGCTTTGACATTGGCTACCAAGATAACGCCGAGCGACCGTTACCCAAACTTGGTTCGGATTTAACCAACCCGATTTATCTTGGCCTAAAAGCCTTACAAGAAACACACCATCGTGATTTCGAAACCACCATTGGCGTTGATGCCAACAACAACGCCTTGCAACCAATAACAAATTCAACGAAGGAATACTCATTATGAACACGAAAGATTTAGTTGGGATCGGTATTGGTCCTTTTAATTTATCCATAGCCGCACTGTGTCACGACAGCCCAAAGCTCGACGTTGCCTTTTACGACAAAAAACCAAGCTTTTGCTGGCATCCTGGCATGCTACTGCCGAATACGTTTTTGCAAACATCGTTCTTGAAGGACCTGGTAACCGCAGTAAATCCTCAGAGTCCTTTTAGTTTTTTGAATTACCTCGTGAGTAAGAAACGCTTTTATGCCTTTTTGAATAACGACCGACCAGCGATCAGCCGTTATGAATATAACGATTATTTGCAGTGGGTCAGCCAACAAATTGATTACCTCAACTTTGACCAAGGCATCGAGGCAGTAGACTTTAATGATGGCCACTTTGAAGTGCATCTAGAAAACCACAACCAGCCTATCCAGACACGCAACTTATGCTTAGGTACGGGTAAACGCCCTCATATTCCTTCAGCAATACAGTCTCAATATGATAAGGAGCGTTGCTTCCACGCCATCGAAATGGCCAATCAACAACGTGATTTTAGTAACAAGCGAGTTACCGTGATTGGTGGCGGCCAAAGTGGTGCCGAAATATTCTTGCACTTGCTGAACGGTTACGACGGTGCTCCAGCTGAAATCAATTGGATCTCACGTCGCAGTAACTTCCTGCCGATGGATGAAACCTGCTTTACCAACGAATGGTTCTCGCCAAACTACATCGATAGCTTCTTCCCACTACCTGCTAATACCAAATACAACATTGTGGATGAACAGAAGCTAGCGTCCGATGGTATTTCCGAGTCGACGCTGAAAAGTATTTATGAAACGCTTTATGAAAAGCGCATCAGTGGCGATGAGCATAACTATCGCTTACGTCCGAACCGCGACTTAATCAATGCCTATCCAGCCAACGGCATAACCTTAGAAGCCCACAACAAGTTCGACGGCACCACCGAGCAGTACCATAGCGATATCATTATTCTGGCCACTGGTTTTGAGAATGCTGTGCCAAAATACTTAGCACCCATCAAGCATCGCCTAGCCATTAGTGATGACCAGCAATTTTTGCTCGGCCGAGACTACTCCATTCAATGGGATGGCCCGTCACACAATAAACTCTACGCCGTTAACGCGGGGCGTTATAGCCATGGTATTTCTGAGCCGCAAATGAGCTTGATGTGCTGGCGTTCAGCGACGATTGTGAATGATCTACTGGGAGAGGACTTTTACGACTTAAAAGATGACTGCTCTTTTGTAGAGTGGAGTAACTCACAGCCATTTGAGCCGCATGCGCACAAGATCTCAGCGTAATGATTAAGTAACTCACTCATAAGGCAGATACAAAAAAGCCGCACATCAGTGCGGCTTCTTCAAGACTTCTTTTGCAATACTATTTTTAATAGTAAGGAGTACTACTCAGGCTTTTTGCCGTAAGACTCATCCAGTACTTGCTGTAATTCGCCTTGCTGGAACATCTCTAGAATAATGTCACAACCGCCAATTAACTCGCCATCAACCCATAACTGCGGGAACGTTGGCCAATTCGCATACTTCGGGAGTTCAGCACGGATATCTGGGTTTTGCAAAATATCAACATACGCAAACTCGTGGCCGCACTCCATCAATGCCTGAACTGCCTGGGCAGAAAAGCCGCACATAGGAAGTTTCGGCGAACCCTTCATGTACATCACAACTTTGTTGTCCGCGATTTGCTGCTTAATCTGCTCAATGGTTTCGCTCATGAGATCCTCAATACAATTTATCAGTAGGTCTAAATTGCGGGCGATTATAACGCTTTTCAAGGCGCATTAGCACCCCTAGCGGGCTATTCTTTATCAATTCTCTCTTTCTAGCGAATAAATCCTTTTTAAAACAAGAAGCTTGGCTTATGTAGCAATAAATCCCAACAATAGCTAGGCATCTGTGCTGAGGATGGTTACAATGCCAACCTTAATGAGAATGAATACCACTTCAATTAGCGCATGAGCGAGCAGTACCCACTACTCCAACTGAATCAGGTTGAATGTCGATACGGCGATCAAGTCATCGTTAAAGACATCAATTTCTCATTAAACCATGGCGGTAGCGCTTGCCTGTTGGGTGCCAGCGGTTGCGGTAAGACGACTTTACTTCGAGCGATTGCGGGTCTCGAACCAATATACAACGGTTCGATCAGTGTCCACGGCAAAATCTGCTCAACAGCCAAACACATGCTCCCGCCTGAACAACGCGATCTTGGCTTGGTGTTTCAAGACCATGCCCTTTTCCCTCATCTAAGCATTTTCGATAACGTTGCTTTCGGTTTACGCAAAATGAAGCGTAAAGACAAGGCTGCTCGGGTTAATGAGTGTTTATCATTAGTCGGTTTAGAAGGTATGGGACAACGTTTCCCTCACCAACTGTCCGGCGGGCAGCAACAGCGCGTGGCGTTAGCACGAACGATAGCGCCAAAGCCAAAGCTGGTCTTGATGGACGAACCTTTTTCCAGTTTAGATACCCACTTACGCCGCTCCTTAGCACGTGAACTCAAAGAAGTTTTAGCGAATCAAGGCATTGCTCATTTGCTAGTCACTCACGATCAGCAAGAAGCATTCGCCATGGCGGATTATATCGGCGTTATGCACGAAGGAAGCTTGTTGCAATGGGACAGCCCATACAACTTGTACCATAAGCCACAAGATGCCCAAATCGCGGCTTTTATTGGCGAGGGTTACTTTATCGCGGGCAAAGTGTGTGATCAGAATGATACCGTGTCGACGGTACTGGGCGATTTCAATATTGCTAACGGCACTCACTTTCAGCCCAACCAAGACGTTTTAGTCTTGATGCGTCCTGATGATTTAAAGCCCAACTCCAACTCGAAGCATCGCGCCAAAGTCAGCCATAAAGTCTTTAAAGGCGCGATTATTGAGTATGAGCTGGAATTACCCAATAAAGAACGCCTAAAGGCAATATTCCCAAGTCACCATGATTATTCGCTATCACAAGATATAGGGTTCGATCTAGACATCCAACACCTTATCGTCTATCCGAATTTAATTTCTGTCTAAAACGTCAAAAAATAAAAAATTCATAAAAGTGGTTGATCACGCGCAAAACCAGACGCCATAAGGGCTACAAAGTTACCCCACCTTTTCACACAACTTATCCACAACAAATTACACAAGATATGCTCTTGCTTCTAATGCAAAAACGCACTATCTTGTATCTATCGTCTTTTGGCATACTATATATGGTAAGTGAACAAGTTGTCCTAACTTGTTGATTTATTGCAAAAGCGCATTAGATTTGTACAAAAAACAATCAAAATAACGGTAATTATCAATCTAACGATTCAATCTCTCGGACGAAAGAATCGTTACAAAGCATCAAAGAGGTCTGGCAAGATGGAAACCGAAGTCGGCAAAGCACAAAAAGCAGCTGCACCAACCCCAACTCAACATTCTGACGCAAGCCCAGAAATTAAAGCGAATAAACCGGGTGAAGTCCGCGTTATTCGTCGTAATGGCAAAGTAACGCCGTATGACGACAGCAAAATTGAAGTGGCAATGACAAAAGCTTTCCTTGCTGTGGAAGGTGGTAATGCGGCAGCGTCTTCGCGTGTTCATGAGACAGTTCGTCAACTAACGAAGCAAATCACAGAGGCATTCAAGCGTCGCATGCCTGGTGGCGGCACCATTCACATTGAAGACATTCAGGACCAGGTAGAGCTGGCCCTAATGCGCAGTAGTGAACAGAAAGTTGCTCGTGCTTACGTTTTATATCGTAACGAACGTGCGCAAGAGCGTGCGGCTCGTGACAACGATAAGCTTGATGCTATCGTCGGTGATAATGCAGTAACGGTTACTGGCGCTGATGGCCAACAAAAACCTTTAGATGTACAGCGTCTACACACAGTCGTGGTGGAAGCTTGTAAGAACTTAGAAGATGTTGATGGCGATCAAATCATCAAAGAAACCATGCGTAACCTCTATGATGGCGTTGCCTTAAGCGACGTGTATCAGGCATTGGTTATGACCGCTCGTACCATGATTGAGGTAGAGCCAAACTACTCTTACGTCACAGCTCGACTATTACTCGACAACATTCGTACCGAAGCATTGCGTGAACTTGGTGTTGGTAAACGTGCCACTCAAAGCGAAATGGCTGCGATTTACCCACAAGCGTTTAAAGCTTACTTAGAGCTGGGTGTGGAGCATGAATTATTAAGCCCTGAACTATTATCGTTTGACCTAGAAAAACTGGGTAACGCGATTCAGGCTGACCGTGACTTATTATTCACATACCTTGGTATTCAAACCCTTTACGATCGTTACTTTATTCATAAAGACGAGATTCGTATCGAGTTACCACAGGTATTCTGGATGCGTGTATCTATGGGCCTTGCGGTTAACGAAGACAACCGTGAAGAACGTGCGATTGAGTTCTACAACATTCTATCAACGTTCCACTACATGAGCTCAACACCAACCCTATTCAACTCGGGCACGTTGCGCCCACAGCTTTCAAGCTGCTACTTAACGAACGTTCCTGATGACCTAGACGGTATCTACGGTGCGATTAAAGATAACGCTCTACTATCGAAGTTTGCTGGCGGTTTAGGTAACGACTGGACGCCGGTACGTGGTCTTGGCGCTTACATTAAAGGCACCAACGGTAAATCACAAGGTGTTGTACCGTTCTTGAAAGTCGCTAACGATACTGCGGTTGCGGTTAACCAAGGTGGTAAACGTAAAGGTGCGGTTTGTGCTTACTTAGAAACATGGCACATCGATATCGAAGAGTTCCTAGAGCTGCGTAAGAACACCGGTGATGACCGTCGTCGTACGCACGACATGAACTCAGCGAACTGGGTACCCGACTTATTCTTAAAGCGTGTTAGCACCGATGGCGAGTGGACTCTATTCAGCCCGAACGAAGTACCTGACCTGCATGACTTGTACGGTAAAGCGTTTGAAGAACGCTACGAGTACTACGAAGAGATGGCCAAATACGGCAAGATGAAAACAGCTAAGACGATGCAAGCGAAAGACTTGTGGCGCAAAATGTTGTCGATGTTGTTCGAAACAGGCCACCCATGGATTACCTTCAAAGATCCATGTAACTTGCGCTCTCCACAGCAGCACGCAGGCGTTGTACACAGCTCAAACCTATGTACAGAGATTACACTGAACACTAAAGCTGGTGAAGAAATTGCGGTCTGTAACTTAGGTTCGGTTAACCTTCCTAAGCACATGGTTGACGGTAAACTCGACACAGAACAACTTGAAAAAACCGTCACTACAGCAGTACGTATGCTGGATAACGTGATTGACATTAACTTCTACCCAGTAGAAACAGCGCGTCAATCAAACATGCGTCACCGCCCTGTTGGCCTTGGTATGATGGGCTTCCAAGACTCCTTGTATGTACAAAACATTCCATACACGTCAGAAGAAGCCGTTACCTTCGCCGACAATGCGATGGAAGCGATTTCATACTACGCGATTAAAGCATCAACGGACCTTGCTGAAGAGCGCGGAGCATACGAAACATTTGCAGGCTCATTGTGGTCGCAAGGTATCCTGCCATTAGACTCGGTTGAAAAGCTCATCGAAGAACGTGGCGCTGAGTTTATCGAAGTCGATACCAGCAGCACTATGGACTGGGATACGTTACGTGAGCGCGTCAAAACCGTTGGCATGCGTAACTCAAACGTGATGGCGATTGCTCCAACCGCAACGATTTCAAACATCACCGGTGTGTCACAATCAATCGAGCCGACGTACCAGAACCTTTACGTGAAATCGAACCTTTCTGGCGAATTCACCGTGGTTAACCCTTACATGGTTCGTGAGTTGAAAAAACGCAACTTGTGGGACAACGTCATGGTTAACGACCTGAAGTACTACGAAGGTAGTTTAAGCATGATTGAGCGCGTGCCACAAGAGCTAAAAGACTTATTCGCCAACGCGTTTGAAGTTGAGCCTAAGTGGTTAGTTGAGGCAGCAAGTCGTCGCCAGAAATGGATTGACCAAGCTCAATCGCTAAACCTATACATGAGCGAACCATCAGGTAAGAAACTCGACATGGTTTACCGCATGGCATGGTTCCGTGGCCTTAAAACCACATACTATTTGCGCTCAATGGGCGCCACAGGCACCGAAAAGTCAACCATCAGCGATGGTAAGTTAAACGCGGTATCAGCAGCCCCTGTTGGCTCTGCAGCACCACAAGCTTGCTCCATCGACGATCCTGACTGCGAAGCTTGTCAGTAATACTATCGGGGAGCTTTTTAGCTCCCCTTTTAGACACTTAAGAACGAATTAGCAACACAGCAAAATTAATAGAGGTAGAGATATGTTCAACTGGGACGACTACGAAAAAGAAGAAAAAGCGGAACAAAAAACACCACCGCAACAGCCTAAAGCTGAACCAGCGGTAAAGCCTGAGCCTGTTCCACAAGCGACAGAAGCAGCAAAGCCGGCGGCTCCGACGACCGAAGAATATATTGAACCAGAAGCTTTAGATAATGTAGCCAAAGCTCAAGAGTCATTAGCAAGTCTTGACGTCGCTCCTGGCTTAGAAGAGCTGGAGATGGGCGCTGAACGTATTGAAGTTGACGACAAAAAAATGATTAACTGTCGTGCCGACTTAAACCAGTTAGTTCCTTTCAAGTACGACTGGGCGTGGCAAAAATACCTAGATGGTTGTTCAAACCACTGGATGCCACAAGAAGTTAACATGACGAAAGACGTGGCGACGTGGAAAGATCCAAACGGCTTAAGCGATGACGAGCGTCGTATCGTGATGCGCTCATTGGGTTACTTCTCTACCGCTGACTCTTTAGTGGCTAACAACCTTGTTTTAGCGATCTACCGATTAATCACTAACCCAGAGTGTCGTCAGTACATCTTGCGCCAAGCGTTTGAAGAAGCAATCCACACCCACGCGTATCAATACTGTATTGAATCGCTAGGTATGGACGAAGCAGAAGTCTTCAACATGTACCGCGAAGTACCAAGCATCGCCAAGAAAGCTGCATGGAGTATCAAGCATACTCAGGGTATTTCAAACCCAGCGTTTACCACGGGTACGCCAGAGTCAGACCAAGAGTTACTACGTAACTTAATCGGCTTCTACTGCGTCACCGAAGGCGTCTTCTTCTACTGCGGCTTCACACAGATCCTATCGATGGGCCGTCGTAATAAAATGACCGGTGTTGCTGAGCAGTTCCAATACATCCTGCGCGATGAATCTATGCACCTAAACTTCGGTGTAGACGTGATTAACCAAATCAAATTGGAAAACCCACACTTGTGGACTGAAGAGTTCCAACAAGAAGTGATCCAAATGATTCTGGAAGGTACGCAGCTCGAAATCGAATATGCACGTGACACGATGCCACGCGGTGTATTAGGCATGAACGCCAACATGATGGAAGAATACTTGCAGTTTATCTGTAACCGTCGCCTTGCTCAGCTTGGTCTTCCAGCACAATTCTCTAACGTATCAAACCCATTCCCATGGATGAGCGAAATCATGGACTTGAAGAAAGAGAAAAATTTCTTCGAAACTCGCGTTATTGAATATCAAACAGGTGGCGCCCTTTCTTGGGACTAACCTGAATTTACCAAAGTACCATTTGGGGGAACGGAGAAGCTCTAGTAGCTTCTCATCCAGAAGCCTGACAAGAAATTGTCAGGCTTTTTTTGTGGGCATTATGTTTGTTGAACCAGATACTGAATTGCATACAATAGACTCCAACGTTACAACCTTTAACTGGGACTTCTTATGACAACACGTGGCATTGGTGGTAAAACACCGCAAGAAGCTTTATCAGCGCTTAGCAATATGATGCAAGACATTGAACCTATCAGCGCCGCTGAACATCAAAAGCGTATCGATAAGGCTCAGTTTCTGATGCGTCGCCATAATGTTGATGCTATCTATTTAAACGCAGGCACCAACTTGACCTACTTTACTGGCTTACGCTGGTATCCGAGTGAGCGACTTGTTGGTGCGATTTTACCTGCCACGGGCAAGATCCAATATATCGCACCAGACTTTGAAGTAGGCAGTCTCAACGGTTATATGATGCTTGAAGGGCCGATGCATACCTGGTTAGAGCATGAATGTCCTTACGCCCTTACGGCACAAGTGCTCAACAAGCTTGGCTACGGCTATAATGCAACCATTGGTATTGATGATAGTACCGCTTTTTTCATCGCGGACGGATTCAAGCAAGCCGCACCCCACATTAATTTTGTGAACGCTAAAACCATCACGGCTGCTTGTAGAATGCAAAAATCAGAAGCCGAAATAGGTCTGATCCAAAGAGCGATGGACATGACATTAGAAGTCCATAAAGCCGCCGCCAGCATTTTGCGTGAAGGAATTAGTACTACTGAAGTGGTTGAATTCATTGAGCAAGCACACCGAAAAGTCGGCGCCAGTGGCAGCTACTTCTGTATTGTTTTATTTGGTGAAGCAACGTCTTATCCTCACGGCGTGAAGCATGAACAATACCTAAAGTCTGGGGATATGGTGCTAATTGATACCGGCTGTAAAGCTCACGGCTACCTTTCGGATATTACGCGCACCTATGTGTATGGTGAGAGTACTGAGGAACAGCGAGAAGCATGGCAGCACGAAAAAAATGCACAATTAGCTGCATTCGAACAGGCTCAACTAGGCACACCATGCGAAAAGGTCGACCAAGCTGCACGATCCTATTTAGTAGAGCAAGGCTATGGTCCTGAGTACCAACTACCAGGGTTGCCACATCGAACAGGCCACGGCATTGGTCTCGATATTCACGAATGGCCTTATCTTGTCGGTGACGATAAAACACCATTAGACATCGGAATGTGCTTTAGTAATGAACCCATGCTGGTGATTCCAAATGAATTTGGTATTCGTTTGGAGGATCACTTCTACATGACCAGTGAGGGGCCTAAGTGGTTCACGCAACCCAGTGAAAGCATTGATAATCCTTTTAACCTTTCTTAATAGCCCTGGATTGAGCACTCAAATAACTGCGAGTCTGTGAGAAGCTAAGTAAAGCAATGAGCTTACGACATACCAATATAAGTAAGCCTGAGTGCTCGATACGGCTCTCTGCCTTTATCGATGTGAAGATCTAAAATTTCGATAGCTTTTTCATGATTCGGGGGCAGGTATGCCAAACACTCTTCACGAGTTAGGCTAAACGGATTTCTTATAATTTGAAAACGATCGAGTTCATAATTGAAAAGTCTAACTGCTTGAGATTGCTGTCCCGTATGAGGGATTTTAATAGTAACTTTAACATTAGCACTACCGCTAAAGCTTGGAGCGGATAAAACGTATAAAACCAAACAGAGCGCTAATGCCTTCATCATATTAACTCCGTGAGCAATTTAAGCAGTGATACTTAAACCACATCGAAGAACGAAGTAAGGCTAATTTATCAGGCGGTTTAAGCTGAGATGAGATGATGTTGCCATTATAAAAATTTAAGAGAAGTCTCCTCACGTATTGTGAGGTGGCTATGGTGGTATGTGTCCCTAATCGTGCAATGCTTCCACTTTTTATATTTATAGTTGTATTTGGCATACGACTTTAGGTTATCTAATCCAACCTATAACTTCAAGTTATTTGACATGCGTCACACTTTTGCAAATGTAACAAAATACAACAAAAGCTCAGCCTATTAACTGGATTTATAAATTAAAAGCACCAAAAAACGATGCACTACAGCGTACTTACAGATCTTTACGCTACTCTTGTTGGCTTTTTAATTGATAAGTATTATCATTTAGACTGATTGAGTAAAGGTGCGCTTATGTTGCGTTGGGTCAGTTACATTTTAGCTATTATTGTGTCTGTGCAGGCATACGCAGCAATGGCTGACGTGTATCACTCTCATCAGTCACAAGAAGAATCTCTGGAAACCAAACATCAACACCAAGATGCTGTTGAAAAAACTAGCCAGATTTCTAGTAGCAATTCTTCCAGTAGCAATGACGTAACAAATGCTTTTGATTGCCACCACTGTTGTCATTGCCACAGCTGTCATACTCACATCCTGATTCGTGAAAGCTTTCCTAGCGCACAATCCCTAAGCTATAACTCTACCCCCAGAGGCAGCGTCAACTCTGCTCAAATTGGTATATTAAGCCAACCTTACCGCCCTCCCAGAGTTTAATCCTTACGTTGAAATAAAGTAGTTCATATCGGTTCGAACCTTCGAGTCGGTATGGTGATGTATTAAACGTGGGAGAAATCCATGAGTCTTATTGTATACGGCGAGCGTCGATTGGCGTTGTTCGCCAGTATTTTAGTTTCGTTCTGGTTAGTAGTAGCAAGTCCTGCTTACGGTCAGAGCATTACAGAGAGCAAAGAACCTTTAACGTTACAACAAGCGTTAGAGCTGACTTTAGAGCAAAACCCTAGCCTTAATGTCTTTCAATTTCGCCAAAAAGTATTAGATGGCGAACGGCTCACTGCCGCTCAGAAACCTGCCTATCAAATCGGTGCTGAGTTAGAAAATGTTGCTGGCAATGGCGAGTTTTCAGGCGTCGATAGCGCTGAATTAACGGTGTCCTTATCTTCAGCCATTGAGCTTGGCGGTAAGGTGGATGCACGTTTGGGCGTGATTAAATCCAAAAGAACTGTTGTCGAAACCAAAAAAGAGTTACAAGCGCTGGAACTGCTTTCTGAAACCACGCGTCGTTATGTAAACCTTCTAGCGGCACAAGAACGCGTAAAGCTTGCCGAAGAATCGCTACAACTCGCCAAAGAAACTTTAAGAGTCGCACAACGCCGGGCTAATCTTGGCGCGACCATGAAAGCTGAAGTTAAAAGAGCAAAGGCATCACTCGCCCAAGCTGAATTAACACTGCACAAAGAAGCGTCAAACCTTAAGGTATATTCGGCAAGCCTTCAATCCATGTGGAGTGAAAAAATCTCAAAAACCTACTCGGCATCGGGGAGCTTATATCGCTTTGGTAATGCTTTAAGCTTTGAAGAGCTTTATCAAAAAGTACAAAACAACCCTTCGATTAAGCAGTTTTCGGCTCTGGAACGCTTAAAGCAATCAGAGGTTGATCTCACTAGCACCAGCAACCAGAGCAATATCAATTGGTCAGTAGGCCTTACTCGAAGCCAAGCAAGCGGAGACATGGGTTTTAAAGCAGGCTTCAGTATGGACTTATTTTCCGAGTCGAGAAATCAAGGCAAACTACAAAGTGCACTAGCTGCTAAAAACGAAGTCTTTGTCAGTAAGAAAACCGCTTTGCTTCGCATGCATGACCAATTATTTAATGCCTATCAGCAAAGAAAACAATCTGTTCATGTTGTTGAGCGCTTACAGCAAGACATTATTCCAACGTTAGCATTAGCCCTTAAAGAAACTCAGAAAGCCTATCAACGAGGTCGTTACAGCTACTTTGAGTATGTTGCGGCGCGGCAAGAGTTAATCTCAGCTAAACGTAAACTTATCGATGCTGCTAGTTCCGCCCTAATGTATGGCGTTGCCATAGAGCAACTGACGGCTGAACCACTGACCTTATTCAAAAAGAATTCATAGGAACACCTCATGAAAAATCTAGTACACCAATTATCGAAAATGACGCTACTTGTCTCACTGTCCTTTTCAACTTTTTCAGTTCAGGCTTTTAGTGGAGAGCACTCTAGCGAAGAACATACTCATGAAGAATCTGGTCACTCAGATCACCACGATGAAAAAGTCATTACGATTAGCGACAAGATGGCTCACGACTCTGGCATTGAAGTGACCACTGCTAGCGAAGGAATTATCACTGAACACTTAACCACTTATGGTAAAATTGTGCCCGATCCTGGCCATGTGAGCCATATCGGCGCTCGCTTTGAAGGAACGGTAACGGACGTCAAAGTCACTATAGGTCAGCGCGTTAAAAAAGGCGATCTGTTAGCAACAGTGGAAGCCAATCAAAGCCTCAGCAGCTACCCTATTCATGCACCTTTTGATGGCATCATAACCGCACGTCATGCCAATCCTGGTGAGCTCGCTCAAAAACAACCGCTGTTTACCGTAGCAGACTACAGTTTTATGTGGGTCGAACTTAAGGTGTTTCCGCAAGACATGACGAAAGTGAGCGCAGGGCAAGATGTTGTGCTAATTCTCAATGATAAAAGCATCAATACCACCATCGATCACGTCGTACCGAACGATGATGATCATCCGTTTATCTTAGCTCGCGCCTCCATAGATAACCCTGATAATCGCCTCTCAGCGGGTATGATGGCGCAAGGTAAGATCATCATTAACCAACAGAATGTTCCTATCGCCGTGAACCAGTCAGCCATCCAAACCTTGGAAGACAAACCTGTCGTTTTTGTTAAAACACCAACAGGCTTTGAAGCCAAGCAGGTATCTATTGGTTTAAGAGATGACCAGTTTGTTGAAATCACACAGGGCTTAAAAGCTGGCGAACAATACGTCGTCAAGAACAGCTATACCCTGAAAGCCGACTTGCTTAAGTCGGGTGCTAAACACGCACACTAGGAGGCGACATGATTGAATCAATACTACGCCTCTCAATACAGAGGCGCTGGCTGATGCTATCCCTTGTGGCCGTTATTATTGGCCTCGGGGTTTGGAGTTATCAGAAACTGCCGATTGGTGCTGTCCCAGACATTACTAACGTGCAGGTACAAATTAATACCGAAGCTCCTGGTTTTTCACCGCTAGAATCCGAGCAACGCATTACCTACCCTATCGAAACGGCGCTAGCTGGTCTGCCCAAGATGTCCTATACACGTTCTTTATCGCGTTATGGACTGTCTCAAGTGACTGTCGTTTTTGAAGAAGGCACCGACTTATATTTCGCCCGTAGTCTGATTAACGAAAGACTCGGCGTTATAAAAGGACAACTACCTCAAGGGTTAGAGCCAGAGATGGGACCTATCGCTACAGGCTTAGGTGAAATTTTCCTCTATACCGTAAAAGCTGAAGATGGCGCTTCGCAGCCGAATGGACAACCCTATGACTCAATGGCCCTCAGGGAAATTCAGGATTGGATCATTAAGCCGCAGCTAGCTTTGGTTAAAGGCGTCACCGAGGTTAACGCCATCGGTGGCTATGATAAGCAGTATCACGTGATGCCTAATCCAGCCAAGCTGTTAGCCTACAATCTTTCGATGACGGATTTGGTCAAGGCACTGAACGCCAACAACGACAACCGTGGTGCTGGCTATATTGAAACTAACGGACAGCAATTATTAGTTCGATCTCCCGGTCAATTGAAAACCATTGAAGATATCGAAAACGTCGTGGTGAAAGCGGTGGATAACACCCCTGTTACCGTTGCCGATGTAGCCGACGTTGGAATTGGTAAACAATTACGTACTGGTGCAGCGACTAGAGACGGCACGGAGACTGTACTGGGTACTGTCATGATGCTGGTTGGGGAGAATTCTCGCGATGTCTCTGTGGCGGTAGCAGAGGAACTCGACAAAATTCAAAGCTCACTTCCAGAGGGCATCAAAGTAGAAGCCGTGTATAACCGCACCAAGCTGGTGGATAAAGCCATTGCCACCGTACAGAAGAACTTAGTCGAGGGTGCGCTGTTAGTTATCGTCATTTTGTTCTTATTACTAGGTAACTTCCGTGCGGCCTTGATCACCGCAGCAGTGATTCCATTAGCAATGTTGGCCACCATAACGGGCATGGTTCAAACCGGTGTGTCAGCGAACCTGATGAGCCTTGGCGCTTTAGACTTTGGCTTGATTGTCGACGGCGCAGTGATCATTGTCGAAAACGCCATACGCCGATTATCTGAGGCGCAAAAAAATAGTGGCAGGCTGGAACTCAAACAACGTTTAGAGGTTGTCTTTTCTGCGACTAACGAAGTCATTCGCCCAAGCTTATTTGGCGTCTTAATCATCACCGTGGTTTATATTCCGCTCTTCAGTTTAACTGGTGTCGAAGGAAAAATGTTTCACCCAATGGCGGCAACGGTAGTGATGGCTTTATTATCCGCGCTGGTCATGAGCTTAACCCTAGTACCTGCAGCCGTTGCTGCTTTTATGACAGGTAGCGTTCAGGAAAAAGAAAGTATCATCATACGCTCCAGCAAGTCTATATACCGTCCTGTGTTGCAGTTTGCGCTAAAGATGAAATGGTTATTTATCGCTGCGGCAACAACGATGGTCATAGTCTGTAGCTGGCTCGCCTCAACCATGGGTTCTGAGTTTATCCCACAACTCAAAGAGGGCGACATTACGATGCACGCTCTAAGAACGCCAGGAACAGGTTTGGAGCAGTCGGTTCAAATGCAGAAACAGCTTGAAAAGAAGATCTTAGAGTTTCCGCAAGTTAAAACGGCATTTTCGCGAATTGGTACGCCGGAAGTGGCGAATGATCCTATGCCGCCTAACGTGTCAGATACCTTTGTTATGTTTAAGCCGAGAAGCGAATGGCCCGATCCTGAATTGTCCGATAGCGAGCTTGTTACTCAAATTAAAGAAAGCGTGGAAGAGCTTCCAGGTAACAACTATGAGTTTACCCAACCGATCCAGATGCGCTTTAACGAACTAATTTCTGGCGTCAGAGCCGACCTAGGGATTAAAGTGTTCGGAGATGATTTGGAAACGCTCAAAAAGGTTGCCGATGATATTCACTCAGCTATTAATACCATCGATGGTGCAGCCGATGCTCGTGTCGAACAAGTCGAAAGCTTGCCACTGCTCTCTATAGAACCCAAGCGCACCCTACTCTCTCGTTATGGCCTAAACGTTCAGGATCTACAGAACCTGATTGCCACTGCTATCGGTGGAAGCAGCGCTGGCTTAATATTCGAAGGCGACCGACGTTTCCAGCTGATAGTTCGACTGCCCGAAGAGATTCGACAAGATACTTATAATCTCAGGAGTTTGCCGGTTCCATTACCTGACGGAAACTATATACCCTTATCTGAAGTTGCTGACATCAAACTCAAACCAGCGCCTAATCAGATCAGCCGTGAAAATGGTAAGCGCCGAGTGGTCATCACTGCTAATGTACGTGAGCGTGACTTAGGCAGTTTCGTTGATGAAGTAAAGCAAACCATTCAGCAGAACGTTCAGTTACCCCCCGGTTACTGGTTGGACTATGGTGGTACTTTTGAGCAATTAGAATCGGCTAGCGAACGACTCTCCATCGTCGTCCCCATAACCTTAATGATTATCTTGGCGTTATTGGTGATGGCGTTTAGCTCAATTAAAGATGCTCTGATTATCTTTACAGGAGTGCCATTAGCGCTAACGGGTGGAGTGCTAGCACTGTGGCTGAGAGATATGCCACTTTCTATTTCGGCAGGAGTTGGATTTATTGCGTTGTCTGGCGTTGCCGTGCTTAACGGCCTTGTCATGCTGTCCTTTATCCGCGACCAGTGGCGTCAAACTGGTGAGCTAACTAAAGCCATTATCGAGGGAGCTATAATTCGGCTACGCCCGGTATTGATGACTGCTTTAGTCGCTAGCTTAGGCTTTGTTCCAATGGCGTTAAATACTGGCACTGGTGCCGAAGTCCAAAGGCCACTGGCAACGGTTGTTATTGGGGGTATTATTTCATCCACCCTATTGACCCTAGTGATCCTTCCAATTCTTTACCAATTGGTGCACCGTAACGATAAGCATTAATGTCTTTAGGTATCATCAAGGCAGTGGCACCGCCACTGCTTTGATGCTTTTGACGAGATTATTGTTCCGGTTGAGAAGCTTTGCGTTCTAAATACTCTCGAACTGGCAACCCTTCAACATACAACTCCTTTAGCGTAGCTTTACCCTCTAGCACGCTAATTTCCGCATAAACATCCTCAACTTGTTCTCGACGCCATACGGCACGTTCAATATTTGGAGCCGTTTCTTCGGAGGCGTAATAACGGTCAAAGGGTAAGTCGATGTAATGGCCTCTATCCGTGCCACCCCAACTGACTTCAACTTCAATGTACTCTTGCCCACTTTCAGGTTCTTCGGAAACTAGTTGCGTAAAGGTTGCGTAGCCATCTTCATCCTCCGACAGCAATGCGTAGGCCCAGTCACCGCGTTGAAACACCTCTTTGGTCGGAATCGGGTTAGCGTCGACATTGTATGTCAGAGTGACATAGCGGCCACGAAAAGGATCGTAAGGGTCTATCGGTTGAGTTTTAAATTTATATACCGTGCCATGGCTTAGAATTTGATTCTGCTCAAAAATCATATAACCAGGAACCGACAGCTGCACGGCAAATAGTGTCAGTAGTAATACTTTTAGATGCTTCATACTTGGCTCCCCTTGGCGTCTTGCTTCTTTTTAAACCAAATATTGGTTCCGATAAAGGCGCTGCCTATAACAATAAATATGACGCCTTTAAACACAAACGGAATGTCGCTATCGAAGAACCTAAATAGCACTAATAAACTGAACCAAATTAAACCGCCATTCAGTAACATCAATCGATTTCGATTAATGCCTTGGAACATTAGAAGTACTGAACCAATCAAAATATACAGATTCGACGCGATGACAAAGACATTTTGATTTTGGTGGATAAAGAAGCCGGTTATTCCGAGTAACACAAAGGCAAAACTCGACAATGCCACCCAGTTTGATACTGACAGTGCCTTTCTGTTTCTTGCCATAAATAATGCCGTAAACAGAATCGATAGCGTGAACAACGCTAGAATGGCGTACTCGTTGAAACGCATTGAGGATTCCGCCTGCCACAAGTTCGACGGCAAGGTGCGACCATACCAAGTAAACATTAAACTGATGAAGCCAATAATTAGAATACCCATGCTCGCAGGAGCATTGGTCCAGAACTTTGTGTTTTCTAAACCGAACCACCAATTACCTAGCGCGTAAAATGCACAACCCAAGGCGAGTGTTATATAAATCCCCCAATGGTCGAGTGGCGACATGTAATAACTGCTGCCGTAAACCACAGAAATGGTGAGCCCGATTAAGGCAAACCACAATGACCAATGTAACAATAGCCTACTTTGCTGTTGATATAACTTATAAAGGTATGGCGCCAACGCAATATAGAACAACCAGTAAGGTTCACGCTCTAAACAGCAAAGCCATAAAATAATGCCACTAATGAGCATCAAGGTCGTGGCTGATCGCAATAAATAAATAATCGGCAAACTTAGCAGCAACCAAACCACCAAGAAGCTCTCCAGATCCCCATGGATATGGTAGGTTTGGCTAATCAGCGCAATGCTCGCAGCGACTGCAAACAATAACAGCACGGCACCAGATTCCCGCAAAGCCAACGAGGTTGGCTTATACTGAACTCCGTACCAACACAAGCCTTGGGCAAGCACCAGTGGCAAGAATGACAAAAAGGTTCGCAAACCTGTCCCGAAGTCTTCCCAGTTATGCGCCAATAACAGAATGATGCCGCCACCAATAAGTAAGGCACCCAAAGAAATTAATAGGATATTACTGAGCGCCAGACGTCTTGCATCAGCGTCCTCTTGGCTGGCATAGAGACTAAGGATAGAAGCTTGCGACTCGGATGAGATTAAGCCCTGCTCTTGCCAATCATTTGATTCGCGCTTCAGCCATTGAAGCTGTTCAGTAGTGACAGTTTTCTTGTTCTGATCGTGCTGTGTCATTCAACCTCCTGTGTTTAGCAAACTATAGCACACTAATTTTTATATTATATATCCTTGTTTTTGCTTAAAAACCTTGTGGTTGCACCACCCATTAAAAATTAACGGTAATGCGAATCATTATTATTTACATGCAGCTATATCAAGAGTAGAATGTGCCCCCTATTCGAAGTCATTAAAAACAATAGGGTAATGAACAATGAACAACCGTTTAGGATTCAGCCTTGCGGCTGTAGCGCTGAGCGTTTCCGTAGGCTTGCAAGCAAACCAAACCACAACAGCAGACGACACCATCGTCGTCGTCGGTTCTAGAACACCGACTAAGATCAGCGACATTCCCGGTTCAGTCTGGGTTATCGATCGCGCAGGTATCGAGCAGCAATTAGAAACAGGTGCTGATTTGAAAACGATGCTGGGTAAATTAGTACCCGGCTTAGACTTAGCGCCTCAGGGCCGTACTAACTATGGTCAAAACCTTCGAGGCCGTAGTGTTCAAGTCTTAATCGACGGCATTTCTCTGAATAACTCTCGTGGACTCTCACGTCAGTTCGACTCTATCGATCCCTTTAACGTTGAGCGTATCGAAGTCATTTCTGGCGCCAGCAGCCTCTACGGTGGCGGCGCAACTGGCGGTATTATTAATATCATCACCAAGAAAGGCTCCAGCGATGGCGTGGTCATGACGACTCAGCTTGGCGCTTCAAGCAGCTTCAACGGTAGTGATGACTTGAGCAAACGAATCAAGCATTCAATCAGCGATGGTAACGAAGACGTTAAGGCCTACTTGGGCTTAGCTTATGAGGAAAACGGTCGATTTTATGATGGCAACGGCGATGAAATATTCCCTGACATCACACAAACGGACTTACAAGATAACCGCACCGTCGATATTTTAGGTAGCGTTGATATTAAATTGTCCGATGAGCAGTCATTAGAACTAGGCGCACAAATCTACCGTTCAAACTACACGGGTGACCGCGGTCTTTATTTCCCTAACATTGATGCAGTACCAGTCGGTAGCTTAGCCGACGCAGAAATTCGTGATGGCTTCCGCTCCGACCGCTCACCAGCAACGGATCGCGAAATGCTAAACCTACAATATCACCACGGCGACTTGTTAGGACAAGATTTCTACTTGCAAGCATTCCACCGCAATGAAGAATCAAGCTTTAGCGCCTTCCCTCGCCCACGTATTCTGCCATCAGAAGGTCGTTACGCCATTGAGTTCGGCACTTCAAAACAAAACACGCAGCTTTCAGGCATGAAAGCCTTATTTGATACTCATATTAGTAACTCTACGCATATCACTTATGGCTTGGACTTCGATCATGAAAAATTTGATGCGGATCAAATGTTCTTTGATCAAGCGACGACCGATGCAACAGGTGGTTTAGTTCAAAATGAATCACGTACTGAACCTCGCTACCCAAGCTATGAAGTCGAAGGCTTGTCAGCTTTTATCCAAGCCGACTGGGCTCTTAATGACTACTGGAAGTTGGCGGCAGGCTTACGCCAACAGAACATGGACGTCACCGTTCAGGACTTCGACAAATTCAGCTATGATCCTGTTGGCCAGCGAGATAGCGTATTAATCCCAGGCGGAAGCAATGATTATGACGCCAGTTTATTCAACGCCAGCATCATGTATAACGCTGGGAGCCATCAAAGCTGGTTTCGCTTCAGCCAAGGCTTTGAACTACCTGACCCTGCAAAATACTACGGCAAAAGCCCTGATGTGAACGTGAATGACAATCCGTTAAGCGCTGTAGAAACCGATCAAGCCGAGTTTGGATGGCGCTTCTCTGGCGACAGCTGGCAGGCGCAAAGTTCAATTTACTACTCATGGTCTGACAAAGCAGTGAGTAACGACAGCAATTTAAATGTCGTTGTGGTTGACAATAAAACTCGCGATTATGGTTTTGAAGGTGCTCTCACCAAGTTCTTTGATAAAGGCTTCGAGACAGGTGCAACGGTTCACTGGGTTCGCTCAGAGGAAGAAGATGATAGTGGCGACTGGTTAAAACGTGATGTACGTTATGCCTCACTATCGTCTGCTACCGCTTTCTTAGGCTGGACTAACTACTATTATACGGCTCGTTTACAAGCAAACCATGCATTTGATGCCGAAGATGCTTCAGACCGTGAAATCGATGGTTACACGACTTTGGACTTAGCCCTAAGCGCAGAAACCTCAGCGGGCAAGTTCAGCTTTGGTATTACTAACTTACTGGATAAACAATATTCAACCGTTTGGGGGCAACGCGCCACAGCCTTCTACTCACCAGCTTACGGTCCTGAGTACTTGTTTAACTTCCAAGGACGTGGTCGTACTTACACAGTAAACTGGACAACGACTTATTAAGTTTTCGTTTCTTTCAGACACAAAAAAGCCCAGCAAATGCTGGGCTTTTAATTGGAACGTCTTAGACAAGTTGTCTTGGGTTATGCAAAGTTTTTCTCTGCAAAGTCCCAGTTCACTAATTCCCAGAAGTTCTTCAAGTACTCTGGGCGAGCGTTACGGTAGTCTACGTAGTAAGCGTGCTCCCACACGTCTACAGTAAGTAGAGGTGTAACGCCTGCATCAGTGATTGGCGTGTCAGCGTTGCTTGTATTTACGATTTCAAGTGAACCTGAAGCGTTTTTCACTAACCAAGTCCAACCTGAGCCAAAGTTACCCGCAGCACTAGCAGTGAATTTTTCTTTAAAGTCTGCGAATGAACCAAAAGCAGCGTTAATGGCATCAGCGACAGAACCTGAAGGCTCGCCACCGCCATTAGGGCTTAAGCTGTTCCAGTAGAAAGTGTGGTTCCAAACTTGTGCAGCATTGTTGAACACACCACCTTCAGAAGTACGGATGATGTCTTCTAGCGACTTACCTTCGAAGTCAGTACCTTCAATCATCTTGTTCAAGTTAGTGACATAAGCGTTGTGGTGCTTGCCGTAGTGATAATTGATGGTTTCTTCCGAGATATGCGGTGCTAATGCATCACGTCCATAAGGTAATTCTGGTAGTTCAATTGCCATGTTAATCTCCTGATTAATTCACGCTATAAATATAAAGTCCCCATTCTACCACGTTCATTTTATCGACCCAATAGAATATAAGCATCAGAATATTAAGGATTTATATATTACAGGGGCTTTTCACAAACTTTGACATTTATACGCATTCGCTTATTATCAGGTGAACTAATAAATTCTATAACTCAATCTATGAATACACTTGTCTTAATCTGCGCTTTTATTATGGGCTTCTCCATCATGACCGTGGAGCTACTTGGTGGCAAAATTCTGTCGCCCTACTTCGGCGGTAGCGTCTATGTCTGGGGCAGTATCATCACGGTATTTATGCTTGCATTGTCGATTGGCTACCTTGTAGGCGGCAAACTGTCCTTAAAAGAGCCTAACACCCGCAAATATGGTGTGATATTTATAGCAGCATCCTTAACGACCTTGCCACTAGATATTTGGCACTCAGAACTATCGGACTGGGTGTTTATGCAGATAGAAGACCCTCGTTACGGCTCTTTAGTTACCTCAGTCATCTTATTCTTAATACCAACGACTATTATGGGGATGGTCGCTCCTTATTCCGTGCGTTTGTTAGTGGCCAATGCTGAAAGTAGCGGTCAGACCGCTGGATTCCTCTACTTCGTATCCACTCTAGGTAGTGCGCTCGGTACCATTATGACCTCTTTTTATCTCGTGCTATGGTTTGAACTAGATTCGATTTTGTATGGTGTAACCATCGTCTTAGCGGTTGTTGGGTTAATTGCTATGCTATTCCCGAAACCTCTTCCCAAAGCTGAAAAAGCGGAGCTGATTAATGAATAAACTCATATTGACTCTTTTAAGTGCGGGCTTAGTGGCCTTATCTATTGCGCCAATGGACAGCGAAGCGAAAATCGTCGAAGAAGAGCGCTCCTTGTATCAAAACGTTTATATCGTCAAAGAAGTTGGCCTCACTTGCATGCGTTTCCGCAAGAAAAGCCATAACGACCTGAGCCAATCCTGTATTTACGACGAAAAGCCGAAAGACTTGGTGTTTGATTATTACAAACTCGCCATGGGCGCTACTTTCTTCTTAGATGATCCGAAAGATATGTTAGTGATCGGTCTAGGTGGCGGCGTACTGGTCAATCGCTACAAAGAGGTTTACCCCAACGCCAACATCGTTTCGGTTGAAATCGATGAGGTTGTTGCTGAAATGGCAAAAAAATACTTTGATTACACCGATGATGGCGAACAGTACGAAACTCATGTCCGCGATGGTCGAGTCTTTGTGAAGCGAGCGCTGCGTAAAGACAGACGTTTTGACTTTATCCTGCTCGATGCTTTCAACAGCGACTATATCCCTGAGCACATGATGACTAAAGAGTACTTAGAAGAAGTTAAGGGCTTACTCAAGCCTGGCGGCATTATCATGGCCAATACTTTTAGCTCAAGCGCCCTATTCCACCACGAATCGGAAACCTATCATCAAGTATTTGGTGACTTGTACCAGATCCACTTTGAAGACGAAAAGACTAACCGCGTTATCGTGGTCAGCAATCAAGCATTGCCAGAGAAAAAAGACCTGTTACAAAAAGCAAACCATTATAAACCCTTACTCTCGGAGTACGGCGTCGATACGCTAAAAGTCTTCGATGCGATTAGCGATGAAATCAACTGGAACACTGATGCTAAGATCCTAACCGACCAGTACTCGCCAGCGAACTTATTGAAATAAGCTGCTCACCATTAAAGTCTTGTATAACGCAAAGGTACAAAAAAGGCGCCTAATCAGCGCCTTTCTTGTCTTATTTTTCCAAACCTTTTCTTATTGAAATAAGTGTTTTTATTTCTAGGCGAGGCGTAGCAAAGTTTTAATTAACGAGTTTACATAAAGTAAATGAGGCCAATTAATACCTTTGCTACAACAACGCATAGGGATAAAAAGACTATTTCTTTAGAGCTTGGTCCAGATCTTCAAGAATATCATCAATATCCTCAACGCCCACTGACAAACGAACCAAGTTATCCAAAATTCCAATTTCTTGGCGGATCTCATACGGTACAGCAGCGTGGGTCATGATCGCTGGGTGGTTCGATAAGCTTTCAATACCACCCAAGCTCTCTGCCAGAGTAAAGACTTTTAGTTTCTTCATAAACTCATGCGAGTTCTTAGCCGCTTCTTCTTCCGTATCGCCCTTTACCAACACTGACACCATACCGCTAAAGCCTTTCATTTGGCTTTTGGCTAATTCATGCTGTGGGTGAGACTCCAAACCTGGGTAATAAACTTTGTCGATTTGTGGGTGGTTGCTTAGGAACTCAGCCACTTTTTGACCGTTTTCGTTATGCTGGCGCATACGTAGAGCTAGTGTTTTCAAGCCACGAAGCGCTAAATAGCTGTCGAATGGGCCTTGAATCGCGCCTGCTGAGTTATGCAAGAACGCCATTTGCTCACGCAATTCGTCATTATCACCAACGACTGCAACACCACCAACGATGTCCGAATGACCGTTTAGGTATTTAGTCGCTGAGTGCATCACAATATCGAAACCAAAGTCTAAAGGTGTTTGGTTAAACGGTGTGGCGAAGGTGTTGTCCGCAACAGCGATTAAATTGTGCTTCTTAGCGAAGTCAGCAATCGCTTTCATATCAACCACTTTCAACATTGGGTTTGTCGGACTTTCGACCCAAATCATCTTAGTGTTTGGTTTAAGCGCCTTCTCAAGATTGCTTAAGTCAGACAAGTTTTCAAAGCTGAACTCTAGATTCGCCGTACGTTTACGGACTTTATCGAATAAACGGAATGTACCGCCATATAAGTCATCCATCGCGATAACGTGCGAGCCCGCATCAAGTAGCTCAAGGATGGTGCTGGTCGCCGCCATGCCAGAAGCAAACGCATAACCCTGCTTACCGTTTTCTAAATCAGCGATACAACGCTCATACGCCATACGCGTTGGATTCTGGCTACGCGAATACTCATACCCTGTGTGTTCACCTGGAGATGGCTGAGCGTAGGTTGAGGTAGTAAAGATTGGTGGCATGACCGCGCCTGTAATTGGCTCCGGCTCTTGACCAGCATGGATCACACGGCTGGCAAACTTAAATTTTTTGTCTGACATATAATACCTATTGGTTATATCGTTTAGCTCGTTTTAGCTTGAGAATGACTAGATGCATATAACATCTAGTCATTAAAGCAAATTTCAAGGGTAGGATGAGCTTATTTCACTAAATACGACGTTAAAAATCAGGACGATTCTTTTTGGCGAGCTCTTTTTGATACTGCTTGACCTGTCTAAACAAGCTAAACACCTGTTTATGGAAAGGAATCATCAGCAAAACTCCGATACCCATGATAATCCAAGGGTAATGTGGCCAGCTGAAATGCTCGACTAGAACACCTGAGTTCTTTTCGTTGATTAAGTAGATTTCGTAACCCGCAAACACTACTAACGCCATCCCAACAATATCTAATAATAACAGCCACATAGAGATGTTAGCCGTTGGTGGCGTTAATTGTTTATCCTGACTCATGATAGAAAGCCCTGCTCTTTCATCCACTCATCGTTGTACATTTTCGACAAGTAGCGATTGCCCGTATCACAAATCAGTGTCACAACATTTTTAGGTTCAGTTTGGTCTTGGCAATACTTCAGTGCCGCAGCTACTAAAGTCCCTGTCGAAGAACCACCCATCACGGATTCTTTTAACATCAATTCGCGCGCGGTGTTTAAAGACTCTTTGTCAGTCACGGTATAAGCTTTTGTAAACAAGCTCATGTCACAAATATCAGGAATAAAGTCTTCACCAATTCCTTCAATAACCCAGCTACCCGCTTCGATCATTTCACCCGTTTCATGATAGTGGGTTAAAATTGAACCCTCTGGATCGGCTAATACGATATCAATATCAGGGTTCTGCTCTTTTAAGAAACGACCAACGCCAGTTACCGTACCACCAGAGCCAACACCTAGAACCACCGCGTCAATCTTACCGTCTAACTGCTCCCACATTTCTGGAGCTGTGGTCATGTAGTGTGCTGCAATATTCGACGAGTTCGAGAATTGGTTAATGAAGTACCAGCCATTCTCTTCCGACAAACGCTTCGCAACATCTTGGTAATACTCAGGGTGACCTTTACCAACGTCTGAACGCGTACGCATCACCTCGGCACCAAAAGCACGTAGGTTATATTCTTTTTCCATGCTCATTTTATCTGGCATGACGATTTTTAGTTTATAACCCTTCTGCGAGGCAACCATGGCTAGGCCTAGGCCTGTGTTACCCGCCGTCGCTTCAATTAAGGTGTCGCCAGGCTTTATCCAGCCTTCTTTCTCAGCCGTCTCAATCATCGTGATAGCGATACGATCTTTAATCGAAGCGCCTGGGTTTTGCGACTCAAGCTTACCAAACAACTGACACTTACCCGTGTCCATTTTCTGTAGCTTAATCATTGGCGTGTTGCCAACCATCTCAAGAATATTGTTATAAACTTTCATACCGTTCCGATATAACCTAACCTTATATAATGTTGGCGCTACTTTAACACATTCGCGGTTTCAATGAACCTACTCGGGGTTAATGTTTGTAAAGGCTGCGCTATCTGCTCCAACCAGTTGTGCTTGGAGTGACATCCTTATATCCATAAAGCATACTAATCCCCAACTTAGAATCACATAAAAATATTACAATGCTCGACCGTGCCAGTGTCATCGATCAGAACTTCCTAATCGCACTCAAAACCGCAAAATTCCCAAGTAAACTCAGCAACATATCGGCCAGCATCACCCAGCTTTCGCCGCAAGAGTTTGTGCAGTTATTTGAGTCACAATTGATTAGTCGCCACCTCGATTTACGGGCAAGAATCCTTAAGGATCAAGGCATTGGCTTTTATACGATTGGCAGTAGTGGGCACGAAGGTAACGCAGTGTTAGGACGAGCCTTTAGGCACGATGACATGGCCTTTCTTCACTACCGCTCTGGTGCGCTTATGGCTGAGCGCTCGCGTAAAGTTCACAATATTGACCCTATCAAGGACCAAATCTTATCCTTAGTCGCAGCAAAAGATGATCCTATTTCACAGGGCCGCCATAAGGTGTTTGGTTCGGCAAAGTTATTTGTGCCACCACAAACCAGCACCATCGCATCACACTTACCCAAAGCAATGGGCGCGGCTTGGTCTTTGGGACGTGCACATAGGACAGGCTTTCAATCGAGCGTGCCTAGCGATGGTGTTATCTTATGCAACTTTGGTGATGCCAGCTTTAACCACGCTACCTCACAGTCAGCCTTCAATGCGGCTCAATACTTAGCTTATAAAGGCGAGCCTTTACCCTTAGTCTATATTTGTGAAGATAATGGCATTGGTATTTCTGTATCAACTCCTGATAATTGGATCGAAAATAACGTCAAAAACCGCGAAAGTATCGAGTATATTCAGTGTAATGGCTTACACCTTCCCGATGCCTACCTAGCCGCACAAGAAGCGGAAGAAATTGCCCGTTATGAGCGCCGTCCCGTGTTTTTACATATGAAGACTGTGCGCCTGATGGGTCATGCAGGTAATGACACGGAGAGCATGTATCACACCGTTGAGCACATCGAAGCAACCGAAGCACAAGATCCTTTACTTCACTCCGCTCGTTTGTGTATCGAAGCTGGTTATTTATCAACGGATGATATTTTGACTCTGTATGAAAATACTCGTCAGAAAGTAGAAAAGACGGCGGAAGA
The DNA here is from genome assembly GCF_000981765.1 of Kangiella geojedonensis. Taxonomy (GTDB): domain Bacteria; phylum Pseudomonadota; class Gammaproteobacteria; order Enterobacterales; family Kangiellaceae; genus Kangiella; species Kangiella geojedonensis. The sequence goes on along the minus strand of NZ_CP010975.1, from coordinate 755,073 downwards.
AGCCATCAAACTGCCGAAACTTTCTAGCGCTGAAGAAGTGTGTGCATCAGTTGCGCCAGAACGTCCAAGAAAAGACAAACCGGCATTACCGACCATCAGCAAGCGTCATGAACTCTTTGATATTGGCCGCCAGTTCAAATTTTTAGACAAGCCCAGAAGTATGGCACAACTCATCAATTACGCTCTAACTGATCTGATGGCGCAATACCCAAACATCATCATGTTTGGTGAAGATGTGGGGAAAAAAGGTGGTGTTTATAGCGTATCCACCAACTTACAAAAACGGTTTAGCGAAGATCGTGTGTTTGACACCATGCTGGACGAAACTAGCATTTTAGGCAACGCAATTGGTGCCGCTCACCTTGGCTACTTGCCGATTCCAGAGATCCAGTTCCTCGCTTATACGCACAATGCGGTTGACCAAATCCGTGGTGAAGCTTCTACCTTATCCTTCTTCTCAAATAACCAGTTTACCAACCCGATGGTGATTCGTATCGCTGGCTTAGCCTACCAAAAAGGCTTTGGTGGTCACTTCCACAACGATAACTCCATTGCGTTCTTACGAGAAATCCCAGGCGTGATACTAGCCTGTCCTTCTCACGGTCAAGATGCAGCCAAAATGTTACGCGAAGCCGTTCGACTTGCTGACGAGCAAAAACGCGTAGTGATCTTCTTGGAGCCTATCGCGCTGTATCATGCCAAAGACTTACATGAAACTGGTGATAATGGATGGCTTGGTGTTTACCCAGAGCCGGATGAAGTGGTTAACTTTGGCGAGCCTGCCTTATATCCAAATGCAGGCAAAAAGCCAAGCAAGACCTTAATCATTAGTTACGGCAACGGCCTCTACTTATCTCAACAAGCGCAGAAAATCTTAAACGACAAATACAAAACAGCCGTTGATGTGATGGACATTCGATGGCTATCACCGCTGAATCATAAAGGGATAGCTGATATCGCGAAAAACTACCAAAACGTTTTGGTCGTCGATGAATGTCGTAAAACAGGTTCTTTGAGCGAGGAATTAATTACGGGACTAGTTGAAAACTTAGACAAAACACCAACAATCAAACGAATCACTGGCCACGATACCTTTATTCCAATCGGCACCTCTTGGGAGTTTGTATTACCTAGTAAAGAGGATATTGTAAAAGCGATTAAGGAGCTGATGTAAACAGCTCCTTTCCTTGAGAAGCTCGGGGCACTTATAAGTTAATCAGACTGACCTTTCAATAAATTAAAACGCCTGATGGCTGCTGCAGAATGCCCCTTAGCCTGAGCTTTTAAATACCACTCCATCGCAGTTTTGATATCTTTCGGCACACCCAAACCTTCCTCGTATGACATACCTAAATTATACATAGCATACATTTCTCCTTTTTCTGCCGCCAACAAGAATAACTGATTAGCTTTTTTATAATTTTGTTCAAAGTACTCACCTTCCTTGTACATTAAAGCCAATTCGTTATTAGCCGAAGCGTGTCCATTTTCAGCAGCTTTTTCTAGCCACTCAACAGCAAGTGAATAGTTTTTTTCTACACCACGACCTTTAAGTAGCATATAGCCATAATTGAACATCCCTAAGGCATGACCTTGTTCAGCAGCTAAGCTATAGAACTCAACCGCTGTTTCTAAATCCTTCTCGACACCTATCCCTTTTTCATAATTATAACCAAGCCTTACTATCGCAGGCAGGTGCCCCTGTTTAACGGCCATATTAAGCCAGCGATTAGAATCCACAAAACTCTGACTAATAATTTTTCCATTATCATAGGCTTTTGCTAAATCATATTGGGCAACTACGAGCCCTTTTTTTGCTGCTTGTTCTAAATACTGGAATGACTTAGTTTTATCACTAGCTTGAAGGTACCTAGATAGGATAAAGTCAGCTTTAGGGTGGTGCTGTAGCTTTGCTTGATTAAGTAACTCAAAAAACTCTTCTTCTACATCTTCCCACTTCGCAGAATCATCCATTGCAAGAAGTGAGCCTTTGAGAATTAAAGCTTCTGCATAATCTAAGTTAGCAGCCAACTCAAGATACTTTTGTGCTTTAACCTCTTCATTTTTATCTGTGAAGTAATTGTATAGGTAAAAAGCACTTTTGCCGCTTCCAGCTGAAGCCGCTCTTTTAAACGCTTCAACTCTTTCCTCCTCTGACAAACCGTAAATAACAGTTATTAATGCCATTTCAGCTAATGTCAGCTCTTCTCCCATAAGTACCACAGACTTCTGTTCTAACTGCTTAGCAACCTTGATATCTATATCGGTATTAATTCCATGCTTAAAAATCACAGAAAGTCTGGCAAAAGCAGTGGCTAGGCCAGCCTCTGAGGCTGAAATCAGCTGATCAATCGCATCGTCTGTGTCATACCCTTCTATTTTTTCGCCAATGATCAGCTTGTCAGCTAACATTTGTTGGGCCATTGAGTTGCCAGCATTTACTGAGCTCAGTAAGCGCTCCACAGCTATGTCATTCTTTTGTGACCACAAGACACGAGCTGTTCCCAAATCGAATGCAGAATTTGTTTCTCTCAACTCCTCGAATGCTCGAATAGGCAAATAATCTAGTGAATAAATATCAACTGGCTCTTCAGCGGCCAAGTACAAAACATCTAGAGCATCCCACAGATTAAAGTGAAACCGCCTCTGTTTACCAGTGTCTTCAGAGTTTGCTACAAGAACGTATGAGAACATAGAGCCAGATGCATAGGGCTGAATGTAATACTCAACGACCTCATACCCAAGCGCTTGTACAAGATCCGTTGGCTCACCAAAAGCTGAAACATCTACCGCACTATAGTAATTTTTTGCATCGCCTTTGCTAAAATAACCGAGAACCAAGTAGTCAATAAGCTTTTCATGAAACTCGATTGCAGTACTATCGTTAGACCTTTGCGCGCAGTCAGCCGCCAGTTGATGTACACGAATAGAGAGAGGTAACGCCTTTAATCTACTTACGAAGTCCACTGACTCACAGGCAACTTTGCCACTGTATATATCACTTTCCAGTTTCACAAAGTTATTAAATGCATTGCCATTATCAAGAAAGTAACTTGAGTTTAAGTAACTCTCAAACAACTTATCAAAAGGTACTGAGCTTGACTCGACAAGCAGCTGATTAAATGCTTTGGTATAGACTTCATCGTTTTGCACTTGAGGATCTATCGGCTCAAGTGTTTTACAAGAACATAGTGCCAAAAGAGCGACAGCTAGTAAAAATGTAATATTTTTCATTTATTATCCCTTTATAAGATTCTGAAGGCGTTTTTTCCGTTGTTGTTTTTGCTGGGATTTATTCGCAGGAAATACCAACCTATAGTTAAGGTTGTTTTGCAACTCCAGTAACGACTCGTAATAACTAGGAAGCTTTTCTACATCGACTTCTTTATCATGAACTTTATAATCAAAGTTTAAATCCATAGAATTCTTTTGAATAGCAACGCTTCTTTTAAAACTAAAGTCTTCGTGACTAATTTTTTTGGTATCTTTTTCTGTATCTAAAGTAAAAGTGTTAGGCAGCTCAACTTTTATATGGTGAGTCACGTCTTTTGGAAAGGGGATTGCCAAAGCAGCTTTGCGCTCTGGTCTTTCAGGATAATATATATGATTTTTCATTTCGTAAGAAGAAAAGTCTGAATAGTAATGGTTTGAGCCGAAGCTCCATAAACTCGGAACTAAGTAAGACTCTTTAATTATAATCACATTCAGGTTTTCATCATCACTAATGTCAATTCCTTCATTTATTTTCAAGGTCGGGTATATTTTCTTATAAAAATTATAATAATTATCTTGAATTACGCTTTCGCTATTGACCTTATACCAGCTTCGAATTCTATCAGCCTCAACGCCATAGTAAGTAGAAGATATTAAGTAACTCGCAGGCTCCGACATACTGCTTACCTTAAATTGCTCTTCAATATGGATTTTATGGTCATAACTATGCTGCGGTATTTCTACAATACCCTGCTCTAATTCCGAGTCGATGATGAGTACTTTCTCAAAAGGCAAAAGACTTATGGAATTTAAGCTACCTCTTTGAGCTGACTTAGTGGGGTCCACAAAGTAATACTTATCGTCATACTTTATACCAACAATGACATGATCAAATACGCCAGGGCTTGGCAACATCTGTTCAAAGCCACTATTTAAATCCGTCGACACTAAAGCAGGGTACGCAGTCACCCCCAACTCTTTAAGTAACGCAACCAGCATTACTGTTTTATCTTTACAGTCTCCGTATTTTCTATCAAAAACGGTATTAGGATGATGTGGTTTATGAGAATTAACTCCAAGCTCAATACCGAAATAACGGATATCATCCTGTACATACTGAATAGCCGCTGTTACTTGAGACTCTAAATCATCTGGGAACGTCTGTTTCCAACCATCAGCGATACTGAGCAAGGAACTATTTAGTTGAAACTTATCTTGGTAATGTGGGAGCGCCCATTCAACAACCTCCTCCCATGAGTCAAACTCACTACCTTGGATGTAGGGAAAATACAGTATTCTATTAGGGATTCCATCTAACGACTTTTTGGTGGCTACGTTGTCAACTGATAAGCTATAGTGATACCTTCCACCCTGCTTTTCTGTCTTAAGCTTTTCAGGGTAAGCCGTTGTTTTAATTTGCAGTGACTTGTCAGAAACTGCTTTCACAAAAAGCTTTTCAATCGGCGATGACCAGCCTAAGTTTTGTCTAAAAAATGTTTTCCCCTCAAAAATTGGGTTTTGACCTTTTATGGTATAAGAAAAGTCTACGATATCATCTACTTGTAATCCTTTTATTTGTGTAGAAGCCGTTGCTTTACCTGTCAACATCAAGCTTTCTTCAGTATCCTCACTTTGAGCTACGGTGATATCCTTCAAAGTCAATCGGTTTACAATATTTCCATTTCGGATCACATTAACATGGTGTACCTCTAGCTCTTGAAAGCTAGGGTTATAATTAATAATAACTTGCGAGTTATCTACCAGTGCTTCTTTTTGGTCTATCGAATAGACCAATCTAAAGTAATCTTGGGATTCGCTACCAAAATCTAGCTGCCGCTCAAGCAAATAATAAGTGACACCATAATTACCATTCTGGTTAGTTTTTTTAGGGATTTCTTGCTGTGTCACCCAGTTCGGAGTTGGTTGAATCGAATAAGTCTTATCGAGTTCTATCGGCTCTTCAGCAAAAACGTTAGCGCCAAAAAATACCCATAGTATTATTATTTTATATAATCCATTCATTGTTTTATTTTATTAATTTTCAAAGTACAGATATTACCAAGGCTTAAAACGGATAACAACTTGCCTAGGAAATCGGTCAAACAATCAAAGTCTGTGGACCATATAAAAATAAAAAAGGAGCTCGAAAGCTCCTTTTTTTATTTAAGCGATATGACTCTAATGGCGATTATCCGAAGGTATAGCTAGATTGAACACCTAATGGGATACCCAGCCCCCAGTACGCCAACAAGAACAAACTCCAGCCGATTAGGAAGGCAATTGAGAACGGTAACATCATCGCAATCAAGGTCCCAATTCCTGTGTCTTTAACGTACTTCTGACAATAAACCACGACTAATGGGAAGTAAGGCATTAATGGTGTAATGATGTTTGAACTTGAGTCACCCACACGGTACGCGGCCTGCGTTAAGTCTGGAGAAATACCCAGCTGCATTAGCATCGGTACGAAAATTGGAGCGAGCAGCGCCCACTTTGCCGATGAAGAACCTACAAACAGATTCACAAAAGCGGTCAAGAAGATAATACCGACGATAGTGACACCACTCGGAAGCGATAAGGCTTTTAGTACCTGAGCGCCTTCAATCGCCAATAAAGCACCAAGATTGGACTGAGCAAATGCTGAAATAAATAAAGCACAGAAGAATGCCATGACAACGTAATACGCCATGCCACCCATCGCTTTAGTCATCGCATCAATCATGTCTTTAGACTTTTTGAACGTGCCCGAAGCGAAGCCGTATATCGCGCCAGGAATCCAGAACAGCAAGAAAATTAGTGGAACGATTGATTGCATCAAAGGAGCACTGAAGTTAGTCAGTGAGCCCTCATGGCTTAGCGGAGAATCATCAATTAACGATGCCCAAGCTAATAGTCCAAGACCAGCGATCATCACTGTTGTTGCTATAATGAAAGAGCGCTTCTCTTCTTTTGTAACGATATCGAACTCTGGTAAATCATCCGTTTCACCATCAACTTTCGTTTTTTGTAGGCGTGGCTCAATGATTTTGTCAGTAATATACCAACCGACTAATATAATGAATACGCTGGAAATCGAGGTGAAGAAGTAGTTATTTAACGGGTTTACCTGCATGCCTTCTTCAATAATCTGAGCAGAGCTTTGAGTAAAGCTTTGTAATAGTGGATCAATACCAGAAGGGATAAAGTTTGCGCTGAAACCACCACTGACGCCCGCAAATGCCGCCGCAATACCCGCTAAAGGGTGACGCCCCATGGCGTAGAAAATCACACCAGCCAATGGAATAACTAACACATAACCTGCGTCAGTTGCCGTGTGGCTAACAATACCCACAAGGATAATCATTGGGGTTAATAGTGCTTTTGGTGTGCGCTTTAACATCAATTTAATGCCGGTATTAATATAACCAGAGTGTTCAGCGACACCAACACCTAACATAGCCACTAACACCACTCCTAGAGGCGCAAAGCCGGTAAAGGTTTTGACCATGGTCGATAAGAAGTTGGCCAGCGAGTCACCCGTTAGCAGGTTTTTGATGACAATGGGGTCACCAGTTCTTGGATCGATCGCTGAAAAATCAACGCCTGAGAAAAGCCAAGATAAAATCCAAATCGTGATCATCGCCACTAAGAATATAATGGCTGGATCAGGAAGCTTGTTACCAACGCGCTCAATGCCGTTCAAAAAACGAGCTATAGCACCTGTTGGTTGCGCATTATCGTTATTCATTTATTATCCCCAAAATATGTAAACCTGATTTATACCCTAATTGGCTTAGTATCTTCAAGTATTAAGCCGATATTAGCCTTGTAGGGCTTAAAACCATCCACTCTGTTAAACCTGCCGCTATCTTGAAAAAAATCATTTAAGCCCAATAACCTTAAGTATTACAACTTGATAGAGCGAACCATGGTCCCTTTATACATATTTTTGGTGTTATGTGCAGGCTTAATCGCATGGATTGCGACATCAAGTTTCCGTCGCCGTAAAAAAAGACAAGAGATAGCCAACCAGCCCTTCCCTAAAGAGTGGCGCCAGATCTTGCGAAAAAATCTCAGCTTCTTCTACAAGATGCCAGCAGATCTCCAGTTACAACTAAAGAATAAAATGAAGATCTTTCTGTCTGAAAAGCAGTTCACTGGACATCAAGGGCAGGACATAACGGATGAAGTGCGGGTGACTATAGCGGCCCAAGCTTGTTTATTATTGTTAAACCGCAATACGGACTTTTATCCCTTCTTGCAGACTATAGCCGTTTATCCTGCGGCATTTATCACTAATAGAGCCATGCAAGATACTTCAGGAGTTCATCAGCGCGACTCTCGAGTCATACTCGGTGAGTCATGGAACCGAGGCAAGGTCATCTTATCTTGGAAAGACTCTGCCAGCGGTGGCGCAGACTTTGAAGACGGTCATAACTTAGTGATTCACGAGTTTGCCCACCAGCTTGATGGCGAGTCTGGCACAACCAATGGCGCTCCACCGCTGGGCAAGTCTCAGAGTTATGACAAATGGTCACAAGTATTATCATCAGAGTTTGAACAACTACGCCAGCAAGCCCAGCGTGGTGAATCGACTCTGATCGATCAATACGGCGCGACCAATCCTGCCGAATTTTTTGCCGTTTCTAGCGAGGTGTTCTTCGAGCGACCTGAAGAATTGAAGGGAAAACACCCAGCTCTATATCACGAGCTCCAGCAGTTTTATAGCGTCGATCCTGCAAGTTGGTCATGATTATAATTCTTGCCCACAAGCGTGGCCTGAAGCCCACGCCCATTGGAAGTTAAAGCCTCCCAAATGACCAGTTACATCAAGCACTTCACCAATAAAGTACAAACCAGGTACTTTTTTGGATTCGAATGTTTTTGAAGACACCTCATCCGTGTCGACACCGCCCAAAGTCACCTCGGCAGTACGGTAACCTTCCGTTCCTGTGGGCTTTAGTTGCCAAGATTGGCATTGAGTAGCAACCGTCTGTAAAGCATCGTTGGACAGCTCTGCTAGCGGCTTGTCTTTCATCTCTGAAAACCAAAGATCTGCGAGCCTATCTGCTAACTTCTTAGTCAGGGTCTCTGCTAGGATGGTATTAATATGACTTTTGGGGCGTTCCTTTTGCTGTAGTTTTAAATGCTCATAGAGATCAATATCAGGAAACAAATTAATTTCAACGGTATCACCCGGCCGCCAGTAAGAAGAAATTTGTAGAATTGATGGCCCACTCAGTCCTCGATGAGTAAACAAAATGTTTTCTCTAAAGTGGGTACCATTACAACTGACCGAAGCATCCGCAGACGTTCCAGACAACCCTTCAAACTGCTCTAGAAGATTAGGCGTTAGAGTAAAAGGCACCAATCCAGCGGTTGTGTCTAGCGTCTTGAGACCAAACTGGCGAGCAATATCATAACCGAAGCCAGTCGCCCCCATAGTTGGTATAGAAAGCCCCCCTGTCGCGATGACCAACGAGCTACATGTCCACTTTCCTTGGTTAGTACTTAATAAAAACCCACTTCCCTGTCGTTCTACTTTCTCTACCGAGCAATGAGTCCTGACTTCAGAATTAACCGCTTCACATTCCACCAGTAGCATATTCACAATATCTTTTGCTTTGTTATCACAAAATAGCTGCCCAAGTTTCTTCTCGTGGTAAGGAATACCATGCTTTTCAACCAAGCCAATAAAGTCCCATTGAGTAAAGCGACTTAGTGCAGACTTACAAAAATGTTCGTTGCCCGAAAGAAAGTTTGTTGGCTCGGTATAGTAGTTGGTAAAGTTACAACGACCACCACCTGACATTAGAATCTTTTTGCCGACTTTGTTGGCATGATCAAGCACAGCCACGGATTTGCCGCGACTTCCAGCGCTAATGGCACACATAAGCCCAGCAGCGCCTGCACCAATAATAATAACGTCTCTTTCTTGCATACCGACCAACTTAAAAGCAACTCAAAATAATCGAGCAGAATTCTACCATCTATGGCATCATCTGCACATTAAAAGCATCTGAGTCGGTTTATGAAGTTGTTAATGTCTACGGGCGTGTTGTACGCGCTGTGTGTTTTAATCTGGGGAAGTACTTGGTTTGCTATTGAGTACCAACTGGATGGAGTAGCGCACGAATACTCGACTTTCTATCGTTTCGCCTTAGCGGCTCTACTTTTATGGCTTTATTGCTTAGTTAAGAAGCTTCCGCTCAAATTTAACCTACTTCAGCACTTGTGGTTAGTCTTATTGGGCGTTTGCATGTTCAGCTTAAATTATATGTTGTTGTACCATGCACAAGAGTACCTTAGCTCCGCCATGGCTTCGGTGATATTTTCCTCCGTCTTAATCGTCAATATCATCAACTCAAGGATTTTCTTTAAAACACCGATTACTCTCAGGCTGGCAATAGGCTCTACCTTAGGCTTGATTGGCATGGTCTTTATATTTTGGGATGAACTGAATAACTTTAGTTTAGAAAACACAGCGATTTTGGGACTAACGTTGGCAATACTTGGCGTCCTCGCTGCCTCAATTGGTAACCTGGTCTCTGTGCAGACACAAAAATACGATTTACCGGTGATCCAGATGAATACCTACGGTATGGCTTATGGTGCCATATTTAGCTTGCTTGTAGGCTTGGCTCAGGGTAAAGAAATCACCTATAACCTATCAGCGTCTTATAACATCAGCTTGGTTTATTTGGCGCTATTTGGCTCAGTATTTGCGTTTGGCTGCTACCTAACCTTACTCCGACGAATTGGCGTCCATAAAGCATCTTATGCCGTGGTATTGTTCCCAGCGGTAGCTTTGATTATTTCGACATTATTTGAAGGGTTTCAATGGACCTGGACGGTCGCAACAGGCATCGCTTTAATTGCTTTAGGAAACGTTTTCGTTATTAATCGCAAGGATCTTAGGAAGCCCTAAAATCCTTGCAAGTGCTTCATCACATTAATGAGAGCTTGGATTAAAGCGTCTTAAACCGCACAAACCCAGTAGTACTAGTAATGCCCAAGGGACACTTCCTCCACCGCCACCGCTAGACTGCGGCTCGGATAGAGTTAAGTTCTGATTCGAAACTTTTATATTATAAGAAGAATCAGTACCACCAGTAATACCGGACTGACCGCTTGAGCTTTCATAATTAGTCCAAGCCCCCCCGCTCCAATCAACAGCTGTGGCAGGGTTGGCATCTAATTCTAATCCAGCCAAGTCTTGCACTGAGATGTTGATACTCATGTCCGTAGTGCCGGTATTGGTGCTGACAGGGATATCCGTTGGTAATGTAAAGTCTACTTTGAAAGCATCGTCATGATATTGTGAAAAAGTAAATCCATCCACGTCCTGGTTCAGCCAACTGCTATTAGTGGTGTTGATTGAACGTGTAAAGTTGCCACTTCCGCCATTACCGGTAATGGTTACGGTTGGCGATAAGCTGACTGACTGCCCCGTGTATTGAGCAATATTTCCAGCCGTGTTTCTAACTCGCATGGGCTTGTTAAAGCTGACATACAAGCTATAGCTTTCACCGCCTTCGAGGGTGTTGTTGGTCGCGACATTCAAGCTTCTAGATGTCCCACCGCTCCAAGTAGCCGAATAGACATCATTGCCCTCACTATTAACCAACCGAACTTCTTTGACGTGAGCAGGTCCAGCTTGATGATAGAACATTAAAATTTGCGCAGGAGCCAGCTGATTACGAGTGCGATTAATTTCACTATCCGGCATAATGAAACCAGAGTGACTCGCCCCTGTGCCACCATAAAAAGCACCGCCATTAGGTTCGCCGGAGAAACCCTGAGGAGGTTCTATTTCAAGCGTCCAAGTTGGAATAAGGTCGGTAAAGGCAAAGTAATCAGCGGTCGTCGGAATGCCGCTACCAACCTGATCGATCACAGGAAAATAATTTGCACCCTGGGCTTGGGTAGTAGACTGGAATTTTGCAGCCAAACTGTTAGTGATAGTGTTTCTTCGGCTATTATTTGGCTGTGGCACGAATAACACTCTCGAGAAAGAATGGGTATCCTGATAAAAACGTAATCGGTTCCTTGGCCCTAACTGAGCCGCCGCCAATAACGCTTGAGTTTCAGGTTCAGACTGGGCCGACACACCACCATAAATCAAACTGTCTGGATCGCTATTGCCCGGTTGAACACCAAAGAAAGCTGTACCGTTACGATTTAAATCAACACCTCTTAAGCGGTCGCCTTCTGTCGATAAAACCTCGTCAACATTTGGCATATTTTTACGTCGCATACGTCCATCTCGTGGCTGAGAAAATTTTTGACCCGGTGTTGATCCTGCATTAGTGCCTGGCGACTGAGTTACTTGTGTTGGGAAACGCTGAGTCTGTAAAAAACCATCAATATTCATAACCGGCAGGATAATGATATTGGTGTTATCTAATAAATATTCCACCACACTTTGGTCGTCTTTTTTCTCGGTTAACTGCTCCATCAGTTCGGTAACCACTTCAGGACTCTGCCACTCTCGGGCATGAATCGTGCCGTTAATTAGAAACGCAGGTTCTGTAAGACCATCATTGGTTTGATTATCGCTGTCGCCAAAACGATAGACATAAATATCGCGGTTATTGTGCGTTTGCCCGATGACACTACTCCGCACTTCAGCATGGGTGATAGCCAAGGACTGATGTTGGCTATGTAAACTATCGTAAGCTCTGAAACCATCGACAGCTGTTAACGAGTCCACGGGAATCGGCACAGGGTAGCCTATGGCTAATTGATTATTAGAGTTAGTGTTTTCGGTGTAATTCAATACTTCTGCAGAAGCCACTCCGGACATGAAAACTAGCGCAGAAGTCACCATGCATGCTGTTAATTTAACCATGTGTACACCTCTACTTTCATATCTTCAAACTGTAAATAACCCTTATCAAGAATATCTTGTAGCGCAGCTTTGGATTCTGCAGTATCTGCCAGTTTTAACACCAATAAACTATTAGCAGTGGCGGCTCTAGACTTTTGATGGGCCTTTACATGGTTTATCACTCGGGCATAGTCAGGACTCGTTTCCAATAGTCGCGCAATAGATAAAGCACTGCTAGCGCCAAGTTTTGGGTCAGCCAGTTTTGTATATAACAGGTCAGCATCAAGGATGCTAAGTGGTAACTGCCCATACTTAATTAATGCTTGAGAGGCAAGCTCTGACTCATTGGCGATAAGCTGTTTGAGTAGCACTTCTTGTTCACGTTCACTAAAGTAATTACCTAAGTTCTCAAGGAAGTGATGTTTCAGTGGAGACTTTTGTTTAGAAGTTAATAGTGCTTCTGCTGCAGAGTAATTATGTGTTGCTTCAACTAAAGCTTTCAACAAGACAAGACTGCTTTCACTATCAATATGTTTATACTGGTCTACCAGTAAATTCGTCATGGTTGAAGAAATTGATGCTGAAGAAACTTCACCATCAGCTTTCGGTACACTACCTTCTAATAGCAGTTTCGCAGCTTGAGTATTGGCTGGAGTTGCTGTACTCATTCTAGCAAATGATGCGGGGTCAGCGTTTAATAGAGGGGATAATTCTTTTTGCTGATGATAGACATCCGCCATAAATAATTTATGTTTGGCTAAAGAAGCCACATCGAACACAGGCACCGCAATCGGCCCTTCTGGATGGCGTTGAAATGCAGTCGCTTTGTGCCGAGAGGCTTGGTTTAAAAAGCTTATTTCTTCATCAGATAAACCTCTTACGGCCATCGCTTTAACCTTGATATATAACTGATACTCCTGTGCCAACGAGTTTGTAGCTGTGCTTTTATGAGCTTCTATATCTTGACTCTTAATAGCCGTAATATCGCTCTCGCTGTAAACTTGGTCCGAAGGAACCTCTGACATTAATAGTGGCCCTCGCTCTACCGCTTGAGAGCTTTTGAAAGCCACTAGACCTAACGCTACATATAACGCGGTCATTGTTATGTTTTTCATACCTACACCTCACCCCAGCCGTTACACCAACAGTAATTTAGACCCTAAACCCCTAAGTTAGTTTACTTTAAGTCAATTTCTTTGGGTCTAAGACTTTAGATAATTCTTTCTCTGACATGGTGGTCAGCTCTACCGCCACATCTAAAATGGTTCTTGCTTCTTTTCTTGCTTTATACACGATTTCTGAAGCTTTTTCGTAGCCGACCTTTGGTGCTAAAGCGGTTGCCAAAATTGCATTTTTATTTAACAACTGGTCAAGTAACTCTTTATTAGGCTCGAAGTTTTTGATCGTATCAGCAATATGCAATGAAGAGTTGGTTGCCAGCTCTAGCGACTGATGCAAGTTGTACGCAATCATCGGCAACATCACATTAAGTTGAAAGTTCCCCGCCTGTGCACCAACGGTGATACTGGTATGATTACCTATGATTTGTGCAGCAGCCATCGTTACAGCTTCTGGTACCACAGGATTAACTTTACCTGGCATAATACTGCTACCCGGCTGAATCGCCTTTAGGCGAATCTCGCCCAAACCGCTGACAGGGCCACTATTCATCCAGCGTAAATCATTACTAATTTTCATCAAAGCGGTAGCGAGAGTATTTAAGATCCCCGATAAAGCAACACTCGAGTCTTGACCCGAAATACTCGCAAACGCATTTCCTGCTTTTTTATAGGGCAACCCCGTTTTATTTTTTAACTTTTCAACAAACAGGGATTTAAATTTAGGACTGCTATTGATACCCGTTCCAATAGCTGTACCACCTTGCGCTAACTCACTCACCTGAGAAATAATGTTCTTAAGATTTTTTAGCGTCAGTTGAATTTGGTAAGCCCAGCCCGACAACTCCTGCTCCATGCTCAGTGGCATCGCATCCATCAAGTGCGTGCGCCCCGTTTTAAGCACTGACTTGAGTGTTCTGCCTTTTGCTTTAATCGTTTCTATCAGACTTTCTACAGCCGGTATTAAATGTTTAATCAGCTGTTCAGTAGCCATCATAGAAATAGCGGTTGGAATCACATCATTACTACTTTGCCCCATATTCACATCATCATTTGGATGTATTGTTGTCCGCGTACTTGAAGCAATGTGAGCAACGACTTCATTAACGTTCATGTTTGTACTCGTTCCAGAGCCAGTCTGGAAGACATCAACTGGAAAGTGAGTGGCGTTAATTAGTCCGCTCTTAAAGAGCTTTTCAGTTGCTTTGATAATAGCTTGGGCTTTTGTTTTAGGCAGTTGACCAAGCTCAAGGTTGGTTTCAGCAGCGGTTTGCTTGATGGTAATAATTTGTTGAATAAACTCTAGCGGGAGCGTCAGTGAGCTGATATTAAAATTATCGACTGCTCGCTGGGTCTGTGCGGCATAAAGTGCATCTTGGGGGACTTTAACCTCCCCCATACTATCGGTTTCAGTACGAAATTGATTACTTTTACGACCTTGAGTCAAGGTAACCTCCTTCTATTAACTGTAACTGACAAGGCGGGTAACAAACAAAGCTCTGCTAATAATGTGGTGGCACCTCGTCATCTGGATTGAATGCCTTATTAGGCAGATTAGATTCAATCGTTTGAATCTTATCGCCAATAAGAGAAAACTTGGCCTGCATAAGGCGTATGATCTCGTCTTGCTTGGAGACGATACGATTAAGTTGTTCGATCGTATCGTCTTGAAAGGCGAGCTTCGTTTGAAGCTCATCTATTTGATGTTGTAAGGAATCTAGTGTACTCATTCAATTTAGGGTTATGAGGTTAGGCTTCCTCAAGTTTTACCATGCGCGTTCCTAAAATAAAAGCGACCACACCGATTGCGATTAAAATTAATACTGGCGTCATCATTTCTGCATAACTAAAGTTACGCCAAATCGCTCCTTCAAAAGCAACAATCGCCCACTTAACCGGGCTAAAATTACTGATGGCCTGCATCCAACCTGGCATTATAAACAATGGAATCATGGCTCCACCGACCATACCCATCATGAGTAAAAATGCGTTGGTGATACCGGCAACGGAACGTTCTGTTTTAGCTAGTGATGCAAAGAACATCATCAAGCCAACAAAACACACACCAGAAGCCACAGCAGCTAACACTAACTTAGGGAAGTTAAAGCGAACGCCTAGAATAAAGTATGCGACTAGGAATAATAACGCCACCACAGCTATTTGTGCCGTGAAACAACCCAGAGCTTTGCCCGCGACTATTTGTGTACGACTAATTGGCGCAACGATTAAACGATTCATAGTACCTAATGTTTTTTCTTGAACGAGACTTATCGCAAAACCGATAACACACCCCATGATAGCCCAGATAACACCCTGTGGAATTGTAATGGCAAAAGCGTTCTGTGGCCCCGCTCGCTGAACCACCTCTTCCTGCTTAGTAACTTTTAATGGCATCATCGGATTAGCTTCACCATCCCCACCAAAGGTAAACTCTGAATCACCCCCTAACTCTTGCTCAGTCAGTTGCTTCATTTTAGGCAGGTAATCCCCCAGCAAAGACTTCCACTCAGCAGGGATGCCATCACTTTGTTGAATTTCAGCCATTGAAGTATCTAACTGCTCAATCATTGCAGAGGGATCAGAAAATGCTTGTTCAAAACGATTAATACCAAGTTTCATCAAAGAACCTTCGAGGTAACCAGCTTCAGCGGTTCGCGAAGGATCAATGCCGACGAGAATCTCAGGAGGGCTACCAGAAAAGACGCCTTGGTAATCTTCTCCAAACCCTTCGGGCAAAATAAAATAAGCCACACGCTTGCCACGACGGACTAAATCTTTAGCTTTATCTTCAGTGGTCAAGGTAACCGTAAACTCATCCGCATCATCAATGCTTTTCACAAACTGCTGAGATTGCTCGGTTTGATCCAAATCAACCACAGCAACTTTCAAGGCTTTTGAACCACCACCATCGCCAGAGAATATCGAACCAAATATAAAAGCAAACACTAGAGGGAATACAAAGGTGAAGAACACCGCCATCTTGTCCCGAAATAACAACTTAATATCTTTTTTCATCAAAGCTACAATTTTTTTCATGTCGATACTCCCCTTAGTCCCTTAGTTGACGGCCGGTTAAGTTCAAAAATACTGCTTCAAGATCCGGCCTATTCACAGAAATATCGTGCACTTTATTGCTTGCCTGTAGCGCTTGGATGAGGTCATTGGAAACATCGCTAGACTTAAATTCTTTAACACCTTGATCTGAGCTAATGCTAATCTGCGTCTCTCCACCATGCTGATTCAACAGCTCACTGACAGTTCCTAATGCCAATAACTGCCCATGGTCAATAATCCCAACCTGGTCACACAGCTTTTGCGCTTCTTCCATGTAGTGAGTAGTGTAGATAATGGTCTTACCCAGCTCTTTCAATTCCAAAACATTATCAAACAACTTATTACGCGACTGAGGATCAACACCCGCCGTTGGCTCGTCCATAAAGATAAAATCAGGATCATGCAACAACGAAGCTGCTAAGTTTAAACGACGCTTCATGCCTCCTGAAAAGCCAGAAACTCGATCACCTGCCCTGTCTTTTAACCCAACAAAGTCTAAAGCCCAGTCCATTCTGGACGCTAAATCACCTTTAGGGATATCGTAAAGCGAAGCAAAAAACGATAAGTTATCAGTAGCTGTCAGTTCTTCATACAAAGCAATACTTTGCGGGATAAGACCGATTTTATAGCGTGCCTCTTTTGACTGAGGGTTTAACCCGGACAAACTAACCGAACCTGAATCAGCTTCAATCAATCCTGTCATCATAGAAATGCTAGTACTTTTTCCTGCGCCATTAGGCCCCAATAAACCGAATATTTGTCCAGGATGTATTTCTAGTGATACATCTTTGACGGCATGAATATTTCCAAACCGTTTATTTAAAGAATTTACTTGAATCATTCCTTCCCCTTTTAAATTATTTTCCAACATCTAATCTACATTAGATGCTCAGTGAAGGGAAAAGGTTTAGTCGCTTATAAAACTGAGGGGGTTAAAGGCAGCAGCGCTTTGCTTTTAAGCCACTGCCACAAGGACATGATTGGTTTCTGTTAATTTTTTCAGAGGATTTTGGCTGAAACTGACCATCGGTATAGAACCAGTAACCGTTTTCTAACACAAAGTTTGAAATTTCATGAAGGGTATGGAGTTTATCTTTATCAATAAAGCTCGCTTTAAATTCTACAACGCCAGAGTGTTTCTGTTGCGAGCTCTCCACGACCTCTAAGTGGCACCACCGAGTGGATTGAGCGCTTTGAGTAAATTCCTCTGGGCTAGTGTTGCCACGGAAATCCTGATGATGAGTATCATGGATATACTGGCCTAAAGCAAAATAATAGGCGCTATACCGTGACCGCATCAGTTGCTCAGGCGTTGTCGCCACCTTCTCCCCTAAGTGTAGCGGCTGGCAACACTCCTCATACTTTAGAGGGGTTTTGTTACTTGTCTTGCCACAGGGGCACACTTCAGACTGCATTACTCCTCTGGTAACTCACAATAACCAAACATACATCGCGCTTTGATTTCTTCTCGGATTTCTTCGGGTAGCTGCTGCTCCCAATCACCTTGTCCGAGAGGGATCTTGGTTGCAATATGGCGCGCTGAAATGTGTAAGTGTTTGTCGTTCCAGTTTTTAACCGGCACTAATAACTTGTTATGAGTTAAATGCTTAAGAATATATTTGGCATCATCATCAACCTCAACATTGTCCAACGTAATCAAGGTATTATCACGACGTGTGGGGTAAACATATACATTGGTGTTACCCGAAAATAGCTTACCCATAGCCTCAAGGATGCCACCTTCTAGACCTTTATAGTACTTAGCGTCAAACAGCTGATCGAAGTCTAGAATACTCAGCACAATGCCGATTCGGTTTTGCGTATAGCGACGCATCCAAGATCGTAGTCTAAAGAAACGGAGGTAATCAGAAATTAATACGTTATAACCAAGCTTGTTCAGCAAATCGACTCGCGCTAAGAAGTCTGCGTCTTCGGTTTCAACATCACTATCCAGCTCCGCCATGGTAATTTCTGCGACAGTACACACCTTATCGTTTTGCACGCCCTCTTCTTCGAGGAATTGCTTCATCGCCGCTTCAGTCATATCCACATGGACCTTAGTCGGTGGCTTAAATGACCCACGAATGACCAAGACATCTTTTTTACGAAGCAGGCTCATCGGCACTTCAGAGCTGCCTTTGGCATCAAACATGACGGCACGACAACACCATGAGCGAACCAAATGTAGGTTCATTAGACGGTTTTCGACTGATTCAAAGTGATGGCCTGAGAAATGGATCAAATCAATCTCAATTCGCTTTTGACCAAATGGGTTAATCAGGTTATCCAACAAAGACTCAATGAAAACTTTGGGTTCTTGATGGTAGTGGAAGGCACCATAAACCACGTTAACGCCTAAAATACCTAAGGCTTCGGATTGCTCACGATTGGTGTCATCCAGCATCCTAACGTGCATCAGAATTTCGCTAGCGGGAGCACCTGGCTCAAGCTGAAGTCGAATACCTATCCAACCATGGCACTCATTCTTCTGGCTATAACTTTTTGCCGTCACTGTAGCCGCATAGCTGAAATATAAGGTCTCTTCTGGGCGCACAGCGTCTAAGCGCTTGTGCAATAAGTCATATTCATAATCGAGCATCTGCTCTAAGCGTTCGCGACTAACGTAACGCCCAGCTTTACCATAGATATCATCACTGACCTGCATATCATAAGCAGACATGGTTTTTGCAACCGTACCCGCAGCCGCGCCCGCTGAAAAAAACTGGCGTGCAACTTCTTGCCCCGCGCCGATTTCAACAAATGTGCCGTACTGTTGGTTATTAAGATTAACCGCTAACGCTTTCTGCTCTGTTGTCAGGCTTTTATCGTGCTCAATCATTCTTTGTCCGTATTGACTTTGAAATGTTGCATTAACTCTTTAATGAATTGTGCCATAGTTTGCGTCATTAACACAAAATCAGCATCTAAACGTGCCAATTTATCTTGTGAATCGATATCATCGTTCTCTTTTAACAACTCATCATCAAACTTAAGGCTCTTCAGCAATAAGTCGCTTGTTAGCACAGAGCTAAACTCATCAGGCTTGCGTAGCCCCATTTTTTGCACCCAGAAGCCATCTTCCAGCAACTCTTTGACCAGTTCTAAATCTTGCTCACCTTTAATCTTGATCACGCGGTCATCTTTGGGATCTTGTAAATCAAACTGTCCGGTGAGCTCCAGATTGCTCGGCAAGCCGCCCAAAACCCACTGATTCATGATGGACCCTGGACTTTCTTCGCCCATCAGGCGTACAGCACCCAATGAACCTAAGGACTCAATCAGAAGTTCAACAAAAGCATCCGCAGCACTAGCACTGCCCGCATTCACCACTAATAATTCATGCCGAGTATCAATATACCCATAGACATGATTAGACTTTGTTAAGGCTTTAGGTTTTAGTAGGCTCAGAATATCGTCTTTCAGGTTGGCTTTTTCCTTGCCATAAACTTTCCTTCCTTCAGCATCTTCAATTTGAGCGACTCGATCTTCCAACGCTTCTTTGACCATGCTGGCAGGAATGACTTTTTGCTCTTTGCGCATCGACAGTAAAAAAGCTCCATTGGCACAGTAGACCAAGCTTTCATGGCCTCTTCCTAACGGCGATACCCAGCCAAAAGCGTCGGTCTCTTGCCTGCCTATTTCTTTAAAGCTTTGATTTTTAAGACTTTCTTCCAAAGAACTTTCTGAGTGCTCAAATTCTGAGCTGAGATAATAAATAAAACAGTTTTTAAACCACATAAGACAAAGCCAGCATCGATTAGACTGCGTATTATGCCAAAACCAACTGCCGATACTAGCCATGATTTAGGTTTTTACATTAATTCCTAAGAATAAATGTCTATCGGCTTTAAAAATTGGAAATAACCCCCATTAGAACTTCTTAGACACCTATGACGGAGACTCCATGTCAACTACAGATTTTTCTACAACTGAAGCAAAGGCTTCATACGGTATAGGCCTTCAAATGGGCCAACAGGTCAGCGGCGCATTCCCAGGCGTTACTATTGATGCAGTTATCGCTGGCATCCAAGACGCCTTCGCTGGCAACGAATCTCAAGTTTCTAACGAAGACCTAAACGCGGCCTTCCAAGAAATTCAAAAGATCGTTGAAGAAGAAAACGCCCAAAAAGCAAAGGAATTTGCTGCTGAAGGCGAAGCTTTTCTAGCTGAAAATGCTAAGCGTGATGAAGTCACTGTTTTAGACAGCGGCCTTCAATACGAAGTGATTACAGAAGGCTCTGGCGAGATCCCAACAGCTGAGTCTACGGTTAAAACACACTACGCAGGCACATTAGTAAATGGCCAAGAGTTCGATAGCTCTTATAAACGCGGTGAGCCTGCTGAGTTCCCTGTTGGCGGCGTGATTCCTGGCTGGACTGAAGCACTGCAAAAAATGCCTGTAGGGTCTAAGTGGAAACTTTATGTTCCATATAACCTTGCTTATGGTGAGCGTGGTGCTGGTGGTGCCATTGGTCCTTACCAAGCATTAGTATTCGATATTGAATTATTAGACATCGTTGCTTAATAATTTTCTTCGAGCATAAAAAAGGTGAGCAAATGCTCACCTTTTTTATTTAGCATCAAGCATTATCGACACTGAACCGGTCGATACTTTTCTTCAACCGTACCACCAGTACAATCCCAATAGGTAATTCGGTCTCCATCAAACATCGGTACATACACTAAAGTCTGAGGGCCATAGCCTAAGCGATCGTTTTTAAAGAACATCGTAATGACGCCATCATTGACCACAATCTTCTCAATCACTGAATTTTCATAATCTTCTGCTGCTTGAATACTTTCAAAGCCATTATCCAAGTCCTCAACCTCAGCCCCAAGAATCAAGGCCTCTGTAATTTGCACCTTCACTGCTTCAGCGGCATAAGTCGCCGCAGACATTTCAGCACGAACGGTATAATCCTGATAAGCCGGTATGGAAACAGCCGCTAAGATACCGATAACAGCAATGGAGCTGGTTGAGCCCAGACCGTGTAACAAGTCAGTCCCACCATTCTCAAAAGCGAACTCCAGCCCTAAGATGTTATTGTCTGAACGTAGGCCGAAACTAATCGCTCCTTTTTCAGGGAAACCTAACTGATTTGCCGTAGGGAAAGAAAGCAAGTCTACTTCAGCACCTGATAGGTCCGATAGAATCATCAATAACTCAAGATAGTAGTGGTAACTGCTTCGCGATAAATCCTCAACCGATGATGAGAACCCCAGTAAAGTCCCTTCTGGATTATACCCCTGCTCAGCTTTAAACCAATCCGCTACTGAAGTGTCTGCACCACGCTCTTGTCTTTCCAACAGTAACTGCGGGACGGAAGCAAAAATTACCTGACTGCCTTCTATTGTCCAAAATACATTCTCTCTATAATTTCTGAGCAGTGTAGGTCCAAACTCAGAGCCATCGCTTGAGTTCACTCCCAAGCCATCGCCGATAGGCGACATGGCCAAGTGGTGAATTTCAGTATTACCTTGCTGGTATGTCTTATAATCGACCGTCGCTGTTTCTTGTGCTTTTTTCATTAAAGCAGCAACATCACTCGGGGTATAAGTTACCGCGGCGAAGATTCCAACTCGATCTTTGAATATAACAACTTCGGGCCCAAACGTATTGAGTAATGTCTCAATGCTACTGCCAAGCTCTTTTTGTGTATTTTGATTTATCGCTTCCCAAGACTTAACACCGTCAATACCTTCCTGATGCAGTTTATCGATCAACTTTTTAGCCTGCTCAGCCGTCGGAATAGAGATAACAGAAGCCCACTTTGGAGTACCGACAGATTTAATTGTAATATCATTACTTACCGCTGGTAGATATCGGCTCTGATCATCAATTGGCATATCTACCAATAACTTTAAGCGTGTTTTACCACCACTTACGCCATAACCAAATGCTAAACCTTCCGCTTTATCAAGACTAAATTCTTTTAGCTTGGCGAGCTTCTGCGGCGGCAAGCCCATTTGCATGAATGGCATAGCGTTTTTAGGGCTAGCCCAGACAAACAAACCTTCATGGCTGGAATCAATTTCCTGCTCCAGCTTTAACATCTCATGCTTTTGGTTAGGCTTTATGGTCGACGCTGCATTCTCAAGGCTTGTTACTGAGGAACCCATGCCACTAATTAACAACAGTTGCCGCTCGTTAGAGTCATAACGATAATAAACGGCAGCGCCAGGCCCAAAGCTTACGATACCTGTGGCTTGATCTTCTTGAGGCATCACGCTGGCATTAGGTATAGCTTTTACCAATTCCGAAAAAGCTGCATTAAAACTGTTGTCATCACTATAATCTAACCGCGTTGCCATAAATACAACTGGCTGGCCATTCTGGCTAACGAACGCTATCTCGACAGGGCCTTTAGTATGCTCCACATAAAACTGCGCTAAAGGCTTAACCTCATCCTCTAACTTGCTGATGATATTATCCTGAACGCCCTGTTGAATCTGCTTAACCGCTTCAACATGATGCTGATTGCCTAATGCGTACTTAAAGCTATCATCCTTAGCTGAAAAACCTGACCATGGATTAGGTATACGTGCATAAGCCACCGTATTTTCGGGCAAAGCGCTGTATAACCAAGCGCTCTCGGTTACTCGTTCTATATCAAAGCTTGGCTTCGCAACACTTTTCTTCTCCGAGTCTGAGCACCCAGTAAGAATCACCCCCCAAACCAGCGAAGCGACGACTAGTTTCTTAAGCGATAAGCCGCCAGTAAATAATGTATTCATGGAATCCTCTTTATCATTTTGTGATGACGTCCTTTAGGGCATGCCCCTATAAAATCATCGCTAAGTGTATTACGAGCCGTTTTTTTTCTCAATTAGTACGAAACTGACGAACCTTAAATTCACATAATATTCAGGCTTATCGTTTAGTATTTATATTTTGATACAGGATATATTTGCTAATTAGCCGTTAATTGCCTAGGTTATAGACACACGCAAAAGAGGATATACATTTGAAGTCCCCAAAAAGAATCATCATTATTACGCTTACACTCCTGACCTTACAAGGCTGCGGCTTACAGTTTTGGTATAACCGCATTGCTTGGTTATCGACTTGGTACGCCGATGATTACGTGACCTTAAGCTCTACACAAGAAGAGCGCATTGAAGCGTTAGTAGAAAAGCACGCCTACTGGCATAGAACGACACAGCTTCCTCGCTATAATCAGTTTATTGGAGATCTATCAAGCGACCTTCGCAAACGAAATTTAGAGCAAACCTATGACAGCTACAGTGATCGTCTTTCTGATTTTTATCAGACCATTTTAAACCAAGTTCTGGATGATGCTGTTGAAGAGCTATCTCTTCTAAATGATAAGCAAGTCGATGAGTTGATTAAAAATATAAACTCATCTGCAAAAGAGCAAGCCGAAGAGTATCAAAATACCGATAAAGAAGATCGGGCAGAGCAAGAGCTTGAGGAAGCTATCGACTATTATGATGAGTGGTTTGACGATCTTACTGAAGAGCAGGAAACCATTATTAAGAGCATGGTTAAAAACACTCAACCTACTTTTGGGCTTAGAAGTCAATATCTAAGTAAGTGGCGAGAAGCTTTCCATCTGGCACTTCAAGAACGCCGCACTGAGTCTGGCCAAAAAGCGCTTTATAGCTTACTGCGCAAGCCCCGTCAGTTAAGCTCTCTTGAGCTTAAGCAACTTAGAGAGCGAAACCAGGAGGTTTTCAAAACCCACCTCATCGAACTCTTCAACACCTTATCTGATGAACAGATCGAACACTTTATCGAGTTCCTTAACGACTATCGTGAAGACTTTAAGGACTTAATTCAGGACGCGAATTAAACTAGTCCTTTGAAATACACATAACCCAAACTGATGGCGATGGCGAGACCAAAGCTAATCAAGGTTCCTATCAAAATATACTCGGTTAAACGGCGATCATGAGCGTCTTTCAGATCGCCAAACCGGAACACTGATTTCGCAGCGAGCAAGAAACCCACGCCTTCCCAGTGTCCCGTCACAATAAATACAAAAATGAATAAGCGCTCAAGAAAACCGATATAGCTACCAGCGTTAGCTAACGAGTGATTTGTGTTGCCCGGGTCATCGACACTTAAAGGAGTCCAGCGAGATATCAGCACTTTAATGATAATCGACGAGACACGAGTAAGTAACAACAAAGCTATTGCCAGCAGCCACAGTTGTTCTGCATCAATAGCAATATCATAGAGCTCAGGAAAGTAGTAACCAACTACCGCGACGATAATAACGACATGAAGTAGCTGATCAATAATGAATAAACTTCTTCGATTAAAGAATAAGGAAGCTTCTTGATTTATATAACGGCTACTGACCGACTTAAAGCCGTCAATCACATAATGTGTTACCACCAGTAATAACCATCCCAACCAATACTGTGGTGAAAATGCAAATGCCATGGCATATAAGGCTGCATGAACTAGCGAGTGCCATACCAGTTTTTTTGATACAAAGGCTTTGCGCTCTTTGTCTTTGACCCATGATAGCGGTTGGATTAAAAAATCAGCGACTAAATGTGCCATCAATAATTTTAATAATAGTATGGTCATGACCTACCCTGTTTCGTTTTAATACACCTTCTCGGCACTTATATTCGCTCTTTGATCGCAGCTCGATAATACTCTTCCACATCTCGAATCGCGTCATAACCTGCGCGCGATAAACGCTCACTGACACGGCTTTGCGGTATTGCTAATAGCGCCGCAATTTCTTTCTGTGTCGCCTGCGGATGCTCTAGACTGGCCGCAACCACCTCAGCACTGGTTTCAGACCAATCATCAATCGTTAATAACGCTAACTTGATGAACAGATTAATCGCTTTATCAAAATCTTGCCAGGGAGTTTTTACAGCAAGCGTCTGTTTTTTGAGCGAGTCGAACTTTCTCCCCGAATTCACGAAGGCTTCGCCGTTCGACTGCAATACTTGGTCTGCATGATGCTCTAAATCACCCACACCGATAGCCATGCGCACATCCAGTTCTTTATAACGCTTAATCACGGCTTTAAGCCTTAGCGCTACACCAAATGCATCTTCCGCTTTATACACAATCAGTTGAAAGCTATCACCACGATAAATTTGCCAGTCACGAGGACTTTCTCCATAGTACGACAGCTGTTTTTTTAGCGCAGAAAGCCAATCGTCACCTTGCTCACTATTTTGTGAATTGACAATATCACCTGTAATTACAGCGACTTGTGGGATTTTTTTTTCACTCGAGCTAGTTTTATCACTCATACCTTAACCTCTACTTTGCATTGCTCTTAAAAAGTAAAGCTTTTGCAATGCAACTATACGCCAAATAACGTATATGCGATAAATTACGCTTATTTCCGTATAATGTCAAATATGCGTTATTCTGCGTATTTAACGGTACTGGTAAATCGCTCCATGAGTTACGCTCAAAGAGCGGCTGACTAAGTAGCGTTATTTGGAGATCCAGTAGATGCCCCTAGAGCGGGGCTGGTAACGTGAGAGGGTGAGGATTGTCGAGCCACTATGAGGCGTATGCTATAAGGGGGCTTACAAGCAACCGTCATGGCTTAGTCTTTGGTCTTCATCTGAACGCTAAGCACATCACAAGGAGCGCCGTGCAAAACACCGTTAGCGGTTGAACCCAGTAGCAGCTCCCAGCCATTTTGACCATGAGTACCAATAACAATCAGATCGCAGTTATGGTCATCGGCAAATTTTTTAATCACCCGTGAAGGCTTGCCTATCTCAATATGCTGCTTGCTTTCTGAGATGCCGAAGTGCTCAGCCAACTTTTCTAAGCGCTTCTTCTTCGCCTTTAAAGCCTCCTGCTCAAGATCTTCAGTATTAACCACCACAGCGCCAAAAGGTGCGCCAGCCCACAAGCCAGCGTCAATCGGTTCGGCAACATGAAGCAACTCTATTACCCCGCCTTCCGCCAACACATTTTGAGCTTTTTTGATGACTTTTTTGCTTTCTTTTCGCAAGTCAACGGCAACCGCAATATGATTATACAGTGACATAATTAACTCCTTGTTAATAAAGCCTATCCTTCAACTTTATCATAGCAATCGTAGGAAATCTTGCGCGAGATACTCAAGTATTTGAATAATAACAGGTATAAAAAAACGCCCAATAAAGGGCGTTTTTTATTTACGCGACAGAACTAGCTTTTGTACTTCTTGAATTCATTGCTGTACCACTCGAATTGGTTCGCGGTTTGCTCACCAACCGTCGTCAATTTACTAACAATGTAAATGGTCAACATAGCAATGATAAAGCCCGGTAGTAGCTCATACAGGTCGAACAGAGCAATATCAGTATTGCTACCAATATAGTCCCAGACCAGTACTGACACCGCACCAGCAATAATACCGGCTAGCGCACCCTGACGGGTCATGTGCTTCCACAGTAACGATAGGATAATCACTGGACCAAAGGCCGCACCAAAACCAGCCCAAGCCTGTCCCACTAAGTTAAGTACGTTTTTGCTTTCTCCTAGCGCTACCCAAATACCAATGCCCGCTACTAGAATCACCACAAAACGATTCACCCAAACCAGCTCTTTTTCAGAAGCATTTGGACGCATGTGTGGCTTATAGATATCTTCTGTTACTGAGCTTGATACCGCTAATAGTTGCGAATCAATCGTACTCATCACCGCCGCCATAATGGCTGCCAATAAGAAGCCAGCTAACCATGGGTTAAACAGGGCTTGCGTTAGCAATAGGAATACTTTCTCAGCGCCAGCGCTAGTATTAAGTGTATTCACTTCTTCTTGCGTTAATAGCTTGTATTCGCTTGCTGCAAAGTCACCACCGAAGTAAGCGATACCAGCAAAACCAACAAATACAGCACCTAATACACAAATCGCCATCCAAGTCATACCGATGCGACGTGCTTGCGGCACAGTATTAACACTCTTAATTGCCATAAAGCGAGCAAGGATGTGTGGCTGACCGAAGTAACCGAGACCCCACGCCATCAGTGACAAGAAGGTAATCCAAAGGAAAGCACCGTTTTCGTCAAATAAGCCTGCGGTAAAGCTCGCTAAGTTATCTTTACCCATGGCTTCACCGGCTTTCTGTACGCCTTCGGTAATACCCGCTAAGCCGTTGTATTCGACCAACAAAACAACAGGTGCTACAACCAGCGAAATCGCGATAATTAGACCTTGGAAAAAGTCAGTCCAGCTCACAGCTAAGAAACCACCAAGGAAGGTATAGGAAATAATAACGATAGTGCTGACTAAAAGCGCCGTGTTGTAGTCATAGCCAAAGCTTGATTCAAACAACTTACTGCCTGCGACTAAGCCAGAACCAATGTAGTAGCCATAGAACACAATCATGACAACCACCGCTGCAATACGTAACCACTTACCGCCGTCATGGAAACGACCAGCAAAGTAATCCGGTAAGGTCAGTGCGTTGTCAGCAATTTCAGTGTAAGAACGTAGACGACCGGCAATAAACTTCCAGTTAATGTAAGCGCCGATGATTAAGAATAAAGCAAGCCAAGACTCAGATAGTCCGGAGAAGTAAATCGCGCCTGGAAGCCCCATCAGAATCCAACCACTCATATCTGATGCGCCAGCACTCAATGCCGTTACTGCACCGCCTAAGCCACGACCACCAAGCATGTAATCGCTGGAATCATTAGTTCTTTTATAGGCCCAGATGCCAATAGCTAGCATAAATATTAAGTAAAGTCCGAAAGCAACTTCAATCGGACCAATACTCATTCCCCAAAGCTCAAATAATGCTGTACTGTTAGAGTCCATACTACTCCTCTAAAATTAAGTTAGTTTGACTCAGCAACGCTTCTTTGAGCATGGTTTTGCACAACCTACTCTACAACTTTATCAGCAACCTATATTGCAAAGTATTGCTCAAGATATTCTTCAAAGCTAAGCGTTTCACTCTTCTCAATCAACTGTTGATCAATGATTGATTTCTCAGCTTCTTGCGCAAATAACTCCTGTATTTGCGGCTCAACTGTTTGTGATAAAAACTGTTGCTGAGCTTTTGTAGAAAGCTCCATCGTATAGCCAAAATATCCTTTACCACTACGCTTTATAGCGTCATAGTAGAGGCCAGACAAAGTCTTTGATGGATCCTTTGCCATATCAATAGCTTCGGATAGTGCCTTCGTATAAGCACGCGTATGGTTACATTTATCGAGCAAGACTGCAACCGGACGCATTTCCTCAAAAATCTGCAAACTCGCCTCTTTTAGGGGTAAAGAGCGGTTATTTCGCAATAAATTCAAGTCAGGTTTGCGTCCGTAATAAACCACTCGACGGAAGTTTTCATCATTTTCTGCATTCTCACGATCCGACTGATTCTTGCTCTCCTGTAACAAGCAGAACAACATGAACACATCTAAAAAGTCGACTTGAGACTGGCTGATACCGACCGGATCAAATGGATTTAAGTCTAATGAGCGAACTTCAATATACTGCACACCCGCTCGGTTCAAGGCCTGTGTCGGACGTTCACCACTTTTAATAACACGTTTAGGACGGATCTTGGCGTAATACTCATTCTCGATTTGCAGCAAATTGGCGTTGAGCTGTCGGTACTCACCATCAACCTTCACACCAAGTTCTTGGTAGAACTCGTCAGGTGTTCGAATTGCTCTTTCCAGCTCCGCAGTGTACTCATGTAAGTCATTATGGCGAATAGAAAATTTCGCCTGCGCATTGTTCTGATACCCTAAATCACTCATGCGCAACGAGGTCGAGTAGTCACCATACATGGTGCCATCGGAGTCCTCGGTTAAGAAGGCACCGCCCTCACCCTTCATGAACGACTTACAAATTGCAGGAGACGCACCGAATAAATAAGGAAGTAACCAGCAATATCGCAAATAATTGCGGATTAACCCCAAGTATTGATTCGAGATAAAGTCCTGTAACTCGGACGAGTCACCATAGAACTGTTGATAACTGGGCCAAAACTCATCCGGTAGCGAGAAGTTATAATGAACCCCAGCAATGGTCTGCATATATCGACCGTACCGATAACCAAGGCCACGCCGATAAACATGCTTCATCATGCCCACATTCGACGAACCATACTCCGCCAACGGAACATCATCTTCCTTGGTCATAATACACGGCATACTACCCACCCACAGCACTTCATCATCCATGTGCTGATAAATATAACTATGGATATCATCCAACCACTTGCGAGGAGCCTCGCGACCTTGAGCCACAGGCGTAATCAGCTCAGGCAAAGCCTCCGAGTAATCAGTGGTGATATATTGATTGGTTAACGCCGAGCCCCACTCTTTAGGGTGTGGTCTCTTTGATAAATAACCATCAGGCGTCACGCGCAGGCTTTCTTTTTCCACACCACGGTTAATTCGCGTCAACGATTCCGCAGCTTCTGACTCAATAAAGGATAAAGCAGACCTATTCAATTTAGGTTCAAACATATCTCATGGGCGGGATAGAAAATAGTTCGCTTACTATGCCACAGTGTTCCATAATTTTGAAGATAAGTGTTTGTTATACAATCTATACGGACTATGCATAGATTGGAAATTTCTATCATCGAGTGGCATACTTCAAGGCTCGGGAATAATAATGAATAATATGCATGAAGCTTTCTACTAAAATTCTAATGGCCTTTTGTGTTATTGGGGGCATACTAGCGATACCTCTAGGGTTACTCTTAATCGATGACGAGCTAATCCCAGAAACTGAAGCCTGGATTCAGAAAACACAGTCTGAGCTTGCCTCCCCCAGTGAATCTTATTATTACTTTCTCGGCATCATGGCGCCGAAAGACAAAGACCCTGTAACGCTAGGGAAAAAGCTTCATCAAAAAGCACTATCAGCAAATCCTCAACAGAAGGATAGACCTTACCATATTTCTGGGAAACAACTAGCTACTTATAGACCCCAAGATTACTGTCAAGTCTATAAAAGAAACTGTTTTTCATTATTGCTTAACTCACATCTAGCTGATGAAATCATAGAAAAGAACTCAATACTCATTAAGAGGTATGAAACATTTATTAGTTACCCGAACTATCATCAAAGCCATCCTGCTCATGACTGGTCAAGCAATCCTGATTATAAAGGTTTAGGATTTGCACATGAGGTCACTTTAATTAAAGTCCTAAAGTCTCTGGCTCACAACAGTAAGTCAGGTCAAAACACTCTGAAGCAGCTTGAGTCAGCTTTAAAGGAAAAGCTTGCTCAATCGGGTACGCTACTAGAAAAGATGTTCTACTTAGCTTTACTCAACCAAACTTTAGAGTTTAAAAACTTAGCCTATAGCGAGAATATCCTTAAAAAAACCAGACTTAGCGACAGACTTTCTAAAAAAGAATTAGCTTTAACTAAAGCGGTTAGGTTTGACTTGCTCTCTCATTACTATGTCAATAAACATCTTATGCGAAACCAGAACAAGCTTATTATGCCATTCTTACTAAAGCCAAATATGACTGCTAACAAACTTACTAATTTTTTAGAGTATTTTAAGCTATTTGATTATATGACTGCTGAGGATAAAGTATCTTATAAGTTTGATTACGTTGAGGAATACACTTTGCTTGAAAGCGTTAGAAACTATGTTGGTTATACCCAGTCTCTGATAGATCTTGTGCCATATAAATCATATGCAATCAGGCTTCACGATCTAGACGCCAAAATAGCCGTGTTGAACTGGCGCTTACAACAACCTCATAATGCAAAAATCGATGAAGCATACCTTGAGCGACACGACACAGCGAAACTAAACCCTTACAAGACAGGTAGCTTCTTCATTAAAGAAGAAGAGTTGGACAAACAAAAGCTTCTCTGCGTGCCACTTGAACAACATAGAGACCCCAGAAACGTAAGATGTGTACAGTTATAAAAGGAAGATACCATGAGTAATAAAAACAAACCGTCAATGGCGCAAATTTTTGTCGCCTTCCTAATCGCTTTTTTTGGCTCAAAAGTTATCTTTCACTTTATGGACTTTAACTATAGTTTGTTCAAAGATCCTTTTGATATAGGCAAACTATTAATAGATATCGGCGTTTTCTTTGGTCTATTCTTTATCGGTATGATGGTTTATACCTTATTTTCTGTGAGAAAAGCATCATGAATCTTACTAAGAAGGCTTTCATTATCATTGTCCTTACCTTAACAGCGCCGCTTGCTGCTGAAGCAAACACAGATTACGAACTGTTTATAAAGAAAGATTTAGAAAAGTTAGTAGGGACCGCTCAACTCTATAAAGAGTTTAAAAATAGCTCATGCGGAGAACTGCTCGATAAAGACTTTCCGAACCTGGTCAAGAAGATACATACTTCGCTTAGAGAAATTGAAACTGAGGTGAAGCCTCAGTATCCCAAAGTATGGCAAGAGGTCACAGCTGAAAATAGCAAGATGAATAAACAAGCCGAAAAGTGGATATCTCAAAGAATCGAGAAACTCCCTAGCTTAAGCAGCAACCAAGACTTTGGTTGTGGCGTAATCTTTGGAGAATTACTCAGCTTTGGTTACCGGTTTGAGAGGGATCGTGTTAGTTTGATGATCAACCTTAGAAAAGCGTCAGAAAATCAATCAGAATCATTAGTCAAATAAAAGAAGGAACCGGATATGGAAGCATTAATCAGTTTAATAATTATAGTTGTCCTACTTGTATTACCACTAAAGTTCGCTGCACAGTTTATCGGCGCAAAAAATACAGGCTTCTTCAACTGCCTATTCGCCCTAATCGTCTCCGCCCTATTCCAATATGGCGTAAACCACTTCTTCCCAAATTTAGACAACACCTACGGCTGGCTAGTCACTGTACCTGTCGCCGCCATTGCCTATATGCTCGTTTTAGGCACAAGCTTCATCAAAGGTGTTTTAATCGCCATTGTGCAAGTTATCTTAGCTGTGTTATTGACCGCTTTAGTCGCGAGTTTAATGGCGGGAGTTTAGATTAATAGTGGTTTCGCTACTCAGCGAGTTACTTTCTCTTGTCTGGTCAAGAGAAAGTAACCAAAGAGAAGCCCACCCCAGACGCTAGGTGCTTCGCACTCCCCTCGCTCAACAAAGTTACTCACGCGCCATCAAACTCGACATCCTGTCTCGTTTTGATTAAATTGGGCTCTCCCTGCCCAATTTACGCTATAACTTTGCCTCACTCGGCTAGCTTTAAGGGGTAACTGGAGCAAGCCTGACACACCTAACTTCTCCAAACTTGTAAAGTTATTTGAGGAGGTATAAGGTTTAAGAATTGATTCGTCCAATAAAATAGTATGTTATGCAAGGAGGGATAAGTGGCAAAGCAGATGACAAAAGCTGAAATTAAAGGGATTGCTGCACTCGCAGTGGTAGGGCTTCCGATATATGGGGCGATACAACTAGGGGAATCTGTAGGCTGGATTCCGCTTACAATAATAGTACTATCAATCATAGGCTTGACTGTTTGGTACAAGATTTCAAGAAAAGCAAAACACAAAGAAGCATTAATGCTTAAATACCAGGATGAAGAGCTTGTTGAGGCTTTAATCAAACGTTCTTTTTGGCAAGGTCAAACTGCAGAACAACTGCTGGATTCGTTAGGTCAACCGCATGATATAGACCAAAAAGTTCTCAAATCCAAAAAAAGAGAAGTTTGGAAATACAACCATCAAGGCGGTAACCGATATGGGCTGCGTATCACTCTTGATAATGATCAAGTTGCAGGATGGGATCAAAAAGGATAACAATTACTTACAGTAAAGACAGAGTTTTTCTTTCTAGGCGATATCACAACTTATCAATAACTTTTAAAGCAGGATTTTTTCTTCAAGACAAGGCATAAGACTTTTTGAGGCGCGGAGCTTACTAGTAGTAAGTGAGCACCTCGAAAAAGTCTTATAACGCAGTATTGGAGGAAAAAGACTATTTAAAATTTAGCCAATGTGCTTGCGGGCGTTATAGAAAATACGCTGCCAAGCCCCATCTTCCGCCCACTCATCCGGTCTCCACGAGTTCTGCACCGTGCGAGCGACACGCTCTGGGTGTGGCATCATGATAGTGACGCGGCCGTCTGTCGTAGTTAGGCCGGTAATACCGTGTGGTGAGCCGTTTGGATTGGCTGGGTAAGTGTCAGCGATGTCGCCGTAGTTGTTAACGTAGCGGGCTGTGATTAAGCCTGATTCGTTCACTTGCTGAGCGGCTTCGGCTGACGCGAATTGTGCGCGGCCTTCACCATGCGATACGGCGATTGGTAGGCGCGAGCCTTCCATGCCTTGCATAAAGAGCGATGGTGATTTTGCAACTTCAACCATGGCGAAACGTGCTTCGAACTGAGCTGATTCGTTTTTCACGAAGTGTGGCCAGTGATCAGCACCAGGAATCAATTCTTTCAAGTTCGACATCATCTGACAGCCGTTACAAATACCTAAGCTGAAAGTGTCTTCACGCTTAAAGAAGGCTTCGAACTCGTCACGAGCACGGCTGTTAAATAGAATTGACTTAGCCCAACCTTCACCCGCGCCAAGTACGTCACCGTACGAGAAGCCACCACAAGCGACGGCGCCAATAAAGTCTTTTAGGCTTACGCGGCCACTTAAGATGTCGCTCATATGAACGTCGATACATTCGAAACCAGCTTTAGTTAAGGCCGCCGCCATTTCTAGGTGACTGTTAACGCCTTGCTCACGCAATACTGCAACACGCGGACGAACACCACCGTTGATCATTGGCGCTGCAATGTTCTCGTGGATATCGAAAGTCAGTTGTGGCTTAAGACCTGGGTTATCGAGGTCTAGCTTGGTTTGATACTCTTCTTCAGCGCACTGAGGATTATCACGCAGTTTTTGCATGTGGAAGGTTAGTTCCGACCAAATCGCGCGTAAGTCTTTCATCTCGCGTGAAATGATGTCTTGGTCATCTTTAGTCACGCTGAAGGTTTTAGTTTCTGCTGGCACGCCAATGAAGTGGCTGAAGGCATCAACATTATGCGCTTTCAATAGAGCTTCTACTTCTTCGCGCTTAGAGGCTGGCACTTGTAACACAGCACCCAGCTCTTCGTTGAATAGGATTTCTTCTGCCGTACCGTTTAGGCCAGTTAAGTCCACGCTGACGCCACAGTTACCAGCAAAGCCCATTTCAACGAGAGTCGTTAATAGGCCACCGTCTGAACGGTCATGGTAAGCGCTGACTAATCCAGACTGATTTAAACCTTGAACGGCGTTGAAGAAATTACGCAAATCATCGCTTGAATCAACGTTAGCTGGCTCAGTACCTAATAGTTTATACACCTGAGTAAAAGCTGTTGCACCTAAACGGTTTTTACCGCGTCCTAGATCGATTAACAATAACTCAGTGTCACCAATATCGGTTCTAAGTTGTGGCGTTAAACTTTTGCGCACGTCAGTCACTGGCGCGAACGCTGTAATCACTAACGATAATGGCGAAGTAACGCTTTTCTTCTTACCATCTTCTTCCCACACCGTTTTCATCGACATCGAGTCTTTACCGACAGGAATGGTAATGCCTAACTCTGGGCAAAGTTCCATACCAACGGCTTGCACTGCTTCATAAAGATTCGCATCTTCGCCGGGTGCGCCTGCAGCCGCCATCCAGTTTGCCGATAAACGAATCTTTTTAATGTCATCAATCTTTGATGCTGCGATATTAGTTACCGCCTCACCAACCGCCATACGTGCTGCTGCCGCACTGTCCAACAATGCCGCTGGCGTACGCTCACCCATCGCCATGGCTTCGCCTGTGTAGCTGTTGTGTGTCGAAGTCGTCACAGCGCAATCCGCCACAGGAACCTGCCATGGGCCAACCATTTGGTCGCGCGACACCATACCACCAACGGTTCTATCGCCGATGGTGATTAAGAACGTTTTATCGGCAACCGCTGGCAATGCCAAGATACGGTCCACAGCCTCGTTGATATCGTCAACTTTTGGAAGCTCGGTTGATGGCTTCGATAAAGTCTTGGCTTCACGGTGCATTTTTGGCGGCTTGCCGAATAAAATATCCATCGGTAAGTCGACAGGCTTGTTGTCAAAATGCTCATCGTTTAATTCAAGGTGTAACTCTTCTGTCGCTTCACCCACTACCGCAAACGGACAGCGCTCGCGTGAACAAATCGCTTCGAATTGTTCAACATTCTCAGGAGATACCGCTAAAACGTAACGCTCTTGCGCTTCGTTACACCAGATTTCTACCGGCGCCATACCTTTTTCGGCATTCGGCACACGGCGTAACTCAAACTTACCGCCACGCTCGCCATCATGTACCAGCTCAGGGATTGCGTTGGATAAACCGCCCGCGCCCACATCGTGGATAAATTCAATGGGGTTACGCTCGCCCATTGACCAGCAGCGGTCAATCACTTCCTGACAGCGACGTTCCATCTCTGGGTTATCACGCTGCACTGAAGCAAAATCTAAATCTTCTTGGCTCGAACCTGACGCCATCGACGAGGCAGCACCACCACCCAAACCGATTAACATCGCTGGGCCGCCTAGAACCACAACTTTGTAGCCCGGCTTAATTTCTTTTTTCTCAACGTGCTGTTCGCGAATGTTACCCATACCACCAGCAATCATAATCGGCTTATGATAACCGCGCACTTCGGTGCCGTATTCAAATTCGAATTGCTCTTCAAATGTACGGAAGTAACCGTTAATCGCTGGACGACCAAACTCATTATTAAAGCTTGCACCACCAATCGGCCCTTCTAGCATGATGTCCAGAGCCGTTACGATACGCTCAGGCTTACCAAAATCTGTTTCCCAAGGCTGCTCATAACCTGGAACACGCAAGTTCGAAACCGTAAAGCCGGTCAAACCCGCTTTCGGTTTACCGCCAATTCCGGTCGCGCCTTCGTCACGAATTTCACCACCAGAGCCTGTTGAAGCACCTGGATAAGGAGAAATACAGGTTGGGTGATTGTGTGTTTCGACTTTGATCAAGACGTGAACAGGCTCTAGATGATACTGGTATTCGTAAGTGTCAGCGCTAGAGAAGAAGCGATGCGCACTAAAGCCTTCAAACACGGCAGCGTTATCTTTATACGCCGACAAGACGCCTTCCGAGTTAGTGGCATAAGTATTTTTAATCATCTTGAACAATGACAAGTCTTTCTCAATCCCGTCAATAGTCCAAGATGCATTGAAAATTTTGTGGCGACAGTGCTCTGAGTTGGCCTGCGCGAACATCATTAGCTCAACATCTACAGGATTTCGACCCAGCTGTGTAAAGCTCTCCACCAAGTAATCAATCTCGTCTTCCGCCAGAGCCAACCCAATTTCAACGTTAGCAACTTCTAAAGCCTCACGACCACCGTTGAGAATATCCACGGTTGAGTAAGGTTTAGGGCTTTCTTGGACAAACAACTGCTCTGCTTCTTCATGCTGCGTTAACACAACCTGCGTCATGCGGTCATGCACCAAAGGTTTTAACGTCTCTGCCAGCTCAGCGTTAAGTGGTTCGCCTTCCGGATTATTAAAATAAACCGCAACGCCACGCTCAATACGGATAACTTTATTCAAGCCACAGTTTTGCGCGATATTAGTCGCTTTTGATGACCAAGGAGAGATAGTGCCGGGACGAGGGACGACAATCATACGATGTCCCGTGTGTTCGCTCGCCGTGCGGTCAGGACCATATTCCAGCAAACGGTCTAAGACTTGTAATTCGTCTTCTGAAAGCTCAGCACTAACATGAACATAGTGCACAAACTCACCATAGACCTCAGCAATACGAGGTTCAATAGCGCTAGCTTCTTCTAAAAGACGTTGTTTCTGGAACTGTGAATAGGCAGGATTTCCGCGTAGTATGAGCATAAACTTCTCGGCTTTTCTAAACTGTGTGAGGGGTGGATACCAACTAGTGGGCAAATTTTACTCCATCTAGGACTTTTTGATAAGTCATTGAGGAAATTTAAACGCTTAAATTTGCACTTTTTTAGCATTTACCTTCATAATGCGGGTAGTTGCTCATCAGGTAATAATCTTTAATGATAACAAGCTTCTACAAAAAACTGAGCTTTCTAGCGCTAACCCTGTTCTCTCTCGGGGGTCTTGTATCCTGCGATTATCAACAAAAAACGCAGCTGGAGCGAATCCAAGAACAAGGCTATATCAAAGTCTACAGTCGCATATCCCCAACCACCATGTCAGTTGGCGAGAAAGGTTTCTCAGGCTTTGAGTACGAGCTGGTAAAACTTTTCGCCGAGGATTTAGGGGTCCGTTTAGAAATTGTTACGCATAACGATATCGCCAAAATCCTCAACGAAGTCGAACAAGGAAAAGTCGATTTCGCTGCAGCAGGCCTGACGGTGACGCGCCAGCGCCAAGAGCGTTTACGCTTTGGGCCTCCCTATCAAAGCATAACCAGTAAGCTAGTTTACCTAAAAGGCAATAACAGACCACGTGACTTCTCACAAATTGACGAGCAGTTAACCATTATCGCAAACAGCTCGCATTCTGAAGACTTATACGACATCCAAAAAGACTACCCTGAGCTAAGCTGGACCGAACGTTCGGACTTAACCTCTCAAGACTTGCTGGATATGGTGCTTGCAGGAGAGATTCAGTACACCATCGTCGACTCCAACGAGCTTGACTTAATGCGCCAAGTCCAGCCCGAATTAGCGGTCGCTTTTAGCGTATCAGAACCCGAAGAGCTAGCTTGGGCGTTTAATAAAAATGGTGACAATAGCCTATTCATCAAAGCTATCGAGTTTTTCAGTAAAATAAGAGAAGATGGCACCTTATCGTACCTTGTTGAACGTTATTACGGACATTTATCTAAATTCGACTATGTTGGTAGCAGAGCTTTTCATCGTGCGATTGAGAGCAAACTTCCAGAGTTTAAGCCTTTTTTCTATGAAGCAGCAGGCGATGACTTGGATTGGCGCTTTTTGGCAGCCATGGGTTATCAGGAGTCTCACTGGGAACCTGACGCACGCTCGCCAACAGGCGTTAGAGGCTTGATGATGCTGACGCTTGATACGGCTGCCCAACTGGGTATCGAGAACCGCCTCGATCCAAAACAGAGCATTATGGGTGGCGCAGATTACTTTAGATTAATGAAGAAAAAAATTCCTGAGAGAATTGGCGATCCTGATCGCACCTGGTTTGCGTTAGCGGGCTACAACGTTGGTTTTGGGCACTTAGAAGACGCCCGCAGACTCGCCGATCAAGCAGGGGAAAACCCCGACAAGTGGTTAGTGGTCAAAAAATTCTTGCCATTATTGCGCCAAAAGAAGTGGTACTCGAAAACACGCTTTGGTTATGCCCGTGGCGATGAACCCGTTAAATACGTCAACAATATACGTCGTTATTATCAAGTATTGAAAAAGGTAGCTGAGCCCAAGCCTGGTATTATTGAATTAGAGGAAGAAACCACTGAGGAGGACATCGAGCCAGCTGAAGAGGTGATTGAAGAAGCCATGGAGCAGCAAGGCGACGTAGACGTCGAGGAAGATAAGCAGTAAAGTAGTTTTACTGCAACTACTTTACTGCAAAAGCTTGTAGCGCTAATTATTATCGCGCGGAGACACTCTTAACACTTCCTCAATAGTCGTGAGCCCTTGGGCGACTTTGTAAGCGCCACTGACTCTGAGCAAATTCATCCCCTGCTTTTGCGCCTGCTTGCGTAACGTTCTGATTTCAGCATCATCATGCACCAAGGTTTTTAACTCATCGGTTACGCTCATGAGTTCATAAATGCCTTGTCGCCCTTGATAGCCCGTGTGACGACATTCATCACAACCTGCCGGCTCATAAATATATTCTGGCTTTTCCAAGGTTCCATTAAGGTTATCCCCGACTAAACTATCCCAAGCATCCGAGTTCACCTCAACTCGACGCTTACAATGGTTACACAGCGTTCGAACCAGCCGTTGAGCCATCACCCCTAACATGGTGGCGTTGAGTAGATAGGGCTCGACCCCAACTTCAATCAATCGCGTCATGGCTGAAGGCGCGTCATTGGTGTGAAGCGTTGAAATGACAAGGTGCCCTGTTAAAGCTGCTTGCACCGCCATTTGTGCTGTTTCCTGATCACGAATCTCACCAATCATAATAATATCGGGATCTTGCCGTAACAGAGCTTTTACACCAGCCGCAAAGTCGAGGTTAATATCATGATGAACCTGCATCTGGTTCAACTTCGGATCAACCATTTCGATCGGATCTTCTATCGTACAAACGTTAACTTCCGAAGTCGCCAAGAGTTTTAATGACGTATAGAGGGTTGTTGTTTTACCCGAACCGGTTGGCCCAGTGAGCAATACAATCCCCGTCGACTGCCCAATCATTTCACGCCAAGTATGTTCCGTCTCTGGTTCTAAACCAAGCTCTGAAAATTCACGAGTTAATACTGTCGGATCAAAGATACGACCTACAAATTTTTCGCCAAATGCAGTGGGTAACGTGGATAATCGCAATTCGATTTCTTGCCCATTAGGCGCTTTGGTTTTAACCCGACCGTCCAAGGGTTTTCTTCGCTCAGCGAGATCCATGCGACCAAGTATTTTCAATCGTGAAATAACGGCATGAGTAATCGCAATCGGCAACTCATAAACGTTATGCAGAACACCATCGATTCTAAAACGGATCTTCCCAACTTCGCGGCGCGGCTCAATATGTATATCGCTAGCTCGCTCTTTAAACGCATATTGCAGTAGCCAATCCACGATTTGGACGATGTGCTTGTCGTTAGCATCGGCTTCATCACTGCCCTTCAGCTCGATCAGCTGCTCAAGGTTAGTAACACTGGTGTCATTCTGAAGTTTGGTTCCTTTTGCCCCAGCCACTGAAGCTGACAATTGGTAAAATTCTTTTTGATAACGTTTAATGGCCGCCGGATTAGCAAACACAGGGATAATATCTTTGCTCACCACCTGCCCTAAACTTTCCCTCCACCCCAAGTCGTCTGGGTTCATGACCGCGACTTTGACGCTATTTTCTTGTTCGTTAACTTCAACTGCTAGAATGTTATGCCGTTGCGCATAAGCGTAAGACATGACTTGAGTAACCTCGTCTACATGAACTTTCAACGGGTCAATTCGGTAATAAGGCAGTTTATACAAGCCCGCTAGGAAACGCGTTAATACCTCTTCATCAATGATTTTTTGATGATGGTCATGTCGCGTTAGGGATAAGTGCGCCACCTGCTCAACCGGATGCAACTTGGGATCCACTTGTCTTAAGTGAATCTTAGCAGTCTCGAACTGCTCGTCTGATATCCAGTCAGCTTTTAGCAATAGCTTTAGAATGTGGAATGTAGATAATGGCGACGTCATCGAATTACTTTTCCTGTGATTATTATCTCCAGATTAAAGCATATTGCCTTATTTTCAAAGAGTTAGTCGATGAGTCTTTTACAAAGTTGGGGCTGATTAACAGAATTCATGAGGATTAGACAAACAAAAATGGGGCCGAAGCCCCATTTTTTTTTTGGTTTGGTTAGCTTAGAACTTCAATTTAATCGAAGCATAAGCAAACACACCTTCAGGATCATAAACTGATGGATCATAACCATTTAATGAACAGCTATAACATGCTGGTGGTTCTTCATCTAAGAAGTTATTCACACCAACGTTCAGCTCCATATCCATACCGTCAACATCAGGGAAGTAGCTAAACTGTATATCGTTATAAACACGAGAGCTTAGTTCATTCTTCGACATTGATTCATCAGCAGTATTCGGATTAGAGCATAAACCCAACGCCGTCAAACTATCAGAAGTACCATCAAGGAAATCTGTACAGTCTTCCGTTAAGCTATCCACATAACGAACCGTCCAGCTTAAGCCCCAGTCATCTTGATTAAGGCCTAAGGTTAATACTGATTTCCATTCAGGAATCCCCGAATCATTGCGTTCAATACCTGCTAAGTCAACACGGTTGCCAAGCGACTCTTCGATATATTCGCTAACAAAAGTATTAAACCAAGTTACTGAGAACATACCCCAATCAGACTGCGGTGCTGTGTAAGAGATGCTCAGATCATAGCCCGAAGTTTCAATACCACCGATGTTAACAAGACGGTTATTGAAACCATTAATAGCGCCAGTAGACGCACGGCTAATGCCATCACAATACAGCGAATCCAAGGTATTAACACACAAGTCTAACTGTGTCTGAGCGTCAATTGCTTGAACAGCTCCTTCTATCTCGTGTTTATAGTAAGTACCTTTGAAATCCAAGGTGTTAATCCAGTCAACAGAGTTGACCCACTGTGGGCTATATACAAAACCAAGTGTTTGACTATCTGAAGTTTCAGCCTTTAGGTCCTCATTACCACCTGTTGTCACAGAAATTTGACTGTTTAACTGAGTGTAAGTACCAGGAACCCCAAGTGCCTGACAGTTCGCTTCATACTGAGTACCAGCGTAATCGCTACAGCGATCAGCTAAGGTTGCATCGAAACGAGAGCCTGAAGAGTACAGCTCACCAATACTCGGTGCGCGGAAACCTTCCGAAATCGAACCACGGAACATTAACTCATCTGTAACACGCCATAGTACACCGGCTTTAGTTGTCGTTTCAGTACCAAAAGTACTGTAGTCCGAAGTACGAGCTGCCAGTGAGAGCGTTAACTCTTCCGCAGCTGCAACGTCAGCTAATAACGGCACTTTAAACTCAGCGTAATATTCGTCCACTTCATAAGAGCCACTCGTTGGCGAAGATGGAACACCATTACTATCGCCTGCGACGACAACCGGATCTGGCTCGAAGAAACCACGATATTCACGAGACTCGATACCTGCCGCAAACGAGAAGTAACCCGCCGGCATTTCAAACAAATCACCCGAGATATTCGCAGACAGAGTATCTATAACGTTTTCACTCGCATCTTTTTGAATGAATTGAATATAATCCAACATTTCCTGAGTGATAGTCCCTGAACCATCGCCTTGACCACCAAACAAGTTAAGCGGCACACAGCCTTCCATTGCTTGACAGTCAGCCAATGGACCTAACGCATTTTTGATACGACGGATGTTATAACCACCACGCTTAATCTGAGTCGCGTAGTTTTTACCGTGGTTGTAGTTCACATCCCAGAAGAAGACATTATCGCCGGCGACAAAATCACCATTGAAACCTAGGCCAATATAGCTGGTATCAACATTCTGACGGAAGACACGTGGTCCACCTTCGATTGGACGACGACCAGCGAAAATAAAGTTCGAAGAATCTAACGTCATTCCAAACGGGTTGTATGGGTTAGTTTCATGAACAATCACTGTATCAGCTAGACCGCCAGTACCCGCATCTGGACCAATGAAAATAGGCTCTGGAGCAGCTTGGTTTGTAGATTTACGGTTGTTATACAATGCTTTCGCATAGAAGTTTACGTTATCCGTAATTTGATAATCTGCTTGACCGAAAATCGATGTTCTTTGACTTGGTGTTACGTACAAATTGTACGATGCGAAGTTAAATCGATCGTTGTTGGTAAAGACATGGAAATCATCTCCAGGACCACCAGGGTTGTTCGGATCATAGTTAGGGATACCAGTCACACCGTCATTAATCGTTAAGTTAACAACATCTGGGTTACCATCATTGTCATTGTCTTGTCCGAAAAATAGGAAACGACCTTGGGGCGTACCTGAACTACCACGCGTTAAGCCAGTACCCGGCGTAGGGAATACTGAAAGCTCACGTTCAAAAGAATCAACTTTTTGCTGATCGTAGTGACTGATACTAAAGAATACACGGTGACGGTCACCTTGCGCGCCAAAAGCTAAGTCAAACTGACCAGTCTCACCATCACCTTCATCATAAGCACCGCCGTAGGCATTAAATTCAAAGCCGTCAAAATCTTTACGTGTGATGACGTTTACAACACCTGCAATCGCATCAGAACCATAAATGGATGAAGCGCCATCTTCTAAAATTTCAATACGGTCGATAATACTAATAGGAATCGTATTTAAATCCACAGAGTTTGATACACCCGACGCTGATGAACCGTTAACCCAACGAACCCCATCAACCAATACTAATGTACGCTTAGCATCTAAGTGGCGTAACGCTACTTCCGCGGCACCAGCTCCGATACCACCACCATCCGGTGGAAAACCGAAGTTACCGCTACTATTGAAGCGGGTGTTCAGCGCAGAACCAGCCGCTGGCAAACGTTGTAAAATATCACCCACAGTTTTCAAACCTGTACGTTCCAAGTCTTCACGTGATAATACTTGAACCGGATTAGAACCTTCAGCTTGTGCTTGTCTGATACGAGAACCGGTAACGACAATGCTTTCAGCTTCAGCACTGGCGTCATCTTCCGCAGCTATAGTGGTGTTATTGAAGCCGAACGCAGCAAATACAGCGCCAGCCACCAATAACTTTTTTACGGGTGGAAAAAAAATATTTTTATCCATGATTATCCCCATTTGTTATTTATTAATTGATTATAAGTGCTTGATCTTAAAAGAATAGAAAAAGACACAAGCTTCGGCTTTATAGCTTAATCAACCATGAATAACAATTGAGATACATCTAAAGTGTGAAGTGCTTAGATTTTGTACATTAAGATACGCGAAGAGCGATTCTCGAGTTTTGAGAGGTTTGCAGGGCAATCTCTTCTGCTGACTCACTCCGTAGCTC
This sequence comes from Kangiella geojedonensis, assembly GCF_000981765.1. GTDB lineage: Bacteria > Pseudomonadota > Gammaproteobacteria > Enterobacterales > Kangiellaceae > Kangiella > Kangiella geojedonensis. The sequence continues at coordinate 711,321 of NZ_CP010975.1, read as the reverse complement.
AACAAGCGTGTTGAAGTTCTGGAAAATGTTTAAAGGGCTATTGTGATCTTTCTCACAACCAGCAGGCATCATATCAGGCGCATCAGTTTCCAATACAATATCCGACAACAATAGATTTTTAGCTAACTCTCTGAGCTTAACAGAGCGCTCATAAGTCATCGCGCCACCAAATCCCAGCTTGAAGCCTAGCTCACGGTAGCGCTCAGCCTGCTGCATACTGCCGTTAAAAGCATGGACGATACCGCCCTCTTGGAATTTCATGGTTTTTAAATACAGTAATACGTCTTCATGAGCTTTTCTGACATGTAAAACAATGGGTAACTTGCACGATTTAGCAATTTCAACCTGGGCTTTAAACAAGGCGATCTGAACCTTTCTATCAAGATTCTTTTCATAATAATCGAGTCCAATTTCGCCAATCGCTGCCAGGGGTTTAATGCCCGCGGCCAATTCTAAATCATGGATATGTTCTTTACGATGCTCTTTTAAGAACATCGGATGAAGGCCAAGCGCAACATGAACTCCCGGTTTAATCGCGGCTAATTGGCGAATAAATCGCCAATTTTCCTTTTTAACGCCGGGGATCAAAACACCCTCAATACCGACTTTTCGCATTTGCTCAAAAATAGCATCGCGGTCATTATCAAAAACCGGAAAGTCTAGATGGCAATGACTATCAAATAATCGGATATTAGGTGCTTTGTGCTTAGGCTTAAACATAGTTTTTATTAGTGTCCTAGTCTAGTGCTCTCGTGTTTCTAGGAAGTTAACGTCAGGCCAACGCTCCATGGCTAAATTCAAATTGACCATGGTTGGTGCCAAGTAACTCCAGTTATCCCCACCATCAAGAGCAATGTTATCGGCATTTTTTCGTTTGAACTCTTCAAACATCTTATCATCATCACAAGTGACCCAGCGCGCAGTCGCGACGCTCACCTGATCATAGATACACTCTACTTTATATTCATTTTTTAAGCGAGCTGCAACTACGTCGAACTGCAGAACACCCACCGCTCCTAACACTAAATCATTCGAGTTTTGCGGCCTGAAGACCTGTGTTGCACCCTCTTCTGATAGCTGAACCAAACCTTTTAGTAACGCTTTGTTCTTCATTGGATCGCGCAAACGGACGCGACGAAATAGCTCGGGAGCAAAGTTTGGAATACCGCGGAACTTCAGTTCTTCGCCTTCAGTAAAAGTATCACCAATCTGAATCGTGCCGTGATTATGTAAACCAATAATATCACCGGCATAAGCTTCTTCTAGGTGCTCACGGTCACCTGCTAAAAACGTCAGTGCATTATTTACTGCAATATCACGACCTAAGCGCACATGACGCATTTTCATGCCTTTCTGGTATTTACCACTACAAATTCTAACGAAGGCAATACGATCACGGTGCTGCGGGTCCATATTGGCCTGTATCTTAAACACAAACCCTGTGAACTTGTCTTCAGTTGCCGGAACATCTCGGTTATCGGCTTCACGAGGTAGCGGAGATGGCGCCCACTCAACCAAGCCATTCAACATGTGATCAACACCAAAGTTACCCAACGCAGTACCAAAAAAGACCGGCGTTAATTGACCATCAAGGAATTCTTGGAGATCAAACTCATGACTCGCTCCCAGCACTAACTCAAGCTCATCTCGCAAGTCATCCGCAAGACTACCTATGGCCTCATCAAGCTCTGGGTTATCTAAGCCTTCAATGATGCGTTCCTCTTGGATGGTATGGCCTTGGCCTGATTTATACAGGTAGGTCTTATCTTCCAACAAGTGATAAACACCTTTGAATTGCTTGCCCATACCTATCGGCCATGACACGGGGGCACACTTGATTTTTAGGACGTCTTCGACTTCATCAAGCAACTCAATAGGGTCACGAATATCGCGGTCCATTTTATTCATGAAGGTCACGATTGGCGTGTCACGTAATCGGCAGACCTCCATCAGCTTAATCGTTCTAGCCTCAACACCCTTCGCGCTATCAATGACCATCAACGCTGAATCAACCGCAGTTAACGTTCGATAAGTATCCTCAGAGAAGTCTTCGTGGCCTGGTGTATCCAATAAGTTCACCGTTTTACCACCATACGGAAACTGCATCACCGAGGTAGTCACCGAGATACCACGTTCTTTCTCCATTTCCATCCAGTCAGACGTGGCATGCTTGCCTTTACGGCCTTTAACCACGCCTGCTTCTTGAATTTGCTTACCAAATAACAAGACTTTTTCGGTAATGGTTGTTTTACCTGCATCCGGGTGCGAAATAATTGCAAAAGTTCGACGATTCTCAATTTCAGACGTCAATTTAGACATGCCACTCTCTTCAAGGTTATAAAGTATTGGGGATGAAAGCCCGCAAAAGCGGGCATTATAAGCTATTTCTGGGTAGATTCGCGACCATTAACCGCGTTATCTTGAGGCATGGCGAGCTTCGAAATGTCGTGCCCTGTTGGAGATTGATGTAAACGCAAACCAAACTCCGGCAGAACAGCAAAGATATGATCAAAAATATCCGATTGTATATTTTCGTACTCTGCCCACTTGGTAGTAGCGGTAAAAGCATACACCTCTATCGGGATACCCGTTGAGGAAGACTGTCCCTGACGCACCAATAAAGTCAAATCCTGTCGGATATCCTCTCGATTTTCGAGATAACTGAGCAAGTAAGCTCTAAAGGTGCCTAGGTTGGTTAATCGACGACCATTAGCTCGTGAGCTGAGATCAAACTGGTTCTCTTCATTATATTGACTGATTTCTTTTTGTCGCTCTTCTAGGTAAGGCTCAAGTAAGCGCGCTCTTTTTAATCTAGCAATATCATCATCCGATAAAAACTCAACGCTAGTAGCATCAACTAACACCTGTCGCATAATGCGTCGGCCTCCGATGTCCATCATGCCGCGCCAGTTTTTGAACGAGTCTGAAATTAAGGCATAGGTTGGCACTGTGGTAATGGTTTGATCCCAGTTTCGAACTTTAACCGTTGTTAAGGCGATCTCAATCACGTCGCCATCAGCACCATAAGACGGCATTTCAAGCCAGTCTCCAACTTCCAGCATGTCATTAGCCGACAATTGAATGCCTGCCACCAACCCCAAAATAGGGTCTTTAAAGACCAGCATCACCACCGCCGTCATGGCTCCTAAACCACTGAGAATAATCAATGGTGACTTACCTGCCAGTGCTGAAATCGCAAGAATAATAACGACAATCGTCGCGACCAGCTTAACGCTCTGGAACAAACCTCTCAGCGGCAACCCTCGAAAACGAGACTCCCCTTGTGATATATCCAACAGAGCATCGAGCAAAGAAAAAGCAGAGAGTAGAATATACAGCAGTACCCACAACAATGAAGTAGTCTGCACCCACTCAAGTACTGCAGTTTCCGGTTTTAACCACAGTCCCGCTTGGATATAGATGATGACACCCTGTACCACTAAAGCGATTCGTGTGAATAATTTGCGCTCGAAGAACGCTTTGCGCCAACGCTTTTGTGACTTTTGCGCCATTCGATCAACAAAGCGTAAAACGATGCGATGAAGAATGAAATGTATAGCAATAGAAATGAGTACAATGAGCCCTAGCACCATCACCAGAGCAGTAATATCCGTAAACTCATACCCTTGGGCTTGTAACCACTGACTAAATTTTTGTTGCATTACACAACCTTGTTTAACGATAGATGCTTACTAGTCTACCAATAAGATGAGAAGTGTTGAAGGAAGCGGTGGAGAGGAAATGATGAAAGTTACTCAATGCACTTAAGACAACAAGAAGTCAGAAAGAGAACGTCTCATCACTACAGCGCCCTCTCGGTCCAGTCCTTTCGGGTAATAGTCAGGGCGATGACCAATTTTTTCAAACCCTTCTTTAGCGTAGAACGATAGTGCCGGATGATTTGACTCCCTGACTTCAAGCAACACACTGCTCATCCCAGCCAGTGCCGAATGTTGATATAAAGTCTGAATCAGTTGGCTAGCGTAACCACGCCCTTGTAGCGACGGTTTCGTCGTGATATTCATCAAGTGACACTCGTCATAGAGGTAGTTAAACACAACATAAGCAGTGATTGCTCTATCCTGCTCTAGCACTAAACTGGGGTAGCCTTGCTCGATGCAACTAAGGTGGATGCTTTTTTTCCAAGGATAAGCATGGGCTTGCTGTTCAATGCCCACAATGGTTTCTAAGTCTTCCACGTCAAGAGGACGAATGACTGTGGTTGGCGTCATTACTGCAGTCGCTGGAGTAAACTCCACCAATCTTTTTTGTTGCTCAAGGAGAAATCCAAGTGTGGCGCAGGAATACTGGGATGCTCAAGGGAGTCACTCAAATCACAGGCAATCACTTTACCGCGACACTCCTCGATAGAAGTAGTCGAGTCCGAGGGCTCGCTTACTTGCGCTATCGCTGCTGAGAAAGGCTGTTCAAGCCACAAGCGCCACGCTAGTTCAAGCTTTTTAAGCGTTGCTTGTGCTTGACTCTTATCGGCATCTTTCGAGACCACAAATATAAAGTCAGCTTGCTGATCACCTTGGATAAAGGCCAAAGCAACAACTTCATTGTTAACCTCACTCTTGGATTCAGTAACACTGGACTCACTAGCACTGGATTCAGTAGCTTCAGGACTTAAAGCAGCCGCATCAGCGCCAGGCTCAACTTTGGGCTGAGCGACTTTTTCTTCCTCCTGAACGCTCAGAGGTACCCACACAGGTACCTCTAATGCATCCAGATAGGCTCGATTCCAATGAGTCATATTATGCCACCGGTCTCATTAACGCTTGACCAAGCTCAACAAATCTTCATCTAAAATGTCGTGCTTTCGATCCGCAAGCTCTTTAAAGGCAACAAAGGCTTGCTTCAGATCATCGTTATTATCAAACTGAATGCCTAGCCCAGCTAAATGACTTTTGAAGGCATTTCGTCCTGAGTGCTTACCCAATACCATGCGGTTATTTGCCCAACCTACATCTTCAGCACGCATAATTTCGTAGGTTTCACGATTTTTTAATACGCCATCTTGATGAATACCGGACTCATGAGCAAAAGCGTTATCGCCCACGATCGCTTTGTTAGGCTGCACTGCAAACTCAGTCACTTTCGAGACCAGTTGCGACGTCGGTACGATATGACGCGTATCAATGTCGACATCCACATTAAAGTAGTCTGGACGAGTTTTGATCGCCATAACCACTTCTTCTAGCGATGCGTTACCCGCACGCTCACCAAGACCATTAATCGTACACTCTACTTGACGCGCGCCCTTTTGAACCGCGGCGAGTGAGTTCGCTACCGCCAAACCTAAATCGTTGTGACAGTGGACTGAGAAAATCGCTTTATCAGAATTAGGAATGCGCTCGATTAACTGTTGGATCGTATTCGCATACTGATCAGGCATGTTATAGCCTACAGTGTCCGGAATGTTGATGGTGCGAGCGCCCGCATCGATCACCTGCTCGATGATACGGCACATAAAGTCCAACTCTGAACGCCCCGCATCTTCGCATGAAAACTCAACGTCATCACACAAGCTACGCGCTAATTTAACAGACTTAACAGCCTGCTCAATCACATCATTAGGCTCCATCTGAAGCTTATGCTTCATGTGCAAAGGTGACGTCGCGATAAAGGTATGAATTCGGCCCGAGTTAGCGCCTTTTAAGGCATCACCAGCGACTTCAATATCTTTTGCTACGGCACGAGAGAGTGAACAAATCGTGCTATCCTTGATGGTATCAGCAACCAGTTTTACCGCTTCGAAATCTCCAGGACTTGCAACCGCAAAACCCGCTTCGATAACATCAACTCTCATCTTTTCTAATTGTTGCGCGATTTCTAATTTTTCTTCTTTATCCATTGACGCGCCAGGACTTTGCTCACCATCACGCAAAGTCGTATCAAAAATAACTAATTTATCTTTTGACATATATTCGGTCTCTTAAATTATCTAATCCAACTATAAATGTGGGGAAATCCTTATCTGGTCTATCCTATATCATAAACTCAATGCCATAGAATACCAAATAATCATCGCAATAGATAAATTCAAAAGACTGGTTAGACAAGAGGTTAACTTTTTGATTTATATGAAAAAGGCGCCCTTAGGCGCCTTTATGGTTTGAACAATAATTAATCTACCACACCCGATATTTGATCATTGGAGTAATCATCAACCTGTATCACATCCATACGGGCAGTTTCAGCATCGGTGAGAATTTGTTGCTCTTCAGCATTAATGATGCCTTTCTCAATCGCCTGCTCAATTCGCTCCATATTGGTGAGGTTTTTATCCAGCTCTTTCGCTTTCATTGCTTTACGAAGTTTATAGCGTACTTGGTCAGCAGCCAAAACCTTCTTAAACGCCAACTCAACACGACCAGTGACATCGTCATCAGTTTTACCAATATAAGCGTATTGAGTAATACGATCGCGGATTTCACAGTCTTTCATCATTGGCATGACTAGCTCACGCTCTAATTTGTCCGATGGTCGGCTATAACTTTTACCATACGGGAACGCAATGAAACGTAACCCTTTACCAACAACTTTATTCGGGAAGTTCTCGTAAAAATCATAAAAAGCTTCTTGGATCTTATGTAAGCCATACTCCATGTTCCAGCGCACATAAGGCAAGTCAGCTAAAGGACGCTCTTGGTCTTCATAATACTTCAGCACGGTTGAGCATAAGTATAAGTGACTTAACACATCAGCCAGTCGCGCCGATAAACGTTCTTTACGCTTCAAGTCACCACCCAACATACCCATGGCGACATCGGACGTTAACGCTAAAGCAGAACTCATGCGAGTCAGTTGCTGATAATAACGACCGGTTTCACCAGCAACAGGCTTATCAGCAATCTTCGCAGCGGTCACGCCAAGACCAAGCGTGCGGAAGAAGTTACTCACGCCATAACCAATATGACGGAATAACAAACTATCGAATCGCTTAACGCCTTCTTCTTGGTCTTCAAGCTGTGCGGCTAACATTTCACGCAAAACATACGGATGGCAACGGATCGCGCCTTGGCCAAAAATCATTAAGTTTCGGGTTAAAATATTAGCGCCTTCAACCGTGATACCAATGGGCTGACTCATAAAGCCATTAGCAAGATAATTTCGCTCGCCCATGATAATGGCACGGCCCGCATGAATATCCATAGAATGGCTCATAATATCTCGACCCATTTCAGTCATGTGGTATTTGGCAATCGCTGATACCACCGACGGTTTCACACCAAGATCAACAGCTCCAGCGGTCATGACACGACTAGCTTCGGTACGATAAGCCAAGCCAGCAATTTGAGCCATGGCTTCTTCAACACCTTCAAAGCGACCAATCGGTAACTTAAACTGTTCACGAACTAAGGCGTAAGCCCCTGTCATGCGATATGACAGCTTAGCAACGGCAGTTCCCATAGCCGGCAATGAAATTGAGCGACCAGCTGCCAAACTTTCCATCAGCATGCGCCAACCTTGGCCAGCATAATCTTGACCACCGATGAGCATACTCATTGGAATAAACACATCTTTACCCGTCGTAGTGCCGTTCATAAAGGCTTGGTTCATTGGCAAATGTCGACGGCCAATTTCAACACCAGGATGATCGGCAGGTATTAAAGCACAAGTAATACCGTAATCTTCTTTGTCGCTGTCACCCAACAACCCTTCAGGGTCATACAGCTTGAATGCTAGGCCAACAATAGTCGCTACTGGAGCCAAGGTGATGTAACGCTTGTTCCAGGTAATGCGGATACCTAACGTTTCTTCACCGTTAAACTCACCTTTACAGACGATACCTTTATCCGGGATAGCACCGGCGTCAGAACCAGCCACAGGCGACGTTAGTGCAAAACATGGAATTTCTTTACCCTCAGCGAGTCGAGGTAAGTAATAATCTTTTTGCTCATCAGTGCCGTAATGTAATAACAATTCACCAGGACCTAATGAGTTTGGCACCATGACGGTTACGGCCGCACTACCACTTCGAGTAGCAATCTTAGTCACAACCGTTGAATGCGCTAGTGCAGAGAAACCTTTACCGCCATACTTTTTCGGAATAATCATTCCCAAAAAGCCTTTATCTTTAATGAACTGCCACACTTCAGGTGGCAAATCTTTGCGCTTATGAACAATATCCCAATCATCAAGCATTGAGCAAAGCTCTTCCGTTTCATTATCGACAAAAGATTGCTCTTCTTCTGTTAACTCAGGCTTCTTGTAATTAAGAAGCGTGTTCCAGTCGGGCTTACCACGGAACAACTCACCTTCCCACCAAACATCACCAGCTTCTAGAGCCGTCTTTTCCGTTTCAGTCATGGGTGGCAACACTTGCTGCATAAAGTGATACAGTTTGCGTGAGATCCAATCCACACGAAGATCAGGTAAGAAATAAAATAAAGAGACAATGCCATAAATAACCAGTGACACATAAAAGCCCCAAGAGTTATCCAATGTAAACAGCAGCACAACAAGCGCTACACCATTAATAAGCATTGCGTTCTTCATCGCTAAACGTTGGTAGGCACAGTAGCCAACAACGACTAACATGATTAACAGCTCAATTAACCCTATCATTTCTCTTCCTCAAAACTTCTATTAAATTATGCTTTCATGCCTGCAGCTAAAAACGGTACCATTTCTTGGATAACATCTTTAACTTCTAGACTACGATTGAAATCTGCTTCTGAAATTTGGCGCAAAGCATCGCTACCGGCCAAAGTAAAAATTAAGCTTCCCAACATATAATGTAAACGCCAAAAGATTTGGTCATTACTTAACTCGGGGTACCCTTTTTGAAATAAGTGCGTAAAACGAACCAGAACATGCCCATATCGCTCAGTAACATAACGACGTAAATGCCCCTGAGTCTCCGCATAAGCCCTTCCGAGCAAACGCATAAAAATCGACACTGAGTTATTACGAGTATTATTCAAGGACAATAGCGGCTCAATTAACGCCGATAACAAGGTTTCAGCCTGTAGTTCATTTGCCGGTTGCTGCTCTAGCTCTTCCAAGCGCACACTTAACTGAGAGGTGAAATCCTGTAAAAAACGATCAAACACAGCCTGTATCAGCGACTTTTTGGAGCCGAAGTGATAATTAACACTGGCCAAATTCACTTTTGCTCGTCCTGTGATGGTCCTTAAGCTAGTTTCTGCAAATCCACGTTCTGCGAATAAAAACTCCGCAGCATCAAGAATCTTTGTCTGGGTTGAATCATGTAAACTCATAGATTGTAAGCTATTTCGCACTAAAACACTTGTTTGAAACATACGTTCAAAACGCTATTTTGTCAAGGCAAATACGTATTATGTGAGAAGCAACGGTATGGGTTAGTGAAGTGTGACCTAAGAATTAACACTCAGACGAAAATGATCGCCAAATTGGCGATTTAGGTCGCTACTGAATAAACAGCAAAAAAATTAACGATTCGTTGTCTTAACAACAAACATAAAAAAGTCGAACGTAAGCGCAGATCGATTTAAAAAATTAGTCCAACCAATCATCGAGTTCTTCAAAAGAAAACGGCCAAAATAATTTTTCACTGGTCGATGTGTTTTTTAATACAGGAATTGTTGTTCGATATTCCGCTAAAATTTTTTCATCATCGATAATATCGAACGCGATAATGTCAAAACGATTTGCTAAATTTTTTTGTTGGTTTAAAGCAAAAATCATTGCTTCAACTTGTTCGCACAAATGACAACCAAAAGTGGTAAAAAAAATTATTTCTTGCTTATTTGGCATAGTTTTTAATAAAAAACATCAAAAAACAGTTCAATAAGGCAACTTTAGCATAATTAATGTTTAACATTACAAAATTCTTTTCGTATAATTTGATTGAAATTTAATCAAAACATCACACGACAAATAGGGGAAACAATCATGGCTAGACAACCCATTAAAACTGCGGCGAAAAAATCAAAGCCAAAGTCTCCAACGGTAAAGCAGCTTGAAGCTGCAGCGAAGAAAGCAGCGAGCGCTACAAAAAAAGCTCGTGACGCTGCAAAAAAAGCTAACGACAAAGCTAAGGTCGCTGCTAAAAAAGCAAAAGACAAAGCAAACAAAACTAACAAGGCAGCTGCTAAAAAAGCGAAAGACGCAGCCAAGAAAGCTAAAACAGCTGTAAACCAAGCTGTAAAAGCACAAGATAAAGCGAAACAAGCTTTAACGGATGGAAAAGCAGCAGCAAGAAAGCAAGAAGCTTTAGAGAAAGCGATTGCCAAGTTCGAGAAAGACTGGGCTGCCAAAGAAGAGAAAAAAGCAAAAGCAGCGGAAAAGAAACGTATTGCACGTGAAAAAGCCGCCGCTAAGAAAGCAGCCGCCAAGAAAAAGGCTGCTGAAAAGAAAGCTAAAGCGAAAGCCAAGGCTAAAGCTGCAGCAGCTAAAAAGAAGGCTGCAACTAAAAAGAAAGCCGCTCCTAAGAAAAAAGCGCCTGCTAAAAAGAAAGCAGCGACTAAGAAAAAAGCTCCAGCCAAGAAAAAAGCACCTGCTAAAAAGAAAGCTCCGGCTAAGAAAAAAGCCCCAGCTAAGAAAAAAGCAGCTACCAAAAAGAAAGCTCCTGCTAAGAAGCGTGTTACTAAGAAGAAAAAGTAATACGACTGTAGAGCTTTACGCAAAAGGAAAAAGCCCAGCAATTGCTGGGCTTTTTTTTATTTATGCTGAATTAACCAACATCGATGATGGTTTCTACTATTTTTAAAGTCAGGTGGTAAGGTTTTTCCTGTTACTTCTTGCACTTGATAGTTTTCATTAATCGCAGTGTCCATTGCAAACTTTTTGAAGTTATTTGAAAAATACAGTTTTCCACGGGGTTTTAATAACTTCATGGTCATTGAGATAAGACTTTCTTGATCTCGCTGTACGTCAAAAGTTGTGTTCATTCGCTTCGAATTGGAGAAAGTCGGCGGATCCAGAAAAATTAAATCATACTGTTTAGCGTCACTATTCTCTTCAAGCCACTGCATACAATCAGACTGTACGAAACTATGTCCATAAGGAGTGATACCGTTAAGGCTAAAGTTCTTCTTTGCCCAATCAAGGTAGGTTCTAGACATATCAACGGTTGTAGTAGAGGCACCACCAAGCGCTGCATAGACGCTCACAGAGCCGGTATAAGCGAATAAGTTAAGAAATTTCTTCCCTTCAGCTTCGCTCAGTATCATTTTTCTGGTCTTACGATGATCAAGGAATAACCCAGTATCAAGGTATTGCTTTAAGTTGACCTGAAAGTTAAAGCCATTCTCATGGACTACTTTAAAGCCTTCTTCACCCGACTGTTTGGTGTATTGCTGCTTACCTTTTTGTCTTTGACGTTGTTTTAAGTGAATATTAACTTCAGGAATCTCTAACAAGCCCGCCGTTACTCTGACAATATCTTGTAGACGCTTACGACTCACTTTTTCAGGGATGTCCTTAGGTGGCATGTACTCCTGAATATGGACTTCATCATCATAGACATCAACAACAGCAGCATACTCAGGTAAATCAGCATCATAAAGCCGATAACAAGTCACATCGTTTTGCTTCAAGTAAGATTTCAATCGTTGCATATTTTTCCGCATACGATTTTTCAGCATGACCGCACCGTCGGCTAAATTGTTTTCCCAGTCAGGGTTCCAGCGCGTGGGATCAAACGGCTTGTAATAATTACTTTCCGATACCTCAAACAGATACAACTTACAGTCGAGAGCACCATTCTTAAATTTGTACTGCTTATGAGAGCGAATACCCACAGCCTTAGCGAACTGCTCATCGGTAGTAATAAACGCTGCCCTCCACCCGTCGCAACGAACTTTCATATAATCGCCGAAGTCACGGTATAACTGAGTGACTTCTTCCTCCTCGCCTAAGCGCTCGGCGTAAGGAGGATTGGATAACATTAATCCTTTTTCGCTGATCGGTTCTTTTTTCGGGTGGCGAATATCTTGTTCTTCAATAGTGATGAACTCTGAAAGACCACTCGCTTGGCAATTATCTTTAGCTAACGGCAGGTTCTTGCGGAAACTATCGCTGCCATAGAAGTGGCTTTTAAGCGTCTCTTTGCCTTTTTCAGCAATTTCCTTAGCCTGACTTAATATATCTTGCCAAAGCTCGTCATCGTGCTGTTTCCATGTTTTAAAGGCATAATTGTTGTTGAGTAATCCTGGAGCAACCTTTGCTGCCATCATTGCGGCTTCAATCAGCAGGGTTCCACTACCACACATAGGGTCGTGAAAATCATACCCTTCTTCCGCCAAAGCCGGCCAATTCGCTCTTATTAACAACGCTGCGGCTAAGTTTTCTTTAATCGGTGCACGACCACCTTCTTCTCGATAGCCTCGCTGGTTTAGACCATGGCCACAGAGATCGATTCCTACTTTAATTTGGTTGCCATTAACCAGCGCATGCACACGATAATCAGGATTCTCTTTATCCACCGACGGACGCTGCTCATAACGCTCCATGAAATAATCGACAATAGCGTCTTTGACTTTTTGCCCACCGAAACCAGAGTGACGAATATGCTTGTTCTTTCGAGCCACACAGTTAACCAAAAAGGTTTGCTTGAAATCAAAGTGCCAGCTCCACTCGATAGTATTAACCTTTTGATAGAGTTCATCTACGGATTCAAAATTATCGTCGAGTAGACATAAATAGACTCTATTCGCTAACCGAGAATGTAAACAACTGGTATAAGCCAGTTTGAGATCACCCTCAAAAGCGATGTGCGTGGGGTGTTCTTTAATGTTGGTTGCACCAAAAGACTTGAGTTCGTCGGCAAGTAATCCTTCGACACCTTTGGGACAAATAGCATAAAACTGCATAATTATTCTCGGTTACTAGTGGCTAAAACGCTCTTTGAGAGCTTGGGCCGCTGTGTGTATCAGTTGTGGGCCTTCGTAAATAAAGCCCGAATATACCTGCACTAATGAAGCGCCGGCTTCTATTTTTTCAATCGCTGTTTCAGCATTATGAATACCACCAACGCCAATCACAGGAATTTTATGATTCATCGCTTCGACCAAGTTTTGGATAACCTTGGTCGATTGTGTAGCCAATGGCTTACCGCTTAACCCTCCCTGCTCATCAGCATTGTTCATGCCTTCAACTTGGCTTCGATCAAAGGTGGTATTGGTCGCAATAACACCATCCATCTCAAATTGAGTAAAGGTTTGCGCTAATTCTTGGATATTGTCGCTCGACAAGTCTGGCGCGATCTTAATCGCTAGCGGCTTGTAAACACCGTATTCGTTATGCAGCTGATGTTGCTTCTCTTTTAAACTTCCCAGCAGAGCTTTTAACGTCTCTCCAAACTGCAAGTCACGTAAGCCCGGAGTATTAGGAGAAGAAATATTGACCACCATGTAATCCGCTTTTTGGTATATTTTTTCCATACCAATCAAGTAGTCATCAACTGCTTTTTCTACAGGAGTATCGAAGTTTTTCCCGATATTGATGCCTAACACACCATCGTACTGAGCCTTACTGACATTTTCTAACAGTTGCTCAACACCGTCATTATTAAAGCCCATGCGATTCACGATCGCTTCGGCCTCTTTAATTCTGAACAAGCGCGGCTTAGGATTCCCCGGCTGAGGGCGAGGCGTTACCGTTCCAACTTCCACAAAGCCAAAACCTAGACTACTAAGGGCATCGACATACTCACCATTTTTGTCTAAACCAGCGGCTAAGCCCACTCGATTTGGAAACTTTAGCCCCATCACCTCTACAGGATCATTCACCATCGGTTTTGCCAACAGTCCCGTTAAGCTCAGCTTTTTGGCTAGGTTTAATGAGTTTAGTGATAAGTGATGAGAACGCTCAGCATCGAGCTGAAATAAGATAGAACGTAGTAAAGAGTACATTTTTTGCCCAGAAATGACTATAAATTACAGAAAGGATTGCCGTTATATCGTCACGAGCGATAGCAAGACGCGGCGAAATCCACTTTATAAGACGGAGTTTACACTAGTAATCGAGTATTTATAAAGTGGATTTGAACAAAGTATGGCTGAAGCGCAGTAGATATAACCCGTTATTCTTTCTCCTGCCACTTACCATTCTTATAAAATGCTGCCCAACCGCTGGCTTTACCATCTTCTTTAACCCCAGCGACATACTGTTCCTTAGTTTTACGACTGAACTTAACAAAAGTGCGATTACCATCAGGATCCTTAACCGGTGCTTTGGCTAAGAATTTGTATTTTGGATCAAGCTGGTCTTCAACTAGCTTAACCTCATCCACTGCCGGTGCTCGTGTTTCGCGATTCTTTGGGAACTTGCTCGCAGCTAAGAAAATGCCCGCTGCGCCATCACGCAACACATAATGGTCGTCAACTTTCTCACACTGCAAGTCTGGCATCGGGATAGGATCCGCCTTTGGTGGAGCAGGCTCACCATTCTTCAGTAATTTTCGAGTATTTTTACAGTCCTCACTGGTACAGCCAAAATATTTACCGAAGCGCCCCGTTTTCAGCTGCATTTCACTGCCACACTTATCGCAGTCTAAGACAGGACCATCATAGCCTTTAATCTTATACTCGCCTTTTTCAACCTCATAACCATCACAATCAGGGTTATTACCACAAATAAACAACTTGGTTTGTTCATTGACCAAGTAATCATCCATGGTCGAGTTACATTTCGGGCAACGCTTACGGCTATGCAGGTAACGCGCTTCTTCTTCCTCATCCGCTGCAACAAACTCTTCGCCTGGAATGAGGTTTACCGTATTCTTGCAGCGCTCTTTTGGTGGCAACGAATAACCTGTGCAACCTAAGAAAACACCGGTGCTGGCATTTCTTATTGCTAAATTGTGCTCACCGCATTTTTCACATTCGAGCTCAGTTTCAACGGCTTCGTTGCGACGCATGCCACCTTCATCTTGAGATTGATCAGCTTTTTTCAGTTGCTCTGAAAACTCATCGTAAAACTCATCAAGCGTGATGCGCCAATCAGAACGACCTTTTGCAATTTCATCAAGATGCTTTTCCATCGTTGCAGTGAAAGAGTAATCCAACAAATCATCAAAACTCTCAACCAAGCGGTCCGTAACGATCTCACCCATCTTTTGGGCGTAAAAACGCTTATTATCAAGACGCACATAACCGCGGTCTTGAATCGTCGAAATAATTGATGCATAAGTCGATGGTCGACCTATACCACGCTTTTCTAATTCTTTAACCAGCGCTGCTTCAGAATAACGCGCCGGTGGTTTAGTAAAGTGTTGCTTAGGATCGAGCTTCTGTAACTTAAGCTCTTCGCCCTCTTTAACATTCGGCAGTTCTTGATCTTCTTTACTACGACTTTGCATCGGCTGAACCTTTGTCCAACCATCAAATCTCATCACTCGACCACGAGCTTTCAGTTCATAATCGCCTGCCGTCACTTTTAAGCTGGTCACATCAAACTCTGCAGGAGTCATCTGGCATGCTACAAATTGACGCCAGATAAGTTCATAAAGACGCTCCGCATCTTTTTCCATATTTTTCAGCTGGGTCACACGAACATTCACATCCGATGGACGAATCGCTTCGTGCGCCTCTTGAGCGCCTTCTTTACTGGAGTAGATATTTGGATCGCTCGGTAAATACTTAGCGCCATATTGGTCATTAATGTGATCGCGACAAGCTGCCACAGCATCCTGACTCAAGTTCATCGAGTCAGTACGCATGTAAGTAATATAACCTGCTTCATACAAGCGTTGCGCCATCATCATGGTCTTTTTTACACCAAACCCTAAACGTGTACTCGCAGCTTGTTGCAGAGTTGAAGTAATAAAAGGTTTAGGCGCTTTACTTTTCTGTGGCTTATCTTCACGAGAAGAAACACTGTAACTGTGCTGCTTTAACTCTTCTAACGCTTTATTGGTATCCGCTTCATTGGTTGGCTTGAAAGTCTTGCCTTGATGCTTGTTAACCATCAAGCGCAGCTCATTGTCGCTCTGCGTCAGCGTATCTGCATGCACATCCCAATATTCTTCAGGGATAAAAGCACGAATTTCACGCTCACGCTCTACAAGCAGGCGCACTGCTACAGATTGCACACGTCCTGCTGATAAACCACGAGAAATTTTACGCCATAACAGCGGCGACACCATAAAACCAACCACACGGTCCAAGAAACGGCGAGCTTGCTGAGCATGAACATAATTCATGTCCAAGATACCCGGCTTTTGGAACGCTTCTTGAATCGCTTTTTTTGTGATTTCGTTAAAGATAACGCGCTTAAAGCGTGTATCCTCACCGCCTAAAGACTCACGTAAGTGCCACGCAATGGCCTCTCCTTCTCTATCCAAATCCGTTGCGAGATAGATTTCATCGGCGTCTTTAGCCAGCTTTTTTAGTTCATTTAATACTTTTTCTTTGCCGGGCAAGACTTCATAAGTCGCGTCCCAACCTTTTTCTGGATTAATCCCCATACGATCAAACAGCGCCTGCTTCTCCTTTCGCGCCTTATGCTTGATCTTTTCTTCTGGCGATAGTTTTCGCGTTTCAGCGGCTTTGCGTGCGCGCTCTTTTGCATCAACAGGTTTCTTTTTTGAACCTGTCGGCAAATCACGAATATGACCCACACTGGACTTAACCACGTAGTCATTACCAAGATATTTGTTAATGGTTTTCGCCTTTGCTGGCGACTCCACGATCACTAAGGATTTACCCATAAAAGAATCTTTTTCTTTAAAATCAATGATTTAATTGCTTTATATATACAAAAAACAGGGCAACTATTACTGGCTGACCTGTCTATCCTTTTTTATTAATAACAACCAAAGCTAGTCGGTGTCTACCTTTATTTTTCTTTAGCCGTCTTTTTGTTGGTCTGCTCACAGCAATTTTTAGGGTTACCAGAGCAGACCACATTTAGCTTCTAATACTCACGTAAAACTTGGTGAGCAGGTTGATTTAAGAGATGTCTTAGGCCGAGCCAACCCACAATCCCAATAAAGCTGACGCTGATCAGGGGTACCCATAACCAATACCATGGGTGCAAGACTAAATCGATATCAAATGCTTTAGAGTAAAGAATGTTGACCAAGACCTCACCACCAATGACGCCCAACACCCCAGAAAACACTCCCAGCAAAACAAGTTCAGCTAAAATACTGGCACGAATAAACTTTTTTCTCGCACCCAGAGCTTTCAACAAGGTCGCCGATAATAGACGCTCCTCTCGGCTAACTTGCAATACCGCATACAGCACAGCAATGCCGGCCAGCAGCACGAACAGCATGATAAACTCAACCGCCATGGTCACTTGATCGAGAATCGACTGTACCTGCTCCATAATCGAATCGAGCTCGATTATGGTGACTGTCGGCATCTGTTTCAAGATTTGATTTAACACCGGCTTATCGTCAATCGGTAAATAGAAACTGGTGATATAGCTTGCCGGAAAACCATCGAGCCCGCCCGGTTCGAAAATAATAAAGAAGTTCGGTTGGAACGAATCCCACTGAATCGAGCGAAGATTGGTAATTTCTCCTTCAACTTCTAAACCACCGATTGAAAATTTGAGGACATCCCCAATTTCCAGCCCTAAACGTTCAGCAAGCTCTTCACCTACAGACAACTCAGCGCGCTCATCCGCAACATCAGCCTCAGACCACCACTCACCTTTTGTCACTTTATTGGCCTCAGGAACATCTGCCATCCAGGTTAAATTCAACTCGCGACGCACCGCGCCAACACGCTGTTGGTTTTCATCCAGCGCTTCTTCTAACGTCATATCATTCAAGCCAACCACACGACCACGCACCATCGGATAAATACCTTCGGTACTGACGTTACTTGCTTCGAGTAGCTTTTCCAGTGGCTCAACTTCTTGCTCTTGGACATTGATTAAGAAATGATTTGGCGCCTTTTCAGGTAACTGACTTTGCCACTCACTAAGCAGTTCGCTTCGCAGCAAGACAGTCGATAACATGATTATAAACGCCAAACCGAAAGCACTGATTTGGCTGATGGTAAATGCTGGGTACTGCTTTAACTGACCCACGCCAAAGCGCACTGCTAAAGAGCCACGTTTACCCAGCCAGACACCAATTCTAAAGATAAACCAAGCAATTAATCGGATCAGCAAATACGTCACCACGGCTACGGCCAACAAAATCCCCACTAATAATAACGACTGACTCTGCCACCACATTAACAATGCCATGACGCCAATAGCCAATAAATAAATCATCCAGCTCGACATGGCGCGCGGTAACAACTCTTTACGTAGAACGCGTAGTGGCGGCACTTTCGCTATCTGCAAGAATGATGGTAAAGCAAAGCCTAACAATACCACTAAACCACTAAGCGCTCCCGTTAATACAGGCGCCAAGCTAATGCCGACCATCGGCTTCGGTAAAAAGTCAGAGAACTGATTAATGATTAAGGATTGCAGACCAAGGCCAAGAGCAAGACCAATACCAGAACCTAACAAACCAATCATAAATAACTGCCACAAATACAGTTTGTGAACCTGACGAATTTGCATGCCTAAACAGCGATAAATCGCTGAGTAGTCAAAGTGCCTTTGACTATAACGGCCCGCAGCAACCGCAATCGCCACACCAGCGAGCACGACAGAAATTAAACTCGCTAATCGCAAAAAGGTTTCAGCTCTTTCAAGTGCCGCTTTTAATGCTGGCGTGCCTTCTTTACCGCCTGTAATTTTTTGCGAAGGATTCTTTTGTGATTTAAGCCACATCATATAAGAGTCGCGCACATGGGGCTTTCCGGCAATAAATAATGTATGGCTAACGCGACTGCCTTCTTGAATGATATTCGCTTTTTGCACATCATCAAGATTGATCAGCACCTTGGGCGCCACATTGAAAACTTCACTTGCTTGTCCTGGCGCAGCGACTATAACGCCATCCACCGTGAGCTGAATAGCGCCAAAGTCAATCTTATCGCCAACTTCAACACCTAGAATCCCTAAGATTCTCGGTTCTAGCCATATAGTTCCAGCTTTTGGTTGGGCTTGTTGAACAACGCCTTTCGCAAAAGGCTTTTCTGCAATTTCAATGGTGCCTTTTAAAGGAAACTTCCCACCCAACGCTCTTACGCTCACTAACTGGAAATTATCACCTTTTGATAGGACCGTGGCGAAAGATTTAGATCGAGTTATCTCCAGTCCACCGCTCAATCCTCGCTCAATCCATGCGGACTCAATTGGCCGTGGTGATTCAAAAGTATAGTCTGCGCCCAAAAACGCACTGCTTGACTCGCCCATGGCTCGATGGACCCGATCTGTGATCGAGCCAATCGCCACCATTGCCATCACAGCAATGGTCAGTGCAAATAGTAAGACTTTAACTTCGCCAGCGTTCCAGTCACGGCGAAAAGTTCGTAACGCCATACTCAACATAATTATTGCTCCGCGGCCTGTTCTTGAAGGGCTTCCCTTTGAAAAGCTTCGGAAGCATTATCGGCAACCACTTTGCCACCTTCGAGACGAATAATGCGCTGACAACGCTCTGCTAAACGATCATCGTGCGTCACTAACACCAAAGTTGTGCCTAACTGTTTATTCAAGTCGAACAATAAATCACTCACCTTATCGCCGTTTTTGGTATCAAGATTACCCGTCGGTTCGTCGGCAAATAGGATCTTAGGTTCGCTGGCAAACGCCCTAGCGATGGCCACACGCTGCTGTTCACCTCCTGACAATTGGTTCGGATAATGCTGTAAACGGTCTTTTAAACCGACCTTTTCCAACAACTCAGTGGCGCGCTCCTTTGGGCGATCCTGTTCCTTTAATTCAATCGGCAGCATCACATTTTCCAAAGCGCTCAAGCCTGGTAATAGGTGAAACGATTGGAACACAAAACCAACGTGCTGGGCTCTTACTGCAGCTCGCTGATCTTCATCTAGCTGATGTAAAGGCTCATCCGCCAAGTGAACTTCACCACCGCTTGGTAGGTCCAATCCAGCGAGTAGCGACAGTAAAGTCGACTTACCCGAGCCAGATACGCCAACGATAGCGACGGTATCTTGTTCATTTACGGTTAAACTAACGTCAGATAGAATGGTCAAATCGTGACCTTGTGAGTTAACGGTTTTGGTTAATTCGTGTGTTCGCAACATAGTGATTAATTACCCTGAGATAATGACTAACTAAATGAATCGATTAATTAATAGCAAACTTACCATGTTTAAAAAACTTTTTGCCCAAATTTTGTTTCCAGTTGTTACAGTGCTGACTCTAATGCTGGCTCTTCCAAGCCACGCAGATACAGCCGAGCAAGGGAAAATCCTCGTATTAGGCGATAGCTTAAGCTCCGGCTATAACTTCAGCCCCGATAAAACATGGGTAGCCTTATTAGACAAGAAGTTAAGTGAAGAAAGCATCAATTACCAAGTAATCAACAGCAGTATTAGTGGCGATACGACCACGCAAGGCCTGCAAAGACTGCCCAAATTACTTGAGGTTCACCAGCCAGACGTCGTTATTATTGAGCTAGGCGGTAACGATGGTATTCGTGGTTTTCCACCCAAAACCATCAAAAGCAACCTCGACAAACTGGTCAAAATGTCAAAGCAGTCAAACGCAGAAGTGTTACTTCTTGGCATTCGCATCTTCCCTAACTACGGAGAGCGCTACGCCGACGCCTTTTTTAATAACTACCAAAAAGTCGCCGACAGTAATGAAGTTGCCCTTGTACCCTTCTTTTTAGAAAACGTTGGTGGCAAAGATGAGCTGATGCAAAAAGACGGCATCCACCCCAATGAAAAAGCACAACCTACCCTGCTCGACAACGTATGGCCAAAAGTGCAGGAAGTGTTGAAGGCTGATTGAATCTATCACTACTATAAAGATAACGGGATGTCTGGAACTAAAGGTTTAGCACCAAAATCCCCTTAGATTGAGCTGAGCTATTCACAAAATATAGCAAGCAAAATTAGGACGATTTTGCTAAGAGTTTTCAGTATAAGGATGTGCTGTAAACTCTGCTGCGTTAAGTATTTTGCGATAGCGAAAGCAGTCATGCCTGCATGACCTCAATATTGGGGCGTGCTTCTCTTTGGTTACTTTCTCTTGCACGCACAAGAGAAAGTAACTCGCTGCAAGAGCGAAATCATCACTCAAAATGAATAAAAGATTAAAAACTCCAAGCAAACCCTAACATCGCCACCCACGGATCAATCTGGACATCTACCGTAGTCGCTGTCGCCCCATTAACGATCACATCCGCTTCAGTATCAATGTCCACATACCAAACGCCTGCATTAATAAACCAGTTGTCGCCTACCTTCCAATCAGCTCCAACTTGCGCCGCTAAGCCCACCGAGTTATCCAGTGATAACTCTACATCATCCGAGCCTAAGGCTGTTTTTAACTCTGGAGATGCCTCCTCGTCTAGGAACAAGGTGTAGTTAACGCCTAAGCCAAAATACGGATTAAAGATATCGCCATCGACATCAGGGTAATACTGAAACGAGACTGTTGGCGGCAAATGTTTTACGGTACCAATTGGTAATCCCGATAAACTTCCCGTTCCCTCAACATCATGCTCGAATGGCAAAGCAGCGAGCACTTCAAAACCCCAGCGGTCGCTCAACATCCAGGTACCACTAAAGCCTAACCCCGTCGATGAATCGACAGTAACGCCATCATCGGTTCCTAGCACGTTGGAACTATCATCGTTCGGGCTTACATGAGCGGCTCCGACTCTTAGAATAAAGTCGCCTTCTTCATGAGCCAGTAATTCCATTGCCCCCAAAGAAATGAACATTCCAGCAGTAGCTACAGTGAGAGTGTGTAAAGATTTAATCATTATTGCGTTCCTTTTATTGTTAAAATCCCGTTAACAATAAATAGCTTTAAAGTCTAAAAAGTTGAACTAGATCAAGTAATTACACACTGGGCAAATATGCATTGAAATTTTGTATTTAGGAACAAAAAAAGGCTCCAAAAAGGAGCCTTTTTCATGCAGTTTTGACTTAAAACTAGCTCACTAATTCCGAAATTGCTTTATCGAAACGAGCTAAACCTTCTTCAATGTCTGCTTCAGTAATCGTTGCAGCCGGTGCAAAACGTACAACGTCAGCGCCAGCTACTAGACACATAACGCCATTCGCCCAACCCGCTTCTAGGAATTTACGCGCTTTCCCTTTCCACTCATCAGACAATACAGCACCTAGTAACATACCTTTGCCGCGAACGCCAGAGAATACACCATACTTCTCACCGATAGCTTCTAGACCACTTTGGATCTTTGCACTTTTCTCTTTGACTGCAGTCATCATTTCAGGCGTGTTGATCGCGTCTAGTACCGCTAGCGACACGGCACAACCCAGTGGGTTACCGCCATAAGTACTGCCGTGCGTACCTGGAACTAAACTTGCTGCGATCTTAGTCGTCGTTAACATAGCACCAATTGGGAAGCCACCACCCATAGATTTAGCCGTAGTTAAGATGTCCGGCGTAACGCCCATACCCATATAGGCATACAAGTCACCCGTACGACCGAAGCCAGTTTGAACTTCGTCGAAGACTAATAGTGCGTTGTGCTTGTCACACAATTCACGAACCTGCTTCACGAACTCTGGATCGGCAGGAATAATACCGCCCTCACCTTGAATCGGCTCCATAACAACCGCGCACGTCTTGTCAGAGATTAACTCTTTGAACGCTTCAATGTTGTTATATTCAGTATGCAGAATGCCGCCAGGAAGAGGTTCAAAGCCTTCAGTATATTTAGGCTGACCACCCACACAAACCGTAAATAATGTACGACCGTGGAAAGATTTAGAGAAAGAAAGGATCTCACTTTTCTCAGGACCGAAGTTGTCGTGAGCATAACGACGCGCTAGTTTAAACGCTGCTTCGTTCGCTTCACCACCAGAGTTGGCGAAAAATACTTTATCAGCAAATGTCGCTTCGGTTAACTTGTCCGCAAGTTCTAACGCCGGCTTATTCGTGAATACGTTACTTAGGTGCCAGATTTTATCAGCTTGGTCTTTAAGTGCTTTAACCATGCCTGGGTGGTTATGGCCAAGAATGCTAACCGCAATACCACCAGCGAAGTCGACATACTCGTTTCCATTCTGATCCCATACTCGTGAACCTTCGCCGCGTTCTGGCAGGATTTCTGATGGATTATAATTTGGAACCATGACCTCATCGAAGGTCGCTCTAGTATAACTATCGGACATAAAAACACCTTAATTTTGTCTAAGCTGACGATCTCAGCGTTACATATTCATCAAAGATTAGCCGGACATGATCCCTGTTTTCAAGTCAAAATTCCAGCCTTCGCTGGAAAAATACTACTTTTTACTTCAGAATAGCGCTTTTACTCAGGGAAACTTTTGTCTATCATCCTCTTCCCTAGCTTTCAAATACTAATATTGCATAGTACAAAATTAAGGACTTAGGTCGCATAGTTATGGTAATTCGCCCTGCACAAAGCACTGATTTAGAAGATATTTTAGAGTTAGCCGCCAGCGCTGGGACTGGTTTGACAACCTTGCCCAACAACCCTGAAACGATCTCGAATAGAATCGATAACTCACAAGAAGCACTGTCTCAAGAGATAAAACAGCCGGGATCGGAGTGTTATTTCTTTGTGCTTGAAGATAGCGAAGAAAGCAAAGTTATCGGAACTTGCGCTTTAGTAGCCGCGGTTGGAATGGATGATGCATTCTTTAGTTATAAATTAAGTACTCAAGTCAGTGCTAGCCCAGATCTGGGCGTTTATAACCCACACCAAGTTCTTATATTGGGTAACGACTACACAGGCGCTACCGAGATTGCGACCTTATTTTTAGCCGAAGGACATCGTGGCGGTACTAACGGTCATTTATTGTCTAAGTCTCGCTTTTTATTCCTCGCTGATCACCCTGAGCGCTTTTCGGAGAAAGTTATCGCTGAAATGCGTGGCTATTCTGACGACAACGGCTACTCACCATTTTGGGAGGCTCTAGGTAAGCGCTTCTTTAAAATGGACTTTTCAAAAGCAGACGCCGTTCGAGGCTTAGGAAGCAATACCTTTATTTCTGAACTGATGCCAAAACACCCTATTTATGTGGACATGCTGCCTGAGGAAGCTCGCGCTGTTATCGGTCGCGTGCATGCTGATACGGCTCCAGCATTATCATTATTAAAGAAAGAAGGCTTTACACATCAAAACTACGTTGACGTATTTGATGGCGGCCCAACGGTTGAAGTTCAGCGAAATGCCATCAGAACTATAGCCAATAGTCACATTGTCGAGCTCGTGGCTGGAGAAGTTAGCGGCAATACCTTGCCAATCATGATTAGCAATCGTAAATTAAAAGATTACCGATGCGTCATCGCCCAGAGTCGCCTTGAAGGTGATCAATTAACCATCCCGCAATCATCCATTGATTCGCTTGGATTACAGGCTGGTGATACGGTCAGAGCCGTTCCACTGTTTAATAAATTCAGACCTTCGGGCTCGAAAAAAACTCAATAAATTCAGGTTTATATATGTTGCACAAAAACTTATTCATTAATAATCAATGGCTTGCTGGCGAAGGCACGTCATTCAAATCCATTAACCCAGCCGATGGCAGCACTGTGTGGGAATCCAACAGCGCCACGCCAGACCAAGTTAGCGACGCCATCATGGCCGCGCAAAAAGCGGGTTGGGAATGGAGTCAAAAGACGCTTGATGAACGCATTGAGGTTATCAAAAAATTCGAAAGCCTGGTAAGAGACAATAAAGAAAAAATCGCAGAAATCATTTCTCAAGAAACCGGTAAACCGTTCTGGGAAACCTTAACCGAAGCAGGCGCCATGGCGGGGAAAATTGATATTTCAATTAAAGCCTACCACGAGCGTACTGGCGTTAAAGAAACCGAAACAGCTTCAGGTCAAACGGCAATCCGCCACAAGCCTCACGGCGTTTTAGCGGTATTCGGCCCTTATAACTTCCCTGCTCACTTACCGAACGGTCACATTGTTCCTGCGCTAATCGCAGGTAACACCATCGTTTTCAAACCGAGTGAACTGACTCCTGCAACCGCTGAATTAACAATCCGCTTATGGGAAGCTGCTGGTTTACCTGAAGGCGTGATTAACTTGGTTCAAGGTGAAGTTGAAACCGGCATCGCTTTGGCACAGCAACCGCAAGTGGATGGTATTTTATTCACCGGCAGTGAAACGGTCGGTAAAATTCTACACTCTCAACTTGGTGGCGAGCCTGGCAAAGTATTAGCGCTAGAGATGGGCGGTAATAATCCACTTATCGTTGGCGACATTAAGGATGTTAATGGCGCGGTTTACCACACTATTCAGTCTGCGTTTATTTCAGCAGGACAGCGCTGTACCTGTGCGAGACGCTTGTTTGTTCCAAAGACTAAAGAAGGTGATATCTTCTTAGAGAAGTTAACGGAAGCTACTGCAAATATCCGCGTCAGCCATTACAACGATGATGATCAGCCGTTTATTGGCCCTGTTGTGTCAGAAAAGGCAGCACTCGATTTGCTAGCTGCGCAAGACAAGCTACTGGCTAAAGGCGCAAAAGCATTAATCAAAATGGAACATCTCGAAAAAGGTACAGGTTTCGTCAACCCTGCTATCTTGGACGTCAGCGATGTTGAGCTAGAAGACGAAGAGTACTTTGGTCCACTGCTACAAGTTATTCGTTATGAAAAATTCGAAGATGCGATTGTTGAAGGCAATAATACGCGCTTTGGTTTATCAGCAGGTTTATTAAGTGATGACAGAGCCCAATTCGACGAATTCTATACCAAAATTCGCGCGGGAATCGTCAACTGGAACAACCAAACGACCGGTGCCGCAGGCACAGCACCGTTTGGTGGGGTAGGTAATTCAGGCAACCATAAGCCAAGTGCTTATTACGCAGCAGACTACTGTGCGTACCCGGTTGCATCGATTGAGAACAATGCCTGTTCTTTACCTGAAAACCTAACACCAGGGGTAAAACTGTAAATGAGCAAAAAAGCTTTTGAGTTTAATTTTGATGGCCTCGTCGGCCCAACGCATAACTATGCAGGATTATCGCACGGCAATGTCGCGTCAACGTCTAACGCAAACCTAGTCGCTAAGCCTAAAGAAGCGGCGAAGCAAGGCCTGGCGAAGATGAAAGCATTGCACGATATGGGCTTAAAGCAAGGCGTATTAGCGCCTATGGAGCGCCCTGACGTACACACATTGCGTAAGCTAGGCTTCACCGGAAGCGACGCTCAAGTCATCATCAAAGCCTCAAAGCAAGCTCCAAAAGTATTAGCAGCGTGCAGTTCTGCATCAAGCATGTGGACTGCCAACGCTTGTACTATGGCGCCATCAAGCGACACAGGCGACGGAAAAGCGCACTTTACGCCTGCTAATTTAGCCAATAAGTTTCACCGCTCGATAGAACACGCCACCACGGGCCGAATCTTGCAAGCGATGTTCAAAGATGACAAGCACTTTGCGCACCACCCTGCTTTGCCGATGGGCGATCATTTTGGTGACGAAGGTGCTGCTAACCATACACGCTTCGTGGATATTAATGCTGACAAAGGTTATGGCAAGAAAGGCTTACACTTCTTTGTGTATGGCAAGCATGCCTTCGACTCTAGCAAACCAGCGCCACACAAGTACCCAGCACGTCAAAGCTTTGAAGCCTCGCAAGCGGTCTCTCGTTTACACCAGCTAGACATGGACAATACGGTTTTTGCTCAGCAGAATCCTCATGTCATCGATAAAGGTGTATTCCACAATGACGTCATCGCCGTGGGCAACGGCAATGTGTTATTCGCTCACCAAAAAGCGTTCTTAAATCAAATGCAGGTTTATACCGATCTAGAACAAGCGTTTGATGGCGAAGAGTTCCATGTAGTCGAAGTCGGCGCGAATGACGTTCCAGTAGAAGACGCTGTTAAGTCTTACTTATTCAATAGCCAGTTAGTTACGATGGATAATGGCGATATGATCATTATCGCACCAGGTGAGTGTGAAACAACGCCATCCGTGAAAGAGTATCTTGATTGGTTAGTTGAACAAGATACGCCGATCAAAGAAGTCAAAATCTTTGATGTGAAGCAATCAATGCAAAATGGCGGCGGGCCAGCATGCTTACGCCAGCGCGTAGTGCTAAACGACGATGAAATTAGCGCCATGAATCAAAATGTCTTAATGTCTGACGACTTGTTCGCGGAACTGAATACATGGGTTGATAAGCATTATCGCGAAACGTTGGAAGAAGATGATTTAGCCGATCCTAATTTGTTAACCGAGTCGCGCACCGCGCTTGATGAATTAACACAGATCCTAAATCTGGGGTCGGTTTACCCGTTCCAGCTTGATTAGTTTCGATAACTAAAAAAGCCCGCCTCACGTTACCGTTGGGCGGGCTTTTTTACAGCTTTTGTAAGCTTTAAGAATCTAGAGCAAATTTCATCTTATAATTCAT
Source organism: Kangiella geojedonensis (assembly GCF_000981765.1). GTDB lineage: Bacteria > Pseudomonadota > Gammaproteobacteria > Enterobacterales > Kangiellaceae > Kangiella > Kangiella geojedonensis. The sequence goes on along the minus strand of NZ_CP010975.1, from coordinate 683,960 downwards.
ACTTTTTTTACCATAATCTTTTTCAGCAAACTTCCACTGTTTTACAGCATCAATCGCACTCTTATTAAAGAGTCCGCTATTACTAGCATCAACCACACGGATATTAGTCGCCTCTCCATTGTTATTGATATCAAACGTTAAGTTCACATAGCCTTCAATGTTTTGCTCTACCGCTGCCTGTGGGTAATTAGGGCTTGGCTGATGCAATGGCTCTAGCGGGCTTTTAGCACCCTTCGGTGGCTTAGGCGGTTTTGGCCCTGCTGCAGATACTTTTTTGTATACTCGTTTTGCAGCGCCAGGTTTAGGTGGCTTCGGCGGTGCTGGAATTGCTTCAACTTTTTCATCAAAGTAAGCCCTTTCCTCAGAAGTCATATCTCTTTCTTCACCATCAACTTTAATGCGATAGTCACCATCCCTTTTTAGATAAACCTTTCCACTGTCATCAACTAACTTGATAACGTGACTGTTATGTCCTTTGCTATTTTTCACTAGGTTCTCGTCTACGGTAATAACTCGATGGCCATCACTGTTCGGCGTGCGATATTGCTTGTTTAAACGTTTTTCCCTGATTTCAACTTTAGCTTTCCTCAAGCCTTCTTTAGCTTTCTCCATATCGACTTTAATGAGAACTTTATCTTTTCTCATCTGCTCTTTAGCTTGCTGAAGACTTTCACGAATCTCCTGCATTTGCTCTTTTGACAGCTGGCCTTTTTCGAACTCCAGCTCAATTTCTCTTTGGGCTTCAGCAATAGCTTCATGAGCATGCTCGATTTCTTTTTGGGCTAACTCAATTTCCTCAGTATGCAGTTCCAACTCCTGATGAGCGTCTTCAATTTCTTTTTCTATTAGAATTAACTCTTGCTCTGATAGCTCTAGCTCTTTCATGGCTTCTTCATGCTTACGCTCAAAAGCCACACGTTCAGCTTCAGTCATCTCACGACGCTGGCCATCTTGTTCAATATAAAAATTATCGTTTTCTTGGATATACGTCATGCCATCATCATCGCGCAGTTCGAGCACCGTATCTTCGCTAGTGATGATTGTCTTTTCATGTACCTCTTTATTGGCGGCATAAACAGCGCAACAACTAAGTACGAGGCCAGCGCCTAACGTTAATGCAGCCTTTCCTTTTCGGTTAATGGGTTTGGTAATATTCATAATACGTTCCTCAAGTTGGTTAAAAACCATCCATGAGCAAAGTAAACTTACAGAGTGAGTGGCAGAAACTGTTGAAAGCAATGCATGACCATAATCTTTGGTTCGTGACTGACTGGTTTTATTCAGCACTAGGTAATCACAGAACAACTCTTGGTCATGACGAAAATCTTTTCGAGCAATGTATATCAACGGATTAAACCAACCGACACACACCAACACATCCCACAGCAAATTTAACCATAAGTGTTTTTGTTTTATGTGTTGTTCTTCATGCTCAATAATTAATTGTATTTGTTCGACTGACAGTTGCTTAGCAACATGCACAGGAAAATAGATTTTAGGCTTGATAAAACCATACACGGCTGGAGACATATCGTTATGTTCAACCGCGATAACTTGATAGTTTCTGGCTTTAAAAATATCAGCGCCAGGCATTTCGTCTAAGGGACGCTGAATATTTCTTAAGTCTTTACGTAACTCAATATGTTGGATAATCAAGCGAAGGAGCAATAAAGTGGTTCCTGACAGCCATAATGCGCCGAGCCACCAATAATTTTGCAACGTTTCGACTGGCTTCATAATCATAACGCTAACCGCATTGCCAATGTAGCTCGAACTGGCGCTTGTGAAGTCAATTGAGGCAACGACTTTAGCCAGTAAAAAACCGACCGGAATAGCTAGCCAAAGCAGGTATGAGTTATAACTTTTTGTGGTTTTACGAATAAAAAAACGGACGATGAGAACCGTTAATACGACCACACTAAGATCGAGGTTAAATTGCCAAAAAGCATCCAACCAACCGTTAAACTTTAGTTCACTTAACATCGCTGCTCTCCTTGTTTCTTTCCTTGTTGCCCTTATTATCGTCAAGCAAACCTTTTAAGTAATCCAGTTCGTTCTGCGACAACTGTTTATTCTCAACAAACGTCGCTAATAATTCTTTCATGTTACCTTTGAACACTTTATCGAGAAATCCTTCGCTTTCGTCAGCTAAAAACTCTTCTCGCTCTATGGCGGGAGAATACAAATAGCGACGACCGTCTTTCTCAAAAGTCACCACGCCCTTCTTAACCAAACGATTAAGAAACGTTTTAACGGTTTTTTCACTCCACTCTTGTGATTGCAATTTCTCAACCACTTCAAGACTGGATAATGGAGATTCCTGCCACAGAACATCCATCACACTTTTTTCTGCTTCACTCACTCTGATCGTCATACTCGACTCATTTCAGTTTAGATTATCTTAAACATTGTGTTAACTGAATTGATTACAAACGTAATCTCAAGTTAAAGATTACACCTGTAATCAATTTAAATCAAGCATATATTTGCAGTTTTTTGTGCAATGACTTAGAGTTCATAAAATCTTCAATAAACGACTAAAACAATGAACTTAAGCGTCAAAATTCTAATATTTATGGTTGTCGGTGCCATCGTTGGGGTTCTTTTCCTACAATTTGGTGACTACCAATGTGCAAAAGGTCTTGCTGAAGCAGAGTGCCAAGCAATACAACAAAAGAGCTGGGCTTATACCTATTTTGTCGAAGGCCTGTTTAATATTGGCGGCAGCCTATTCATTAACGCTTTGAAGATGCTAATGGTTCCATTAGTTTTAGTTTCTTTGGTTTGCGGGGTTTGCTCATTAGCGGATCCGTCAAAACTAGGTCGTTTAAGCCTTAAGTCTATCGGTCTTTACCTGCTAACCACAGCTATAGCATTAACGTTAGCGCTAACTCTAGCCTCAATTTTCCAGCCTGGCGTTGGCATGCCGGTCGGTGAAGCCAGCTTTGATGCCAGTGAGAAACCGCCGCTTTCGGACGTTATTATTAATATCATCCCGACCAACCCTTTCGAGGCAATGGTTAGCGCCAATATGCTACAGATTATTGTCTTTGCCATATTGGTCGGTTTAGCCATTACCCTATCTGGTGAGCAAGGAAAGCGAATTGGTAACTGGTTCGAAGACGCCAACAAAGTTGTGATGGAATTGGTTAACATCATTATGCGATTCGCACCATACGGTGTATTCTTTTTAATCGCTAAAACCTTTGCCACCTTCCCGTTCTCAGATTTAGTAGGCTCCCTCGGCAGTTATTTTATCCTTGTGATCGTCGGGTTACTGTTACACGCAATGATTACGTATAGCGTATTGATTGCACTATTTACACGCCTTAACCCAATTAATTTTTTCAAAGGCATGTGGCCAGCGATGTTAACGGCCTTCGGTACATCAAGCAGTAACGCGACACTTCCAGTGACCATGCGCTGCGCAGAAACGAATCTTGGCGTACATAAAAACACCTTCTCTTTCACCTTGCCGCTTGGCGCCACCATCAATATGGATGGCACCGCGATTATGCAAGGTATTGCCACGCTATTTATCGCACAAGCTTACAGCGTCGACCTCAGCATGGCACAATTGCTTACAGTGGTACTAACAGCCACGTTAGCTTCAATCGGGACTGCAGGTGTTCCAAGCGTTGGTTTGATTCTGCTAGCAGGCGTTCTAACTCAGGTTAACTTGCCAGTTGAAGCCATCGGTATGATTCTTGGTATTGATCGTTTGCTTGATATGACAAGAACTGCCGTCAATATTACAGGCGATGCGGCAGTCACCACTATTGTCGCCAAGTCCGAAGGTGAAATTGATATCGACACATTTAACGATACCAATAATAGAAGCAACTTCGATGACTAAGATTTAGTTAAGTTACAAAAAGGGCAGATAAACACTGCCCTTTTTTATTACCTAACCTAACCATAAACAAAGATTACAGTCCCAATATTCTCTAAATTCTTACAATGGCTTTTTAAATCTGCTGGAGTTACAAAGTCCGCTTGATACTGTTTGGCCAAAGCGAAACGTTTCTCAGCTGAACCCCAGTCTTCCGGTTTTAAGTCTAAAGTTTTCGCGTTCAACTTGAAAAACAACTCTAGAAAGCTGTCGCTTACGCTAACCAGTTCACCAAACAGCTGATTGTGCTCATCCATGTTAAGTAGCTTAGAATCATCATCATAGGATTCGATTAGCACTTTGATATCTTCTCCTGTCGGTTCCGATATATCTTCTGTTTGAAGTGTTGTTACTTGCTGCGATGCCAGCCTGCTATTGGTTAGGCAGTAATCAATTAACGTTGCTTCTTGCGTTAATGATTTGGACTGCAAGTTACCTCCTTCGATTTCCAGAGCATAACCTTCGCCGGCCTCCTCAAAACAAGTCGCAACAAATTGTGAGCAGATAAAGTATCTGGTACCTGCTTTATGGGTATGTTTATCGATATACACCACCGCTTGTTTTAGGAAGTACAACAAGGTCCTGTGGTATAAATCATTGTCCGTCATCTTTTTAAATAACAGTAAGAATCCGACCATGGCCAATAACTCCCAGTTATAAGCAGTAGACTCTCCTTCGTATTTTTTAGCAATATCCAAGACTGGAGCAAGAGACTTATCTATCGTCGGGCGTCTGACGTACCAAAGTTTGGGGTCTTTTCCCTCCAGGGTCATTGTGTGTCGAGCAACTCCTTTTAAGCCATCATCAATTAAGTAGTGAGTATCATCTATCTTACCTAGGAATATAGCGCCATGTGTTACATCCGAATCAGTCAACCACATAATAGCTTTATCCAAGGCTAGATGCAGCGACATATCACCCCATCCTTTAGGTCCTTGCATCACAAGAACATCACCCTCAACTAAATCATCTAAGATTATTGTTTTATTTCCAACAGTCATTGTTACCTCCTTTAACGTTACCGGTTTCCATAATATGGTGCGCTGGCGATAGTTGCTATCACCCGAAAGAAGGATATGCTGAATTATAAATAAGTGCTTAAACCGCTACACCGGCTCGTTTAAGACTGGCTAAATAGTCGTGCATCAATTCAGGTGGGACAATTTTACTGGCGACTCCGAGGCTGACTTTAATTGTTTCGGGCGTAATGTCGAGGCGCTGCAGTTCCTCTAGGCAGGTTGCTAAACTTAACTGGTCCTGCTCAATTTCAGCAATACTAATTAAATTTAATAGCAACGGTATCTTGGGAGAATCTTGATACATTAGAGCGCGGTGGGCAGCTTGCTTACTATTTTCAAAATCTTTAGCGCAATAATACAATACCGATAAAGCACCGTAGCATAGACCATCAGCTTCGCTTCGTGGAAACTTTCTCAGCATTTCATGATAAAGCTCAATTCCTTCCGCTGTATTACCCTCTAGAGCAAGTACTTGTCCAAGGAAGTGCATAGCCTTATATTGGCAAGGATTCGCTTTTAATGAGGCTTTCAAATGCTTTTTAGCCAACTCCAAATCGGAGCTCAACATTGCAAAATAACCAAAAGCCAACTGTGACCAAGAACTTTCAGAGTTAATTGAGAAGGCCGTTTTAGATGATACAGCCAACTCAGTTAGAGCGTCCTTGTCATCTTTCACTTGTCCAAGGGTAACCATTCGGTATAAAAGCGACGCCTTAATAGCATAAGGCAAATGCCAACCCGGGCACTGTTCGATTAACACTCTACAGAGGGTCAGCGCTTTATCTTGCTTATCGAAACTTATAGACTCACACAAGGTTAAAGCTTTAATTAGAAGCTTTGAGGGGCTTGCTCTTGAGTCATCGACAGTTTCAACAAAATGCATCAACATCTTTCGATAACACTGCACCACGATTTGTACCAAGTGATCGGGCTCTATTTCATCCAGCTCTTGCACTAACTTATCCAGCTGCCTCTGCGAGCCAGTAGCCTCAAACAACACAACCTGAACTTTAGACTGATCGGAAGTATTAACTTGGATATTAACTTGGTAGTCAGCCGACTGGTCTCGATCCAACTTCTGTTCTTTTTCATCACCATGAGCAGTCATTACCTGAATTGCTTCATAAGCATTCAGTAACTGTATAAAATTTTCTGAGAATTGATTTAATTGAGGTGAGTTGTTTTCAACTGATAGCTCCACCATGATGCGCCTTGGAGCTGAATCACTGGACGATACTTCAACTACCTCATGGTGCCCGAAATGCTGCTGAAAGAATACAGACGCCTCCGTCCGATTTGAAACATTAAGCCGTTCCAAAATTGTGGCTATGTGCGTTTTCACGGTATTGGGTGAAATTGACAGCAGTTGTGCAATATCAGCGTTGGAGCAGCCTTTACTGACGAGCTCTAAGATTTCCCGCTGTCGATTGGTGAGATCGAACTGCTCCTGAAGTTTTTTCCCCATAAATCCTTATCCTTTTTTCTTTATGGGGACAGTATAGCAAGATTTATATTAAATACTGTTGATAAAAAGCCAATTCAGCGTTAAAAGCGCGGATTATGGTATCTGGTTTTCGGAACCCATGGCCCTCGCCCTCAAAAGTTATGTATTCGTAGGGTAAGCCCTTGTTTTCTAAAGCCTTAACCATGGCTTCTGCTTGGTTTGGCGGTACAACTTTATCCTCTAATCCTTGCAATATTAAGATTGGGCACGACAATTGATCCGTATGATTCACCGGCGATCGTTCGTGATATATCTTAGCTTGCTCTGGCCCTTTATCAGGAGCAGGGCCGACAACACTGTCAAGATAACGAATCTCAAACTTGTGACTATCTTGCGATAAAGACACTAAGTCCGCTACGCCATATCGACTCATACCCACCTTAAAAGCATCGTGGAAGGTCAATGCACACAAGGTCGTATAACCTCCAGCTGAGCCACCGCGGATGGCCATACGATCGCCGTCAACTAACCCCTGTTGCGCCAAATATTGTCCCATAGCAATACAGTCATCCACATCAACCAGCCCCCACTGGCCTTTGAGCTTATCGCGATAAACTCTGCCATAACCGGTACTACCACGGTAATTAACGTCAGCTACAGCAAAGCCTCGACTAGTCCAAAACTGCACTTTTGAGTCTAAACCACTATCTGCCATGGCTGTCGGACCACCATGACTCATCACAATTAATGGGGGTCGTTCGGAGTCTGGCCCTTGGTATTGGCTATTAGTTGGTGGGTAAAAGAAACCATGAGCTTTTTCACCACCCGAAGTAGAAAAACTAACGTGCTGCGCCTTTGAAATATCGTCATCATTCGTATTCTTATCAAGCTCTGAAATTACTTGGCTATCAATAATCTGATATTCACTATTAAGCGTGAGCTGAATGACTGACTCGGGCTGAGTCGGGTTTGCCGCTAAAAAATATACCTTAGTTTGATTATCACTAACACTCACCACCATTTGGCCGCTAAACGCGGTCCATTTGTCGGTAAGTAGACCAATGCTCTTGGTTTTTAGGTCAATTAGATACAGCGCTTGCTTGCCTTCTTTCGTCCCTATGACTAGCAGCGTCTGTTCATCGAGCTGCTGCCACACACGGCAACCAAAGACCCATTGCGGTAGGGCGAATTCGATCTCATCAAATTGATGGAGAGCTTGCTCTTGGCCTTCTTTATATAAATGCCACCAGCCTTCATAGTCAGCAGCATAAATCAGTTTATTGTGACGGGTCCAGTCAGGCTGATAAGCAGATAGCTCTTTTTGCTGCACCGCAGCTTTAGGATTTTTGATCTGTCCATCGACAATCTCAGCGGTCCAAACTTCTGTTTCATCCCAAGGCATATTCGGATGACTCCAGCATAACCAACTTAACCGCTTACCATCTGGGCTTACTCTCGGGTTGGAGTAAAAGTCATAACCTTCAGCAATGATTTGGATGCTTTGAGAACCATCAAGGTCAATTTTAACCAGTTCATTGATCACTTCATCAGACTCGTGTCGTTCTCTTACACAAACGGTAAAAGACGATGTAGTATCAATATCACCATCATTGTAACGCCAGCTACGCTTCGACGGTGGCTCGGGCGTTAAAGCAATCACCTCTAGCGTTTTAAGGTCTTGCCGATAGAGACGTTGTTGATCATCGTCCACAAACAACAAGTAGTCTTCACTCAGCCAAAAATCACCGCCACCATATTCGTGTACTCGGGTACGAACGTTATAAGGCTTTGGCGTAATATCAGTCCTCTCGCCATTGGCATAACGGACAATAACACCTCTACCCTCTTCTTCTGGCCGCCCTTCTAACCAGTACAGGGCGTTTGTAGTCGCCTGTATTTGTCCAAGGCGAGTAGATTTGCTGGCCAGTTGCTCAGCGCTGATTGGGGATTCCCACAAGCCGTAAGGCTTTACAATTTTCTGTTGTTCAGTCATACACTTCTATAATTCGTTAAAATGAATGTCATAAAGCACCTCATCCAAATAGCTTAACTCCAGCTCTCGCCACCGGGGATGCGAATCTAAGATACTGGTTCGATCGAGCTCTTTTATTGTGGCTTTGGGAAACAATCGTTCTAGCTCAGCAATGTCAACACGGAACGGTGGTCCTGACATTTCGGTAGCCACATAATCCATGGTCACGAGAAGGATTTTCCCACCACTTTTTAATAGCTTAACTAAATGCTGTGCATAAGCTGGCCTCAGCTCATCGGGTAAAGCTATTAGGGCTGCTCGATCAAAAATACGCTCGAAACGCCCGACATCATCTATTGATATATCAAAAAAGTCAGCGCACCAAAGATCAATACCTGGAGCTTGGTAGTGTGTCTTGTCACTTTCTTGGGTAACGGTTGGTGTTAACTCACTGTCCTTGAAAAAGGACTCTACCGCGACAGGATTAAACTCTACACCAATAGCATGGATGCCTTGCTCAGCAATAAAGTTAAGATCTTGGGTTTTCCCACACAGAGGCAGCAAAACACGCTCTAGATGACAAAAGTAAGTCGGGAAATACTTTGTTAGAAAGTGATGGGGAGCTGTTAGGTGGAATGGCTGGGTCGGTCGCGCCCAGCAATTACTCCAAAATTCGAAGTCCATAAAACTCCCCTTCGTAACGCTTAAATTATTTGAATAGGTCTTGGTGTGATGAGCGATGAATCAGCTTGGTTAATAACTTCTCTACACCCCGCGTTAAGCTTACCGACAAACGCTCGCTAATCGGTTTCTTGATGGTATATTTTACGGCGTAAACCTCTTTATCATCTAAGGCTTTTACAATGAGATCATCACTGGTTCCAAGCTCGTCAATTAAGCCAAGTTCTTTAGCTTTGGTGCCATACCAGTGCTCTCCAGTAGCAACCCTGTCTAAATCTAACTGTGGTCGATTTTGGTTAATGAAAGACTTGAATAACTGATGCGTGTCTTCTAAGTCTTCTTTGAACTTATCCCTGCCATGTGAGGTATTTTCACCGAACATCGTCAGTGTTCGTTTATAATCACCCGCTGTATGTTGCTCGTAGTCAACATTCGCTTTCTTCAGCAAACGGTTAAAGTTTGGCAACTCAGCCACGACACCAATAGAGCCGATGATAGCAAATGGCGCTGCGGTGATATTATCCGCAACACATGCCATCATATATCCACCACTTGCGGCGACTTCATCAACCGCAATAGTAAGCTTATAACCAGCTTGACGAATTCGTTGTAGCTGTGATGCTGCTAAGCCATAGCTATGCACCATGCCACCTGGGCTCTTCAGTCGTACCATGACCTCATCACCTTTATTCGCCGCTGATAAAATAGCGGTGATTTCTTCACGCATGGACTCAACATCACTGGCTTCAATATCGCCATCAAAGTCGATCACATAAACCCTCGTTGTCTCCTCACTAGAAGCTTCTTTCTGATCGTTCTCAGAAGTACCGTCTGGGCCGCTTTGTTTGGTCGTTTTCTTTTGCGCCTTTAGCTGCTTTTTTTCTTCTTTATCCTTTTTCTTATCTTCTTCTTTCTCTTGCTTGAGCGCTTGCTTATATTGAAGCTTAGACATCACTTCGTTTTTGATCGTTTGGCTATGGTCTTTAATGGTTTCACCAAGGTTCGTCACCTTGATTTCGCCCCGAGACACAGGGTGTTGCCTGTGGCCAGCATTAATAATCATGCCTAAAATCACAATAATGCCAATAATAATGGTGGCTGTTTTTAGTAAAAATAAGCCGTATTCAGCAATAAACTCTATCATAGTACCCTTCAATCAATGCTCGCCTTAATATCGTTCAAGTGTGGCGAAGCCATAGTATAAGCAGTGATTCTACTGCAATTTTGGGCAAATTGGATCAGAAACATCACCCATAAAAAAAGCCCTCTATAAAGAGGGCTTTTCATCCTAAAGGATAAGGCTTTAAGGTTCAATAAGCGATGGATCCGTAATTTCAATCAAAACACCACCAGAAGCAATGAACTTGGCAATCGCATTCTGAATCAATGTAGTCTGATCGATGAACTGAGTCGCACCACCTGGGCCTGCTGGAGTCAACGGAGTCGCATGTGTACCTGTAGAGACTTTAATTGAACCTCGGCTTGATTGAGTCGTATCAGTGACTACTGGCAACCCATACAGTGCTGCATGAGGTGTGTTACCAGCTAATGGCGCGCCATCTACCGTGTTGGTTACAACCGTATCACCTTGAACCTGAATTCCGAGCGTCGGCTTGTTATTAGCGATAGCTATTGCTGCATAATTCACTGGGTCAGCTGAATCAACAACCGTTTGTGCTGCGAACATGAATGGCGCCAACACTTGCGAATTAAATGCTGGGTCATCAACCGCAATACCCGTTGAAGCAGAAAGACCGCCACGGATTACTGGGCCAAAGGTTGGAGAACCGTTTAGTAACTGAGCGATGCTACCTGATGTAGTTGCTAAAACACCCTGCTGAACGTTAGCCGATAACGCCATGTAATCCGAACCGACGATACCGCCTAATGAGTGACCAAAGAAGCTAATCTTCGAGCTGTCAAAATCAGCAATAGTGTCGCCATTAACGTCCATATTGCCAATCTCGGCTTCTAACGCTAATAAATCTAAGACACCTTGGCGCACGTTATCACGCGAAACCAACAAGTTTTGTAGGTTAATGAAATGAGCACCTGAACTATCGTTAATACCGTCAGGACCTGGAGCAGAAGTGTCATTATCAACATAGTCCACGCCGAATGTACGCTCACGAGCACCACCTTCTGCATAGCCCTCGAAAATACCGATTAAGCCACCACTCGCTTGCTGTAAGCCAAGGTGGACTGGGTTATCAGCCGCAATACCGTGCAACGGTAAGTCCATCGCCACAACCGCAGTACAAGCGCTTGCCATGGTATCTGCAATACCTAGCATCGCTGTACGATCACTAGTAATACCGTGCTGGAAAATCATCACTGGATAAGGTGTTGGACATTGTGGGTTTTTAGGCAAAGATACCAACAATGGAACCGACTCTTCACCTGTTCTTTGAGGTAAAGGGTTAGCGTATGTAATGTTAACACCCGCAAATGGGTTTGCCATCAAGCCACCTTGGCCATTCGGCACCATGTCGGCACCGACCCACTGCTCATCTAATGGAGCTGTCGGGTTAGTCATTGACGGAGCAGTTAATAAGTAAGGTAAGGTGAATTCACCTTTATATAAATTCGCAGCACCAATACCAGTAAACGGTGTAGTGTCTGTCATCAGGCTTGAAAAGCTCGAGGCCCCTGCTGTCGCTAGAGGAGAATCCACGTAAACACTTTTAGAAGCAACCAAAGAGTCAGCAACAGACTGAACCGTGAATTGGTACGCTAGAACGACGTCATCACGAACCACGCCAGCACCCTCGGCGGCCGCTAGCATTGCGTTCACTAGTTGACGGACAGGCTCTAGAGCTGCAGTAGCAGAGCCTTCAGGAATTGGGTCTGTTGACTTAGCGATAGAAAATTGTGTATCTGAAATAACCGCATTGCCATTAACGTCAGTAACGCCATTAGTGACGACTACCATATAGCTCGCTTGAGGCTCAAGCGGCGCTAGTGGAACCACACCAATTGCTGCAGGGCCATTTGGAGCAGCTACAAACTCAGTACCAGCGGCTAGTTCAGCTTCAACGCCGGTCACTGGGCCCGTAGGGCCAGGGATACCTGAACCTTCGATGACTTCACCACGCGCTGTCGTTACCTTGAATATACGAACGTTTTGTCCTGGAGCGATAGAATTACCATCAATAGCACCGCGAAACTCGATGTTAAACGGCGCATGAGTTGACCAACCGTCAAGGCCACTTATCGCATTCTGAGGATCTGACTTATCAGTAGGATCATCCGTTGGGATGTTAAGTGTTAAGTCGGCAGAGCCGCTGAATAACAAATCGTTTGGAACTGGGATTTCACCATCCCCAGGAGCATAGACTGGAGCAATAAATTTGGTATTACCATCACCGGAACCCGGTACTTTTGGTTCAGCTGGGCCATCACTACACGCAGTCAGCACAAGGCTACTGATCAGCGCGACTCCGTAAAATGCTTTCTTCATTTCTAACTCCCGTTCTAGTGAAACGTTTTATACGGCTTTTAACCGATAGTTATGTTTATATAAAAAATTGATCTAATCCTACTCTGTAAAGCCCCCTATTGGCAAGTGGACTTACCAGCTGGATATTAGCCAATTTCACTAAAGGACTTCATTTCGCCTTTAGCCTTATTCCAAAGATCACCACTTTGATGACCATATTCCCAAAGAATCTCAACAACCTTATCCGCATCTTCATCTTTAATAGCGATCTCAAGCTGACGGTAATAGTTATACGCTAAACGTCGAGTTTGCTCCCAGCCGAAATAGAAGCGACCAATTTTGTAATAGACCGACTCAAAACCATTTAATAGTAAAGTATAAATAGGGTTGCCAGATGCTCGTGTGGCGGTATGGTGGAAGTGCCAGTCGAAATCAATATAGGCTTCCGCTGTATTGCCCACGCTATCCAAAGTAGCTAACACGTCCAACATTTTCTCTGCACCGTTTTTCACAGCATCACGTAAGAAAATACTGGCAATCGATGTCCTCGCACGCAGCAAATTATCAGCCAAGGTCATTGAACCGGCATCATCTAGAGTGACCAAGGTGTCCAACACATTGAGTGTAGCTGACTGCCAAATGTCGTTAACCTTGGTTGGCTTACCATGTTGAATCGTTAACCAACCATCACGAGCCAAGCGTTGTAACACTTCTCGTAACGTAGTTCTTGTGACCCCAATAATTTCCGCCAGCTCTCGTTCAGCTGGTAAAATCGTGCCTGCTGGAAACTTGCCATTCCAAATAGACTCGACGATGTATTGCTCAGCAAATGCTGCTGGCGTTAATGCTTTAGCTGTAGAAGCCATCAGCCGTCCCCACTTAATTAATATTAAAATAACTGGTAAGAGGTCATCTCTCACCTTGTTTTTAGCATATAGCGTCAATCATTTCCAGCAGCAACAGTCGCGGCTGCTCAAATGTGCTCTTATGTGTACCCCGCACAAGAGACCGCCTTGCAGTATCTTATTTGATACGCAATCGATGTAAAATACCTTAAAAGGCTACAAAGATAAACCTTATAACAGAGCGCTAGCGAGAAAGAACGCTCAGAATTTTATCTATTTCACGACTATCGGAACAATAGTAAATAACCCAGCAAGCCCACGTTACTCTCAGAAAGCCCCATCCTTAACTTTCCATTAAAAAAACATTAAGCAAGATAGCTAGTCAAAACTCCCCCCTAGATTTAGACTAATTGGTGCTTACATGAAGCTCTAAACACAACAACAGATACAAATAAGAATCCAACCCACACTTGAAGGAGATACACAATGAAACTATTAATTTCAGTCCTAATTGCTTTAGTTCTTGGTACGGGATTTTCATCAGTGAATAGTGACGTATTTACAGCACCAGCCCCAGTGCAGTTCCAAGCTGATGAACCGCCTGCTACCGGTAATGATGGAGAAGACACATCAGAACGAGGCCTAATGTGTCGCTTATTTGGTTACTTTTGTTAATTCGATAACGATAACAAAAAGCTGCTATTGAGCTTTGCCGCAGTTGCGTCAAGGCTTCAATAGCACTAATGAGGACTGAGCTTGAATGTTCCGTTGATATAATAATTTATCCGCTTGATGGGAAATGGATATCTGCCAAGGTGAGCCAAAGTAATACTGAATAAACTCTCTTTCTTGCTGCTTCACATCAAAACGATAGATGGCCATCTTAGGAAATTCATCCGATAGGTAATACAGGTTACCTTCTCTCAGATAAATACTGTTACTGCTGAAGATATCGACATTATCCAAAACCATGTGCTCTTGCCTAGTACTGTAATCTTGATACCACAGTCCTTGCGTATGGTACTTCAGGTAGTAAACCCCTCGAGCCTGCGGTGATTCAAAAGCCCCATAGCCACCTTTAAAAGTCACTTGCTCAACATCACTACCGAGTAATGACATACGATAAACCTGCCAATCACCATCCTTATCTGACGAAACCAGTACCCCCTTCCCGTCATTAGTCCATGATTCGCCTTCTATTGACTCACCTTCTTGAGCCTGATAAATCGACCTCAAAGCGTTATTACTTCCTCCGACTGATAACTGGTATAAGGTTTTGTTGTGAATAAACAGTAACGCCTCATCATTTGGAGACCAGCGTAACCGTCGAATATCATAGCTTTTCTCAAAATCCGTTAACTGAACCTCACTACCGTCAGTGTTTTTTAACCAAACCTGAACCTCTCCAGTTCGTCTAGAAACAAAAGCGACTTTATCGGAAGTATTCGCATATTCTGCATAATTGTCGATAGAACTTGATGAGATCACGGTGAGTGGCTTTCCCTCCCCTTGGATATTGCCCCCTAAACCTTCAGCAACAATATCAACAATTTTACGTCCAGTGACCACTGCCAACTCGGATTTAGTCGGTGAATAAGTCGGAAATGTAATCGCTTCAACGCTTTTGGCGATATTCTTTTCAATATTCATTGACAGATCGTAGGCGTCAATTTCTTTTGAATTTCTATTATAAATCAAAGCTCTACCATCATTAGACCAATCAAAATAACGATTCCAACCAACAAGTTTTCTTTCGGTTTTTGTTTTAAGGTCTTTTAAATCAAGAACATCAATGTAACTATCTCGCCAATTAACATCTCGTAGGATAGCTAAGCGATGATTATTTGGAGACAATTTGATACCAAGAGCTCCACGGCTTTCACCCTGAGAATAATTCGTTAACTGCTCAACTTTTCCCGTTTGAATGGTCAACTTAAAAATCTGTAAAGGTGAAACCTTAGTTTCTGCACTGGTATAGAAGATGTGTTTTCCATCACTCGCCCACACCAAGTCATTATGTTGCAGCACTCCAAAACACTCGGCCAGCGATCCTTCGGCTAAATCATCTTCCGCTGCGGCTTTATTGACGATTGGAACTGCAACAATATCAATCTGACATCGTTGATTGTCATAGCGCATTAACGCTAGCTGATTGCCTCTTGGCGACCATGTCGGTTTGAGTTCATCCGTCATATCATCGGTAATTTGATACAAACGACCGTCGACAAGGGACTCTACATACAGGTCCCAATCACCTCCCATCCGGTCTTGATAACTAAAGGCTATGTACTGACCGTCCGGTGAAAAACTTGGATCCCGAATGGTTCCTTCTAAAGTAATTAAAGGCGTCGATCGGTAATAGCTGGTCATTGAACTATAAAAGTAAAGCTTAACAGCAAAAATGCTCAGCAAGGTGATGAGAATGCCGCTTAATGACCACTTTACTGTCTTTTTCCATGTCGGCATTAGCTGCCCACTACCGCTTTTTACAGTAGAAGCTTTCTGTGCTAGTTCCTGCTCTTTAGTAGCAATTTCAACATCAAGAGACTCTAGAATTTGTTCTTGATTAGTGGTGTTGGGATTTTCGATTTCTGGTATCTGCTCAACCGAGCAAATCAACTGATAACCTTTTTTCCTAATAGTTTTAATGTATTCCTGACCAGCATCCTTAGCCAAAGTCTGACGCAGCTTGTTAATAATTCTATAAACGGCATGGTCACCGACGATACGACCTTTCCATACCGCATCGATTAACCGTTCACGACTAACCACTTGCTCCGGGTGTTGAGTAAAATAAACCAATACATCCATCGCCAACGGCTCGATGAAAAAATCCGTATCATTAAAACGTAATTTATTGTTATCAGGATAGACGAACCAATTCCCAATCTTGATTGTTACGGGCATAAAGTAGGGGCTTCTCTTTCAGCTATAAAGTTTAATCAACGCAACTCATTGATAAACATATAAAATCGTTATTTTTGTGATTCTTCAATTAAACTACCATTAAATTACAATTAACAAAGTATCACAACGACATCAGCTAACTTTTTGCAGATTATGCGACCTTGTAACGGCCTAATTCACAAATATATAAGGTTGATACAATCTATGAAAACACTTAAATGTCTAACTGTGGCGTCTCTTGTGCCTTTGCTTTGGATTTCCACAACGCAAGCACAAGAAAAAGAGCAAGTCACTTCAACACAAAAAGCAGAGCTTCAAAGAATTGAGCCTTGCATCGAACCCCTAAGCGGCCCCAATGAGATTCAGCGTGTCGATGAGATTATCCCCATTGATGACTGCGATGGCGGTGGCGGTGGTTCAACAGGGCCTTACGTACCACCCGGAACACCATCATCAATAACCTCACCCGTTTACACTAATGACAACAATTATCGTGTGACTTGGCAACCTGGGTATGGCGGTGGTTATTCAGTTAGAAATGAATTATACGTCCAAACTAATAATGGCAGCTGGTCTAAGGTATATGACGGATACGGCAGTAGCAAATACTTTACAGAATCTGCTGGTAAGAAGATCAAGCGCCATCGCGTACGTTCTTGTAACTCTAAAGGCTGTAGTAGCTATCGTTATAGCAACAAAATGATTGTTAACTACAAACCCAAGCCTAATCTATACTCCAAATACAGTTTCTTAAGCACTTTAGATCAGAAAAACAATACTTATCAAGCAGGTGCACAAAGCTTTAAGACTGTGCTATCTCGTGATACCCCTGCTGGGCAAACGTCTGGGACTTTCAGCACTACCACTAACCAAGACCGCTTCTTTTTAGGTGATGGTTATGACTTAGTTCGTGGTGCGCTCAAAGAAACTTGTCTCAACGTTGAGCACCCTGACTTTGAAATTGTGCAAAACCCGCCATTACAGCCGAGTACTTTCGGCATTGACTACGTCAATAATAATCGTCATTTAGCAGAATTATTAGAAGTATCGGCATCTGCTAAAGTGGGCTTTACTGGCGATGACTTTAGCTTAGGGTTATCCGGTGAAAAAGAACGTTACGTTAAGTCGGTATCAGATGAGCAACATGTACGTTTTGTCGTAAAAGTTAAAAACCGTCGCGAATTCTGGAAACTTAACACACCAACTGATGCTATCTACCCTCAACTGGTTAATCAGGTGTTATCACCTAATGATGACGAAGCAAAAGCGGACTTCCGTGAGCGCTGCGGCGATAACTTTATCAGTAGTGCAAACCTAGGCTCTGCGCTGTATCTAGTCTTTATGTTTGATGCTAAAAAGTACAGCTATGAAGAGCGTGAATCCAAAAAAGCGGAACTGGGCTTAAAAATTGGCGACATTTTCTCAGCCAATGGTGCCGCAGGGTCTTCAAGCTCTCTTAAACAAACCCTTGATAACTTACAGGTCACCATTAATGCCGATCAAGTTGGTGGGCCTCCAGGACTTGCCGCTAGCATCACTACTGCAAACGTCATGGATAAGTACAACCAGTTCGTTCAAAACACCTCTGAAAGTAACTGGGCTGCCGTAGACTTTGCCACGACTAACTATCAACGCCCAACCGTTTACAACAACTTCGATCACAGTGAGATTTTCGCAGATTATCGTGGAACTCAGGGTATTCTCGCACAAATGCGTCGCTGGTTAGATATCAGTGTTCAACACCGCGAACGTTGTGACCCTTGGGGGGATTATGGGCAGTCAACGCCATACCAGTGTGGAAGCTCGCAAGCTGAAATTATCATTGCCATGGATACGTGTCGCGACACTCGTGAATGGGACAACTGTAAACACCCGGTAACGTACAACACAGGCAATATCAGTATTACCGTTCCTGGCACCAACCTACTAAACTGGTTAAACGCTAATGTTAAAAAGCTAAACCAAGAATCTGTGTCTGAATATTTTGATCATCACGTTCACAGAGGGTCAATCCAAGTAAACGACTTAACTTGTTTATCCGCGTCGTCATGCTTCGCCAACAAACATCGTGGCTTTGGCGCAGGCATTGGTAAAGGTTTTAATGTTCAGACTTTTGAATATGACAACCCGAAAGGCAGTGGCCGCAAACACAATATTTCACCACAATACTGTGTCCGCTCAGAAGCTTACCTTAAAACTGGTAACCCTCCGTTTGGCGATACAACTGCAGACTGGAGATATCGAGTGAACTTTGAAGGTGTTTGCCCAGAAACTGAGAACTTCGTGATTGTTCAATAAACTACGTTTTTCAAGCAACAAAAAAGCCGGCGAATGCCGGCTTTTTTAATCGTTAACACTTCTACCAAAAGCTCAATATCAAAAATACGGCCAACAGTATACTGACCCAAATCACCATACTGCCTGATAGTTGTGTTCTAGATAGAATACCGTCTGGCTCATGGCGCGCTACTAAACCAAGCACCCCATTCACGCCTCGCATAAAGATACCTCGAACGGCTCTATCAGCGGCCCAGAACATAGCAAAGAATGGCGTCAGTATCGCTGGGAATAATCGACGGTAGAACCAATCAATATCCAAGTTAACCGACGGCAACTCGGGTGGGTACATATTGCGTAAGTTCAACCACACGAAGGCCAGTGCCGAGAAGAACAGAAGCTGAGTTTGTGTTAATACGTGAGTCGCATCATAAGGATTATACCCTGTATCGAATGGTAACAGGCTGTACAGCGCCTGCGGGTAAACACCAATCGCAACACACAAAACAGCCGCAATACTCATCGCAAACAGCATATTCTTAGGTGGCTCTGAAGTACGAATACCAGAGTCATGCGCAAAGAATGCAAAATACGGAATCTTGATACCCGCATGGTGGAACACACCCGCCGCTGAGAATAACAACAGTAACCAGGCCCAGCCATAACCGTTATTCAGCGCAGCCGACATCACCATCGACTTACTGACGAAACCACTAAATAGCGGGAAAGCGGAAATAGAGGCGGCACCAACCATACATAAAATCGCGGTCTTTGGCATGGTCTTGTAGAGACCACCAAGCCTTGAACCATCGATTTTACCGGTCATGTGCAAGACGGCACCCATCGACATGAATAGCAGACCTTTAAACAGGATATCGTTGAACGCGTGAGATACGGCACCGTTAACCGCTAGGGCTGTACCAATACCGATACCCACCACCATGAAACCAATCTGGTTAATCATGCTGTAAGCCAATACACGACGCAGGTCATTCTCAATAACCGCGAAGAAGATTGGGAAGCACGCCATGATAACGCCAATATAAACCAATAACTCAGTGCCCGGGTAAGCGCGAGCCAGTGCATACACGGCAACCTTCGTGGTGAAAGCACTCAAGAAAACCGTACCCGTTGGTGTTGCTTCTGGGTACGCATCAGTTAACCAGTTGTGCAACATCGGGAAGGCACACTTGATACCAAAGGCGATAAAGATTAACCAACTCGCGGTATCATTTAGGCCAATAAACTCGAAGTTAATCGACTGGTGCTTATAGGCGTAGAACACAATTCCGACTAATAACACCACGCCCGATAGGACTTGAATGATTAAATAACGAAGGCCTGCAATATAAGCTCGCTCAGTGCGTCGCGCCCAAATCAAAAAGACTGAGGTAACGGCTAGCAATTCCCAGAAGATAAACAGGGTTATCAAGTCCCCGGCAAACACGGCTCCAATAGCACTACCGGCGTACAATAAGCCACTGACTTGTTGCAACGTATCTTTAACGTGCAAAGCGAA
Organism: Kangiella geojedonensis; assembly: GCF_000981765.1. Classification (GTDB taxonomy): domain Bacteria; phylum Pseudomonadota; class Gammaproteobacteria; order Enterobacterales; family Kangiellaceae; genus Kangiella; species Kangiella geojedonensis. The sequence goes on along the minus strand of NZ_CP010975.1, from coordinate 663,965 downwards.
TAGCATGCAGATAAAGGCTGCAATGTGGAAAATATAACCAAATAACAGGCTCAGCTTATCGACTTCAAAGACTTCGAGTTCAAAGTTGAGGAAACTAAAGCTTAATATGGTCCCCACTGGCACGGTCAATAAATGCAGGCCGCTCAACACTGGTGTGATTAATAACACCGCCTGACGAACCTTTCCGGTAGTGACTAAAGCAATCAGTGCGCCAATAAAGAACGGGACAAACGCTGGTAACTCAGGCATCCACATCGTTACCTCCTTGCGCTTGCACAGTTTCTTTTGATTGATTTAATGGCGCTGGGTGCTGCTTCTTTTCAATCTTGTCGTAATAATCTTCGTCACGCATCAAAAAAGTTCTCATCCACTTTGCGACTAATACCAAGACAACACAACCCACAAAGCCATAGATCGGGTAAAAGCCAAACAGCTCTTCCCACGAATGGTAAATGTGGCGGTGAATCACAAACTCGAGTAAGACTAATATCGCACAGCAGGCATACACAATGTATAGCAAACGTTTTACGTTTTTAGGATTATCAAATAAGTACTGTTTCTCGTTATCGTTTTGCTTATCCATTAGTCCCTCCAGCGACGCTTGCAAGCGACTCAGCTAAGCCATAGAAAACTTGAGGCCAGAAAAAGAAAACCATCGTCATAATCGCAGTAATACTCAATGCTAATAAACTGGGCCAAGGGGCCTCTTTAACTTGGTCACGTTGGATAGTAACCACGCTACGCTCACCATCAAAGAAGGCGCGTAACGGAATTGGTAACAAGTAAGCGATGTTAAGCAGTGAGCTGATCATCAAAATAATCATCACGGCTAACTGATCCGCTTCCAACGTTCCCATGAATAAATACCATTTGCTCCACATACCCGCAGCTGGCGGTAACCCAATAATGCTCATACTGCCGATAAAGAACGCAATCATGGTAATCGGCATGGATTTACCAAGACCGCGCATGTCGCTAATCTCAGTTTTGTGGGCAGCAACCATGATCGCGCCGGCACAGAAGAATAAGGTAATCTTACCGAAAGCGTGAGCCACGATATGCAAGGCACCGCCTAAAACACCGGCTTGGGTTGCTAATAAAGCACCAATAGTGATGTAACCCAGCTGCCCTACTGTTGAGTAGGCTAAACGCTTTTTTAGGTTATCTTGGCGCATCGCAACTAACGAGGCTAATAGCACGCCTGCCGTGGCTAGGTATAACAACCAATCGGTAATCGCTAGGTCAGCCAGTAAGTCAATACCAAAAATATACACGCACACTTTCAGGATAGTGAAGACACCCGCCTTCACTACTGCCACTGCGTGTAATAACGCACTGACCGGTGTCGGCGCGACCATTGCAGCCGGTAGCCAACGATGGAAAGGCATCACAGCGGCTTTGCCGATACCGAAAATAAAGAGTACCAATAGCACCGATAGCACTGTTTTAGACGTAGTCGTATCAAAAACACCACCTTGCACGAAAGTGAGTGTTTCAGCTTCAGCCCAAGTGCCAATAATCGCGAATAGGAAGAATAGAATAGAGGTACTCAACAAGATGGATAAGTAAACTCGGCCACCATGTCGCGCCTTGTCTGTGCCCGCGTGAGTCACCAACGGATAGGTTGAAAGGGTCAGTACTTCATAGAATACGAATAAGGTGAATAAATTATCCGCAAAGGCCAAGCCCATCACGCCTGAGATCGCAATGGCGAAACAGCAGTAAAAACGAGTTTGATTCGTTTCGCCATGGCCACGCATGTAGCCTATTGCGTACACTGACGTCACTAACCACAATGAGCCTGCAACTAAGCTGAATAATACACCCAAAGGCTCTGCTCGGAACGCTATATCCAGCCCAGGCATCAGCTCCCACCAATGAACATATGGCGCTTTCCCAGCGTCAAAACCTTGGTAGAAAGCGATAACCGCGATTAACAACAGGCCACCGACGATAAGCGTCGCAGCCTCACGCAAGTTTGGCGTTTTGTGGAACAATAAAATTCCAGGGATCGCCAGTAGTGGCAAAATGATGATCCATTGCATTAATAGGTCTTGAGTCATGATTGCGTCTATCATCGAACGCCCCCAAACAACAATTCTGCGGTTTTCTCTGAAACACCAGCGGTAAAGCTGGTATCAATACCGAAGTAAATATTCGCTATCACAAAAATCCACGCGGGAATGAGGATGGCCAACGGCGCCTCTTTGTAAGCTTGATTATTTTGTAGCGCTGGCTTGAAGTAAGCGACTTCAACAAGACGCCAGATATAAGCCATCGCCAACAGAGAACCAACTAACACCAACACAGCAACCGGCCACATATTACTCTCTAATAACGCTAAGACCAGATACCACTTGCTGACAAAACCGACCGTCAGAGGCACGCCGATCAAGCTCAAGCCACCGACTAAAATCGCTGCCATGGTCCAAGGCATTTGACGCCCGAGTCCAGCGAACGCTTTAATATTCACGCTACCCACTCGATAGACCACGCCCGCTAAAGCCAAGAAGATGGCGCTTTTCATCAGAGCATGATTAAACAGGTGTAACATCGTCGCTGTTAAGCCCGTTTTTGAACCGACACCAATGCCTAATATCATGTAGCCAATTTGACTGACACTGGAGTAGGCAAACAAGCGCTTAACGTTAGTCTGATAAATCGCCACGATTGACGCTGCAATCACACCAAGCAGTCCCAAGCTGACCAATATTTCAGTCAAAGGAAGATGCGCAAAGGAGAACTCGAAGCCATAGACCGAGAATATAAAGCGTAGCAGGACGTAAATCGCCACTTTAGTCGCCGTCGCAGCCAAGAATACGGTTGCGATTGATGGCGCATAAGCATAAGCGTTAGGCAACCATAGGTGTAACGGGAATAAAGCCAGCTTTAAGCAAACACCCACCAAGAAAAACGCAAACGCTGTGAATATAGTTTTCGTATGCTCAACTTCTGGTAAGCGCTCCGCAAGATCGTACATATTCAGAGTACCAGTCATCATGTACATCAGACCAATACCAATCAATATGAAGGTCGCCCCAATGGTCCCCATAATCAGATACTGATAGGACGCCCACAATGAACGACGGTCATTACCCATGGCAATCATGGTGTAAGACGCTAATGAAGAAACCTCTAGGAATACAAATACATTAAAGGCATCACCTGTCGCAACGATACCCAGCAGGCCTGTGAGGCACAGCATGTATGCGATGTAGAAATAGGTGATTTTTGACTCTGAAATTTCTTTGGTCAAGCTTTTGCCAGCCGCCATCAACGTAATAGTGCTGATTGAAGTGACCAGTATCAGCAAATAAGCATTCAGCTCATCAATCCGATACTCAATACCGATTGGCGCTTCCCAGCCTCCTAGCGAATAAACCAGTGTGCCGTGTAGATTGACTTGCTGGAGCAGCATAATGCTGATGACAAAAGCCATGACGTTGGCGATTAATACAAACCAACGTACCAGACGCGCTTCCTTTAGAATGAAGCATATTGGAGCTGCAAGTAATGGAATGATTACCTGCAAAATAGGTAAATGTTGAATCACTCTGCAGAACCCTCTTGCTGTAAATCTTTTTCTTGAATCACGTCTTCTTCAACGGTGCCATAAGCTTCTTTAATTCGCACCGCTAAAGCCAAGCCTAGCGCTGTGGTAGCAACGCCAACAACAATCGCCGTCAGGATTAATACGTGAGGTAAAGGGTTTGAGTAAATGGTGTATCGATCATCAAGAATTGGCGCAGTTCCGCCAATCACTTTACTGATACTGATGTATAGAATAAACACCGACGTCTGGAAAATCGTTAACCCCATCAGCTTTTTGATTAAATTACCGTGTGCAATCACGATATAAAAACCGCTCATCATGAGGAAAATGACAATCCAGTAATTATATTGTTCTAGAAAGCTCATGCAGTCCCCTCCTTCGTACTCGAATTGGAGTTGGTTTTGCCGATTCTTCTAGCAAAGGTTAAGAAGATCAAAATCATCGCTGTCGCAACCGTAATACCCACGCCCAGCTCAATAATGATGATACCGACATGTTGTCCAGTAATATCATTCTCCGCTAGAACGCTGTAATTCAAGTAGTTGCCACCATTAAGCATACTCACAATACCGACGCTACCGTAAATCAAAACGCCAAGTGCAGCCAAAATTTTAACCACTGGCATCGACACCGCCTTGCGCGTTTGCTCAATGCCAAATAACATGGCGTAAAGAATAATGCTCGAAGCAAAAATAACACCCGCTTGGAAACCACCACCAGGGCCATACTCGCCGTGAAATTGAACATATAACGCGAATAACATAATGGGTGGGATTAGAATTTTGCTCACAATACGCAAAATCTTATGCTGGAACATTGGCGCAGGTCTTTCAGCGACTTCATTCTCTTTGCGCGAAAACTCAAGTAATGCCAAAACACCGATCACCGCAGTAAACACCACGACCACTTCGCCAAAAGTATCGAAGCCACGATAACTGGCTAATACCGAGGTAACGATGTTAGGAATATCAATATCTTCACCCGACTGCATAATGTAGTAAGGGCCTACGTGAACTTGCGCCGGTGCCGTGTCTGAGCCAAATGCCGGCATGTCCATAGTCCCGATAATCAGCATAACTCCGGTAACAATGACAACACTTAAAGCAATTTTCGGATGATGTAATTTACGATTCTCGAAGCGTCCGGTCATGGTCAGGGTCGTCACCATCAAAATGGTTGAAATTCCCGCACCAACAGCCGCTTCCGTAAAGGCCACATCAACAGCATCCATTAAGACAAAGAAGGCTGCCGACAATAGACTGTAAATCCCCGTCAACATCACTGAAGCGAACAGATCCTTAGTGAAGGCTAAGGACAGAGCAGTAATTGCTAAGAACGCCAGCAGGATGACATTAATTAAAATCTCTATGGCTCTACTCCTTATTCTTATCTGTGTCAGGCGCATCTGTACGCCCAAAATTATTCAATACATCAGCGTCCTTCTCGTCTTGTTTACTTCCTAGCTTTGGTCGTAAACCACCGTGCAAGGCCGCTTTAGCTAATGCGTGACTGCCTGTTGGGCTGGTGAGTAATATAAACAATAAAACGAGCACCAATTTCACCAACACTAAGTACTGGCCATCCACTTGCAGCATCAAACCTAGCAAAACCAAGGTCCCGCCAAGCGTGTCCGTCACACTCGCCGCATGCATACGGCTAAAGAAGTCGGGGAAACGGTGCATTCCGATGCCGCCAGATACACAAATAAAGCCACCCAGCAATAAAAGTCCCCAGCTTAGACCATCGATTAATTCACTCATTGCTGATCCTCTTGGTTATCTGCAACAGTTTCGACTTGCTTGTATTCAAAGAAGCGTAATACGCCGATCATGGCAATAAAGTTAATTAGGGCATAAACCAAAGCGATATCTAAAAACTCAGGGCGCCCCATTAAGAAGCCCAAGATAGCAATAAACAGTACGGTTTTAGTGCCAAAGGCATTAACCGATAGAATACGGTCGTAAAGTGTTGGCCCCATAAGCGCTCGCAATAACGCAAGCACCATTGCAACCAATATAGCAATAGCTGCTGCTAGAAACATTATTCCTCCAAACGCTTAACACGACGATCCATCTCACCACCGAGTAAGTATTGAATACCGTCATAAGAAAGAGCATAAACAATCAGAGTATCGCCTTCGATATCCAGCGTCGTCGTACCTGGCGTTAGGGTGATTGAGTTCGCATAGATAGTCTGACCCATCTCTGTTTTTTGGCTGGTTGGAATCCTAGCCACAACAGGATTGATAGACTTAGGCCCTTGCCAGATCCGCTTAACGACAGTGACATTGGACTGTATCAAGGTTTTCAGTAACCACAACCAATAGACAACAATACGACGACTCACCTGCAACGGTTGAGACTCTTCATCAACGATGTCTAATCGATAAGCCATAAAGACGACAAATGCCACCGACACCGCGCCTAAAGAAAGTAGTAAACCGTTAAAGTAACCCGAGTTACCTATCCATATAAGCGACAGCACAATGATCAAGCTGATGATGTAACGAAAGCTATTGTTTTTTTTCATCTAGTCTTAATGTACCTAATCTGAACAATAAAAAAGCTCCGCAAGTGGCAGGAGCCTCCACATCAAAAAGTGCGTTATACGCAATAAACTCAAGTGATTGTAGCAACCCCCAAAATACCGCGCAAGCAAACCCCAGACTACTTTCTGAGCAAAACTGATGTCTCAATAACTACATAAATAAGCTGTATAGAGTAGCAATTATTTTTGCGTTTTTTGGGCGAATAGACCGAGGCATTGCACCTAGGTGAAGGTTTTAAGATTTGATTGTATGACTTTCATACCACTAAGAATGGTTCAAACTGATTATTTTTTAAACCATTCTTAGTGGGATTGATCATTGTTTGCTCAGTTTTAGGTGAGATTTTTTGAGCAAACTGATAAGAATAACTAATGACAAATTAGTCCCATAACTCAGCTTTAATACTCTTTAGTTTTTCATTATGGGCTTTCAGTTCTTCATCCGACGCCTTAATGACTTTTAAGCTTGGTCGGTTAGTAGCGATTTTCCGCACTGGCAACTCACCGGTTTCAGCATTGGGACTGGACTGACGGCCCAAGGTCAAATTCGTTTGCCCGCCCGTCATACGCAGGTAAACGTCAGCTAAAATCTCAGAATCGAGCAAAGCGCCGTGAAGCTCACGGTGGGCATTATCGATGTCGTATCGCTTACACAAAGCATCCAAGCTATTTCGCTGACCGGGGTGCATTTGACGAGCCAAAACCAAAGTATCGAGCACCGTACAATAGTCCGATGTTTTACCTTTAGTATGGTCCCATAACTTCAATTCATGATCGATAAAGCCAACATCAAACGGCGCGTTATGAATGACCAACTCAGCACCGTCAATGTACTCTAAGAACTGCTCGGCAATGTCTTCAAAAAGGGGTTTATCCGCAAGAAATTCGTTGGTAATACCATGAACTTCAATCGCACCTTCATCAATTTCACGTTGTGGCTTGATGTATTGATGGTAGTGATTACCGGTTAATTTTCGATTCACCAATTCCACACAACCGATCTCGATAATGCGGTGACCATCTCCAGGTTCTAAACCAGTGGTTTCTGTATCTAGTACAATCTGTCTCATGCGCTACCTTTTATCGCTCTTGCAAAGCTTTCTCAACACCAAGATTCGCTAACTCATCAGCAATCTCGTTCTCAGTATGACCGCTATGGCCTTTTACCCAGTGCCAATTGATTTGATGCTTAACCACTTGTTCGTCCAAAGCCTGCCATAAATCCTGATTTTTAACAGGTTTCTTAGCCGCAGTTTTCCAACCTTTAGCTTTCCACCCTTCTAGCCACTGGTTTATGCCATTTTTAACGTATACCGAGTCAGTCGTGAGCTCTACCTTGCTGGGACGCTTCAATGCTTTAAGCGCCTCAATAGCTGCGGTTAACTCCATACGGTTGTTGGTCGTGTCTAGCTCTCCACCATACAGCTTCTTTTCGTGCTTACCGTAGCGCAACAAAGCCCCCCAGCCGCCAGGGCCCGGATTACCTTTGCACGCACCATCGGTAAATATTTCAATCGTTTTCAAAATCTGTGTCTAGCCTTTATTTATTGTGTGTTTTAGATATTGGCCAATTTACCGCCAATGGCTAACGCTTCTCGCTCTATCGGGCGTAGCGGCGTCATCGTTGATACTTTTTTCTGAGCTTTTACCATATAGGCAATAGGGGCTGACAGCCATGCTTTTGACATATCAGACTTTTTCTCAAACTCCTTAAAACCTCGCCACCATGGGCAGCCCACAACTTCAGTTTCCAATGTATTAAAACCGAGTAAGTTTAACCACTCTTCATAGCGATGAATACCGATAGTATGTGCTGGAAGTTCTTTTTTAGTCCGAGAAAGACGCCCTCTGGCTTTTAGCATCCAAGGATTAAGCGGCGCATATAATAATGCATACAGAATTCCTTGTGGCGCTAGAGCCCTGTGTACTTCTCCGAGTAAGACGCTGGGATTCTCGGCATACTCAAATACATTGCTCAGTACAACTGCCTGTATGGAGTCCGTCATAATGGGCAACTCATCAGGCTTCGCTTCTACAGAGTGACACAAGCCATCGCCTAAGCGAACATGATACTCAAAAACATTATCCGGCAAGCTTAAACTTTGCGTCAAACTATCAAGAGTCAGCAAGTAACCCCCATGGTACTCTTCCATATGCAGCTGCAACCACTCCTGCCACAGATACCGTAAACGGTTTCCTGCGGGCATTTTAGGCCAACTCAACTCAAATAATCGTTCCATTGCTACCTGTTTAGTTGCTAGGTTTTAGCCTGTCTTGTAGAGTATTCTCATGCTAACCTGAGTTTTACACCCAAGCAAATACACTTACTCGAAATTGTGAATAATACTATGAAAGTCATACCATTATGCGCCTTCAGCGATAATTACATCTGGGTCATTCATTCCTCTAACTCGAACGCTGTCACAGTGGTCGATCCAGGAGATGCTAACCCAGTTATTGATTACATTGAATGCCATGACTTATCACTAGAGACTATTCTAATCACACATCATCACAATGACCATATTGGTGGCGTTCAAACCCTAAAAAACCGCTATCAATGCCAGGTATTTGCGCCCAAACGTGACAACCAACCTTTTGCTGACCGTGATCTGGTTGAAGGTGATGAAGTGTCTGTTTTAAATAAGGAATATCAGTTCTCTGTGATTGAAGTTCCTGGCCACACCATGGGGCATATTGCCTTTTATGGTCATGACGCGTTGTTTTGTGGCGACACCTTGTTTAAAGCCGGCTGTGGCCGTATGTTTGAGGGCACACCTCCGGTATTTTTAGAGTCACTACAGAAGCTTGCTAAATTACCAGAAAATACAAAGGTTTATTGCGCTCATGAGTACACTCTGGCCAACTTGAGATTCGCCCAGTCAGTGGAGCCAAACAATGATGCCATTGATAAAGAAATACAACATTCTCAACAACTTAGAAGCGAAAACAAACCAACCCTTCCTTCTACCATTGGCGACGAGTTAGCCTTTAACCCATTTCTCAGATGCAATGAGGACTCTGTCCAGAAAACAGCCAGCAAAGCCTCAGCAGAGAAAACTTTCTCCGATCCAGTCAGAACTTTTGCTACAATCCGTCAACTAAAAGATAATTTTTAAACAATAATTTCTTATGAAGCGCATTGCCATTTTATCGCTATTGGTACTAAGTGCCTGTAGCAGCTTACAAAAAAAGTCTGACGACGATATAGCTGACCACAAACCATCGAGTCAAAGTGAGCCATTACCAACGCCTGATATTGCTCAGGATGAGCTATCTCCTGAGGTTGAGTTAGTAACAAAAGACTTAACGCCTCTACCACCCGTGAATTTATGGGAAGAGTTGTCGAAGAAACAGTCGTTAACACACATCACTAACTCGCGTGTAGAGTCGCATCAAAAACGTTTTTTGAGTCGTACCGACCACTTAGTTGATCGCGCCAACAAAGCAGCGCCTTATTTACATTACATTATCACCGAGCTTGAAAAGCGTAATATGCCAGTCGAGCTTGCTTTCACACCAATGGTGGAAAGTAACTTCGATCCGCTTGCCCACTCAGTCGTACAAGCAGCGGGTTTATGGCAGTTCATGCCGCGAACCGCACGAGGGTTTGGTTTAACGATCGATCAATGGTACGACGGCCGTCGTGATGTGGTTGCCTCAACTCATGCCGCATTGGACTATTATGAGTACTTAAACAAGATGTTTGATGGCGACTGGCTTTTAACAGTGGCTGCCTATAATGTCGGACAAGGCAATGTTTTAAAAGCCATGAAGCGTAACCGTCGCCAAGGTAAAGCCACCGACTACTGGTCGCTGAAACTACCACGCGAGACGATGCGTCATGTGCCTAAATGGATCGCTTTATCCAATATTTTCCTCAACGCAAAGGATTTTGGTGTCGACTTACCTTTCATTGAAAATACACCAGCGTTTAAAGAAGTCAGCATCGAAGCCCCTGCTAACTTGATGGAGCTCGCTAAAATTGCGAATATTGATAAGAATGTTTTTTATCGTCTCAATCCTGCTTATAACAAACTGTTTATCCCAGAAGAGCATGGTAAAGCGAATATTCTTGTGCCAACAAAAAATGTCCAGCTGTTCCAAAAAGGTATCATGGACATTGAGCCCGGCAAAGCACTGGGATTATTAACTTACACGGTTAAATCTGGCGATAACCTTAGTAGTATCGCTAAAAAGCATCACACCACTGTTTCTTACTTGAAAAACCTGAACAAACTAAAGTCAGACTTCCTAAAAGTTGGTCAAGTTCTAAAAATGCCCGGCTTTGCCAATGCATCCGAGCACGAACTAAACTTCATGGCAACGCTTGATAAAAATCGTCAGCGTCGTCGTTACCAGACGTACACAGTTCGCAGTGGCGATAATTTATGGAGTATCGGCAAACGCTTTGGCGTCAGCTCTACGCAAGTCGCTCGCTGGAATAATATCAACAAAAACAGTACCTTACGAATCGGGCAGCGTTTAAAAGTTTGGCCAAAGCAGTACTCTCAATTTGCTTCAGCTAAAACCTCTTACAAGGTGAAAAGTGGCGATTCTTTATCGGCAATCGCTCGCAAGTTTAAAGTGAAAATCAGCGACTTAACGAAGTGGAACCGCCTCAATAAGCGAAGCATTATTCGCCCAGGACAGACCCTGACCATTTATCGCTAAAAGATTTACATCCATAAAAAAAGGGCCGTAACGGCCCTTTTTTTATTTCTAAGCTAACCCAATCTTTAGCTTCTGAACAGCACTTTTTCTTTCTTGAAAAACTGCGTTGTAAAGTAAAGTAATGCTCCAGCGATAACCACGGTTGATGCTAAAAGCACCGTAATCATTCCATAGTCTACCGTCCCCTTCACCAAATCTTTCATCGCTAGCGCAACGTTAGTAATCGGAATCATAGCCGTTTTAACGTTCAGTTCCATACCAGGAACAAACGCAACAATGACGGGCATAAAGCCCAACATAAAAATTGGTGACATGTAAGCTTGTGCTTCTTTCATGTTTTTAGCGTAAATAGAAGCACTCAACATAATCGAGGCAAAAATACTAGTCAGTGGAACAAGTAACACAGCCACCAATAGTAGATCCAGCCCTGAAATATTCGATAAGAAATCTAAACCGCCCATTTTTCCACCCATGGTGAAAATATAAGTCCATATAAAGTAACTTAAGAGCGTCACTATCACCGTAAAGAAACTTGCAGTAAAGATGACACCGAACTTTGCCATGACAATTTTACCTTTAGTCATAGGCGTCAACAGCAACGTTTCTAAGGTGCCCCGCTCTTTTTCACCAACACCTAGCTCTAACGCAGGATACATAGCACCAGAAACCGCCAGAGCAATAAGGATGTAAGCGATTAAAGGACCTGCAAATTCGCCCATACGCTCCCTCTCAGATGCAAAGTTCTGATTCTCGACAGCTATCGGCTTATTGAATGCCTTGATATTATCCGTTGATAAGTTAAACCGAGCACCCAAAGCTAAACGCTCAGTATTATTGTAGGCTTCAATAATATCTTTAACTCGCTTGCTTGAGATATTATCGAGCTTAGAAGAACCTTTATAGTAAAGGTTAATCACTTCCTGTTTACGACTATCTGAAGGTAACTTAGTACCCTCTGGAACTTCGATAATGAAGTCAACATTATCTTCTAAAATTTCTTCTTTATAGTCGTTACTACTTATCTCCACTTTCTTGAAATGCTTTTCAGCAGTAAACAGTGTGGATAATCCTTCAAAAGCAGCTGCATTAACGAAAGCAACCTTCAACTCTTTTGTCTCGGCTTCTTCAGTTTTGCTTTGCGTGAATTTACCAATACCAAAAAATAAGACTGGAAAAATAATCGTTGGCAGCAAAATCGAAAAAATTAATGTTTTCTTATCACGTAGAATTTCAAGTAATTCTTTTTTATAAACTAACCACATATTAAGCCACCTCTTCCTTTTTATTAACATTGCTCAAGAAGGCATCATATAAATTTCCAGACGACGTTTGCGCCGCGAACTCTTGGGTCGAGCCGAAGAACTTTGTTTCGCCGAGATCAATTAAACATACGTCATCACACAAACGTTCCACTTCATGCAAATGGTGTGTGGAAAAAATCACTGACATTTCGGTCTCTTTGTAACTTTCAATGAAGTCTAAAACCGTTTTTGCCGAAATGACATCAAGTCCTGTCGTTGGCTCATCAAAAACCAATACTTTAGGGTCATGAATGACAGCACGAGCTATAGAGGCGCGTTGCATCATACCAGTCGATAGATCATCTGCTCGCTTACCTGCAAAGGTGTGCATATCTAACATGGTGAAAATCTTATCGATCCGCTCATCCATAGTTTGCTTAGAAAGACCGTGCATACGACCAAAATACTCAACATTCTCACGCACGGTTAAACGGTGGTACAAACCAGTTTTACCTGACAGGAAGCCGATTAATTTTTGGGCGTAACGAGGCTCTTTGGTCACGTCATGACCATTAATCAGTATTTCACCTTGAGTTGGCTCTAGCGCCGTCGACAACATCCTTAGAGTCGTAGTTTTGCCAGCGCCATTTGGTCCCAGAAGGCCTAAGACCTTTCCCTTATCACAACTAAAAGTAACGTCACGTACAGCGTGAAACACGCCATCACCCTCACGCGGGTCTGTGACCACTTTATTCTTTTTCTTCTTTGCTTCTTTTTTGTCATAAGCAAAGCTTTTTGCCAAGCCTTTAATTTCAATCATAACGTCTTGTTCCCCTATTTCTTATTCTCAATAGTCTCTTTGACTTTGTCTGATTTACCCGTAGAAGCTGTTTTCACTAACCCTACAACTTTCTGATAAACCGATTTACGTATTTGTCCAAGCCGCGGCTTACTATCCTGTCCAAACGGCACTGGACGACATAAATGCATCGTCTGTAAGCCCATACGTGCGATTAATACCCCAACACCAATACCTTGGGCTGCCTTCGCAGAAATTGTCGCTGTCAGGCTTTTGCCTAACAACTCCACACCAGCGTCAGCAACCAGTTCGCTCGCACCCGCCAACATCATATTCTTAAAAACTCTTTTCGTCATCTCAAATCGACCTAGGGCAGTTTGCGGACAACCGTAGAGACGCGACAGCTGCTCAATCATTTTACTGCTTCTCCACGCCACTAATGCCATGTCAGCAGCAGCTAGAGGGCTCAGAGCGACCATGGCAGCTGCTTCAGATGCATGCTTGGTGACAATATCTATTGCTATCTTATCAAGGCCTTCCAAAACCGTGCTTGAGTATATTTGTATTAACTCTTGGTCATTGTGTACTTGCTGTTTCTTTTGCTCAAACTCAGTTTTCAACGAGCTAACATTAACCTGCTCCTCTAAATCATTCGTGACCTCGTTTAGCACCTCGGCAGCTTTGCCGTAACTGTTGTCGGTAAGCATCTGTTGCAAGATAGCTTGTTGTTGTGCACGTTTTTTAAAACGTCTTCTTGCACGCCAACTTTTAAACAAGGCGAAGCCACCACTCACGACGGCTAACGATGCAATAATCCCCGCTACAGCACCCAGCAACCAATTGGCTTCAATTAACCCTGCAACAAAACCGTATGCCTCATAACCTGCAGCGAATACCACAAAGGCAGACAATGAAGGCCAGAATAGTTTTTTTAGCCATGGTTTTGATTTATCTCTTTTCAATGCAACGGTAACGGCAGAGTCTGGCAACATTCTAGTATTTTCACCTGATTCAACCAAAGGTGACTCAGATCGATCTTGCAAGACACTCTCTTTTAGCAGCTTCTCTGCATCTTTATGCGCTTTATCTTTGCTGTAAAACTTAACAGGCTTATCACTCATATAAATTTATCCCCGATCAAAAACTCAATCACTTTATCCATTCGAATATGTGGAAGCGCTTCATCCTTGCTGAGTTCTGGGATAGCAAAAGGTGTAAAGTCTAATTTAAGCTCTTTCCACTCTTGTCGAGAAAGCCCCTTATCCGGGACTCTTCCTGGGTAATGAATGACTGACTCACCTGTCTTTTCTTCAATGCCTTTGACACAAAGTAACTTAACCCCTTCATGCTCAGTTGCTACGGGCTCAGATGTTGCTACAGCACTAATAGCCATAGTCTCGACCTCTACCCCCTCATACCCAACATTATTTTTTGCTTGAGCTACCATCTTCTGCATAAATGACTCCATTGCCGAGTGCTGATCAGGCGGCACTAAATCAACTTTCGTTGCTGCAATCATTAATTTATCGATGGACGGTGAAAAAAGCCGTTTAAGCCAATTGGAGCGACCATAACTAAAGCCCTCCAACAATTTCTCTACGGTATCTTTTAGGTCTTGATAGGTTTCATAGCCTGACTCCAATACTGAACAGGTGTCTATAAGAACAATCTGCCGATCAACCTTGGTGAAATATTCTTCAAAGAAAGGCTTAATCACATTCTCTTTGTAGTAATTAAATCGCTTCTCTAATACTTTAAGGGTCGATTGTTGCTCGAACTGATCCCAGTTTAGCGAAAGCACATCTTCATTAAGAACAGGAAAGAAATCTAATGTTGGCGCTTCTTTTAATGAACCTGGCAAAATGAAACGGCCTGGTAGCGCTAAACCATAATCGTTGTACTCATTGCGATACGTCATTAACGATGAGCGATACACATTTGCAATCTCTTTGAGTTCTTTCGATAGGGCAACGTCATCCTGAACGGCTTTATAATCAAAAGACTTTATCTTACTTTGAATATCTTCTGAGTACTGTTGTCTTCTAGCACTATTCAAGTATTTTATACAAGCTTTAGACCAATCCCTGTAGTCCATAGCTAAAAGCGGAAGGTCTAACAACCACTCCCCTGGATAATCAACAACTTCGACCGTCACCGTACTGTCTGATTGAAGTCTTTTTGCCCAACGATGTCCAACCTTAAAACGACACTTTATCTGCGCCTGAGAGATGTTTCGTGTGGAGTCTGGCCATTGTGGGATATCGGAAGTTAAATGTGCTAATGCATTATTGTAATCAAAAGCTGGTATGTGCAACTCTTCATGTTGGGAAAGTTTACTGGCAAGCATCCTATTTTGCACATTTACGCTTAAGAAAGTTAAATGCTTTTCCATAGGCGCATGTAATAACTGATTAATTAATGACGTGGTAAATGCCGTTTTACCAGCACCACTTAACCCTGTAACCGCAATACGCACATTTCGATTTAAGCCACGGTTGATCAGCTCACTAGATTTAGATTTAAATTTATTTATTAAGTCCATACTAACCCTGAGTAATTAACAATTTAGTATAGATCATATATTCAGCACAAAATATGAATAAACGTAATAAAGTATTAACAGTCTATTCAGATTTATATATTTGAATAAAAAAAAGCGCTACAAGAGTAGCGCTTTTAAGTTTTGCAATAATTTGAGGTTTACTCTCCGCCGCCATCAGGGTTTTGATCCTGAAGCTCCATAGCGGCAATGGCGTCTTTCATCTTTTGTAAGTCACCAATATACTTGATATACGCGTTTGCGTTTCGAGCAACTTTTGGAAATTTAGCTGCCTGTTTCATTGACTGAACAGCGGCATTTTCTTGCCCAAGTCTAAACTGAGAAACCCCTAGGTTCATATAAGCATAGCCTAAATCACCTTCACGTAAATTACCCTTTCGGATAGCTGACTTATACTTAGCAACAGCATTTTCATAGTCATCTCTATCCTGATACATAATAGCAATTTTATAGTCATACTTGCCTGAGGAAGTAAACGAGGAAGCCTTATCATATGCCTTAGCAGCATTCTCTAAATCTTTCGAATAGAAATAATTATCTGCGACTCTTTTCCAGTTTTCTTCAGTTGACTCAACAATGCCTTTTTCAATGCCTTCTTCTAAACGCTGCGCAGCAAGACGCGGTGTTCGATTATTAGCAAACAAAGCTGAAAGTTGCTTGTAGTTAGTTTCACTAGTCCACATGCCATTCATTCTTGCAAGCTCGGCAAGTGCTAGCATATCAGCTTGCTTAGATTGACGACTATATACTGCAAAAAGGTTGTTATACACTGATTTTTCTGCTGGGAATAACTCGATCATTTCTTCGCCAACGACTTCAGCACCAGGATTGTCATTCAACTTAATATGAGCGCCAAACATCATGCTGTACAAAGGTTTCTTTGAAGTTGAGCCTAACTGAAGACCAATGTAAGCAGGACAAATCGACTCTCGATACTGTTCACTGTTGTAATATAAACTTGCTAGCGCGGCGTATGCATTTGCGGGAGGTTTGATAACATCAGCAAAATATTTTTTCATCCAGCTAATAGCTTGCGGATAGTTTTCTTCGATTGTATAGAGCTGAGCAATAGCTCGGCGCATACGAATTTCATCTTGCTTTCTTAAAAAACCGCTATCAATTGCTTTCTGGAAAGCATTTCTTGCCGCACTATAATTTTCGGTCGCTTGATAGTTGGCACCGAGTAACTGCTGAGCACGCCCTACAGCCACCTTATCACCAGAATTAGCGATAAGGTCATTTAAGATTGCGATAGACTCATTATACTTCCCATCAGCGTAGGCTTCATTTGCTGATGTTACTTTCTTAAAAGCCGACTGGGATGTAATGGAACCTGCAGACTTATCTTCTTCATATTTACCCTCTGTAGGAGCTAAGGGTTTACATGAAGATGTATATTTCGTTTGAGGTAGCGCAAACGCACTACCTGCAAACATTAAGCCTGTGACTCCTAACAATATTGGTATTTTTTTCATAGATATCACTTATTTCTACTATTGCTGATCCAACTCAAATTCCATTTTATAACGCATGTTACGCTGAGGAATTGGTTGACCGTTCACAATTCTTGGTTTGAACTTCCACTTACGAATAGCTCTCATTGCATTCCTTCTAAATACACCTCTTGGACTTTCATCCTCAACAGAAATATTTGAAGGGCTACCATCAGGACCAATATCCATTGTAAAAAGCACGTAACCCGTAATACCTTTCAATGATGCTTGGACAGGGTACTCTGGTTGAGGCTGATAAACAGGGATAGCTTCACCATCTCCCATACCTGCAAAGTCAGCTTGTCCTTGCCCCAGACCACCAATATAAATACCTGTTCCGTCCATTGAAGCATCAATGTTATCAATTTTGATGTCTACCAAAGCAGTAACAACTTTTTGCTGCTTTTGCTGCACTTGCTGTTGTGGCGGTGGCGGCTCTTTTGGTGGCGGTGGCTTTTTAGGTGGACGACGCTCTTTGCGTTGCACCTGTTTGTCTTCTTCAACAAACGCTACTTCTACCTTAACGTTTTCTACTTCATCTTTCTTACTGTTCGTAGAAATCAAAAAGTTCATTAATAGAAATAGGCCAACCACAATACCAAAGGCAAACAGTGCACTTAATATAACTCTCAACATAGTTTACTGTACCTTATCTGTTGCAACTGAAACCTTAGCGCCAGCACTTTTAGCAAAATCAATGACTTTTAACACAAGTCCTGCCTTTGCTTCTTGGTCAGCCTGAATAACAACTTCACCTTCTAAGTTTTCAGTTCGCATTGATTGGATTTTTGACTTAACTTCAGCAGGCTGAACAGTCGTTTTGTCAATCGTAATAGTGTTTTTTGCATCAATAGCGACAAAAATATACGCATTTTTACGCTCTTCTGCAGTACTTGCTAAAGGTTTGACAACTTCTACGCCTGCTTGTTTCACAAAAACCGTTGTGACGATGAAGAAAATTAACATGATGAATACGATGTCGAGCATCGGAGTCATGTCAATTTCTACATCTTCTTGTTTTCTTTTGTCTTGAATCGCCATCTAGTCTTCACCCAATAATTAATGGTGTGAAAGGTTATCGGCTAACTGGTGTGTCTTAACATAAGTCGTTTGTTCTAATCGACTACTGAAAAAGATACCAGATAATGCGGCAACCATTCCCGCCATTGTTGGAATTGTAGCTTTAAAGATACCGCCAGCCATTTGACGTGCGCTACCAGAGCCTTGACCTGACATGCCATCAAAAACATCAATCATACCGGTGACAGTACCCAAAAGCCCTAATAGAGGACAAATGGCAATCAATGTTTTGATTAATAACATTCTTTGGTTCAAGGCTTCACGAGCTATCGAGATCCAAGCATCACGGATTTGTTTTGCTTTCCATGATGTCTGGTCTTCTCGAGCATTCCAACGTGCGATGATTGATCGAGCTTCTTTCGGATATTGGCCATAAATAAACCAATAACGCTCAATCAAAAAGGTCCACATTAGGAAGAGAACGAGTCCTATCCACCATAGGACCCATCCGCCTTTACCGATAAACTCTAATATCGTATAGATTAATTCCATAAGGAAGTTCCTATGCGTTATTCTCGTCGTGTTGAGCCATTAAACCAGTGCTCTGTTCTTCCAAGACATGAATAATGCTTTTACTTTTACCAGCTACAACAGCGTGCAAGAAGGTTAATGGAATTGCTGCTAACAGACCCCAAACAGTTGTTACCAACGCCTGAGAAATACCGTCAGCCATTAATCGTGGGTCGCCAGTACCATGTAATGTAATAGACTGGAATACCTCAATCATACCAACAACTGTACCCAATAGACCTAGTAGCGGACCAAGTGCAGCGATTACTTTAATGAGGTTAATACCACGCTCAATTTTAGGTGTTTCTTTCAACACAGCTTCATCTAACTTTAACTCGAGGTTTTCAACATCTTCATCTTTGTTCGCAAGATAAACTTTCATCACGCGACCAAGAGGGTTGTTGCCTGGAGTGCTTGATTTCTTCTGAGAAGCAACCTTTGGTCCAGTAACCATGTACAGAGTGAATAGACGCTCTAAAGCAATTAACAAACCGATAGCTAAAAGGATCATTACAGTCGAACCTGCGAAGCCTTTAAACTTCCATAAGCGATCTGCCAAGCTCATTTTTAGCTTTTCTAATTGAAGAATACCGCCTTTTGTAGGGTCAATATAAAGACCAGCATAACCTGAGGCAGCAGACTCATAGTCAGCCGCTAAGTCACGAACTTCTGCAGAAGGTTGTACTTGTAGAGTCTTAATCTGACCTTTGTCAAAGATAAGATAGTCATTACCAGAAAGTAGGTTGAAAGTACCAATACGCTCAACTGTTTGAGTTTCTGTACGGCCTTCTTCATTCACCACGTCAGCTGCGAAGCTTGCAGTGTTACCTTGTTCAGATAACTCCTGAAGCATAAGTACGTAGAAACCACGTAGATCATCCATTTTAGGAAGCTCTTCTGCTTCAATTAACTTATCTAGTAACGCACCACGTCCTGGGTATTGAGCACTTACTAACGATGATGAGATATCACCTGATAGGCTGTTTGCTGCTTGACGAACAACACCAAACAACTCACCCAAGTTACCTTGCTTAATACGTAAATCTTCTGCGATTTGCGTTAATTGCTTTTCGTTTTCATCAAATGATGCTTTTAAACGCTCACTTTTAGCTTCTTCTGCAGCGAGTTTCGCTTTTGCATCTGCTAATAGGTCAGCTTGACGATTCTTTTGACGCTGGAACGTTTGAACACGTTGATTGTTCACCTGCTCTTGAATACGCTCTTTATCTCTAACTTTCTTAAGTAAGTCAGAGTGCGACAAACTTTCAGCAGCATTGGATACTGCTGAAACACTGAACGCTAGGACGCCAGCTAGTGATAATGCTAAAACGTTTCTCATTGTGCTGCCTCCGTAACTGGGACTGGTACTTTAAATAGTTCTTGAGTTGCGACACCTTTTGCCATATTGATTGCGTTGTTCACAGAGTCTAAATACTCTTGTGGAAGTGCAACCCACTGACCAGATGATTTATCCCAATAAGCACCATCTTTGCCGTCAACTGTTAAATAAACATACGACAAACGACCCACACGTAAGAAGTCTACACTGAGCTCTTCTCCGTCTTTCTCAATAGTTCCTGAGCTTGCAGATACGGCGTTACCGTATTGCATTTCAATTTGGTAGGCTTCTAAGATTTTACGATACTTCTCTGAAACCGTTACATCAGCGGTATCCATCAAAGAGACTAGATTCTGTACACGCTCTTGACGTTGCTGAATGTTGAACGGGATGTCCAATTGAACAAACTCATCAAGGGTTTTAATCATTTCATCCATTAAAGGAAGAACACCCTTTTCAGTTTCATCAATCGTTTCCATTTCCTGACTGCTCTCAGCAATTTGTTTTTCCTGAGATGCAATTTGTCTTTCAAGTTGAGTGTTGTAGATACGCAAGCTATCAACTTGTTGTAAAGTATTTCTGTATTCTAAAGCCAAGTCAGTGGTTTGCTCTGCTAGGCGATCTACAGATACTTGTGTGCTCGCTGCTTTTTTATCAATTCGCTTCTCAGTAGTCATCGAAGAACCGAACTCGCCAGCAGCCATCGTGCTGCCCATCACAGCAGAGGCAAGAATGGCAACAGCCGTTTTCTTAAAAAGTACTTGTTTTTTCATAAACTTACCCAAATTTCTGTTCAGAAATCGTTTCATTAAAAAGTCGATGCTAAAGAAACTTAGTAGGTTCGAGACCAAAAATCAAGGAATTAAAGGTCTGAACTGTTAAAAGAGTCTCTTTAAACTAAACTTTAACCAATTGGTGTTTCTCTGGTGAAAGAAATCAACTATAAAGGAGAAGGCCTGTAAGGGTCAACAAAACATTACAGTTAATTTACATTTAGAAATAGTTTCAGATAACTTTTATTTATCTCTTGATGCAGCAGCGAATTGACCTTATAAACTCCCCATCAAAACTGATTAAAAGTTTATGCTACCGCTAAGTTTTATATATTTTGGAGTTTCAAAAGTGTAAGGCATTAAGCCGTTATCATTGAAGTTTTGATTGCTATTATTTTCTTGGTTATTGCCCAGCAAGTTTACCAAGTCTATTCTTATAACTAAGCCCATATCTTGCCAGCGCCCCTGGTATTGGACCCCAATATCTAACGTCGTACTATCGAAGTTAAGGCTGTTCGCAGAATCGCTGACCAGAGAAACGATTTGTGGGGGCTGCTGAGTATAATCCCTATGGCTAAGTTGCGTTGCTACTGACCATTCGGGGGAGAAGTCTATTTGACTAAAAAGCGATATCCCACTTTCTTTGAGTTCGCTCGCAACCGTCTCAAACTCTTTTAACTGATAAGGTTGCCAGTCAAACGTCGAATGGCCTTTAAACAAGCTACTACCGACGGAAACCTTATCTCCAACTTGGCGAGTTAACCGAATTTCAATACCATCTGAAGCCTTATCAAAGCTTGGTGATCTGCCCAGCTCAGAAAATAAGTTCACAGCTTCAGGCAAACCATCTTTATTGAGATCAAACCAGTACTGTTGATTAACTGGGGTGTCGGCTCCAAAGCCAAAAACACTGTTATCAGAACTGGCCTGTTCAAGTTCAGACTTAGTATAACTAATACTAACAGCCCAGCTATCGTTTACATTTTGTTCAAAGCCTAGGGCAAGCTCAGAGCCTTCAGGCCCAGACTGATTATAGTCTAAAAAATCATCTACCTTAATGGATACTGGAACACGGCGGTTTCCATAATTGATATAGAAAGTCGAGCTTGCGCTATCAGGACTGTATGAAGCGTTCAGTTGATATTGTTCTTCAGTAAACAACGACTCTTGTGACTGATTCACATCTAATGAAAATTGCCATAAACCGTCGCTCCCGTCTTCAAGCCCGATGGATAGCGCGCTGGAGTCTAAATAGCCGGAGCCAAATGAATCGGAATAAAGTGGTACAACTTTCGAAGCATGCAGGGATGAGGAAGAACTATCGAATGAGAATGGTGTCCAGCTATTAGGTTCTTGTTGATAAACGTCTTTAGCCATAGCAGCGCCTGAAATCGACATTGCAACTAATACGCTAGCTAATTTTACTCGGCTAATAGACTTCATGCTGTCACTCTAATCACTTGACCCCATATCGCTTGTTATTATGAAGCGCTTGGTGTTTTCTATTGTTTTAAGCTTTTTTGTCAGCTTCAAAGGCTAGACAAAACAGTGCGACACTAATGTTCGCATACCTTAAGTATAGCAGTTTCCCTTGCCCTTTCAACTCGTTACGGGCCAAACTTAGTGCCTGTTCACAGCTTGTTACATCTCACAAAGATTTGTTGAAACTCAACCGATTGCAGACAGCTCTAGGCACTAGCCTATAAGCTTGTTATGATTAAGAAATCTAACGAAAACAATGACCTGATGATACATAGCAGTCTATACAGAGGCACCCCAAGTCCTACCAAGCTATTACTATCGCTAGTGGCCCTCATTTGTTGTTCCTGTAGCCCTAGCCAAAACAAGAAAAACAATAGTGAGGAAAAGGATCTTTTAGTTTACTGCTCGGAGGGAAGCCCAGATAGTTTTAATCCGCAACTGGTTACGTCTGGCACCTCTTATGATGCAACGGCTAACATCATCTACAACCAATTAGTTACTTACAAACCAGGGACTACAGAGATCGCACCATCCCTTGCGAAATCTTGGTCTATTAGTGATGACGGCCTTCGATACACATTTAACCTAAGAAAGGATATTCCTTTCCATGGCAGCCAAATTTTTACTCCAAGCCGCAACTTGAATGCCGATGATGTCATATTCAGTTTTAATCGCCAGCGATTAGAAAACCACCCTTATCACGCAATCTCAGGTGGGCGCTATCCGTATTTTAAAGCTCAGAGTATGGAGCGACTGATTGAAGACATTCGCAAAACCGGTGAACACCAAGTTGAGTTTGTATTAACACGCCCCGAAAGTCCTTTCTTGTCAATTTTAGCGACACCTTTTGCATCCATACTATCTGCAGAGTATGCTCAGCAACTCAATCGACTTCGCCATCCAGAGTGGATAGACAATAAGCCTATCGGCACTGGTCCTTTCCGCTTTGAACGCTATGAGCCAGATGCTTATATTCGCTATAAACGCTTTGATGATTATTTTTCTGACGTAAAACGAGTCAAAAACTTAGTTTTCGCCATCACTCCGGATGCTGCGATGCGCTTTGCACGTTTTAGTGCTGGTGAATGTGATGTGATGAGTTACCCTTTACCGGTACATTTGCGTGTTGCTCAAAAAAATGACCTAAAGTCAGTGCAAACACCAGGACTTAATGTAGCCTACTGGGCATTCAATACAGAAAAGCCCCCCTTTCATGATGCTAAAGTCCGGCAGGCTTTAACCATGGCCGTCGATCGTGAAGCAATTCTGCAAACGGTCTATGACCGACAGGCGACTATGGCAACCAACCCAATTCCACCGTCATCATGGGCATACAATAAGAACATCACCAAGGTTACCTACAGTAAACGTAAAGCGCTCGAATTACTCAAGGAAGCGGGCTATGAGAATGGCTTTTCTATCGACATTTGGGCAATGCCGATTCAACGCGCCTACAACCCAAATGCTAGGAAGATGGCCGAAATGATTCAGCAGGATTTGGCGGACATTAATGTTGATGTACGCATCATCACCTATGAGTGGGGCACATTCTTGTCGCGTGTATCCCAAGGGTTGCACCATAGTGTCCTACTCGGTTGGAATGCGGATAACGCTGATCCCAATAACTTTTTTAGTCCTCTGTTAAGTTGCAGCTCTTCTGTAAGCGGTAATAATTATGCCAAATGGTGTAACAATGAGTTTGACGACCTTATCTTAAAGGCGAGAACCTCTGCCGAGCAGGCTGATAGAACCCAGTATTATTTACAAGCTCAGAAGATCTTTAAACAAGAGGCCCCATGGCTGACAATTGCACATGCAAACAACAGCGTATTGGTCCAGCCTGAAGTGGATGGGTTGATAGTGTCGCCGATAGGTAACATTAACTTTGAAGGGGTAACGCTAAAGCCCCTAAATGAAAACGCTACTCCAGAGGCAAGCAATTAATGTTTTCAACATTAATCAAACAACTGAGCACATTAATCATCAGTCTGTTGGGGCTGACAGTTTTGACGTTCATACTCAGCCTGCAGTCAGATACGCCGGTTCATCAATTCCAAAGCGACCATGTCGTTATCCAATATTTTGAATATTTGCAGTTTTTATTAAATGGTGACTGGGGTACCTCTAGCATCCATAAACGTAGCGTGCTCAAGGATTTTTTACAGCATTTCCCAGCGACCGTAGAACTTATCATTCTGGCTATGCTGCTCGCTGTCACCGCAGGCCTTGGCCTTGGTATATTATCTTCAACTCGTCGCGGTGGCTGGCTTGATAACACTCTAATGACATCATCGCTGATGGGCTATTCTATGCCGATCTTTTGGTGGGGTATGCTATTGGTGTTGTTATTTTCGCTAACGCTTGGGTGGACGCCCGTTGCAGGCCGTATCGATTTTTCCTATGACATAGAGCCCTATACACGCTTTATGTTGATTGACACCCTGCTACACCATAATCAATACGGATTCAGTGCTTTCTTAAACGCCCTCCATCACTTGATTTTACCCGCGGTAACTCTGAGCACAATTCCCATGGCGATTGTGGCACGAATGACTCGTTCTTCGTTATTAGCAGTGCTGAAATCAGAGTATGTTCGCACGGCACGCTCTAAGGGTATTAGTAAGCAGCGAATTATTTGGGTTCACGCCCTGCGTAATGCCCTACAGCCCATTTTAACCATTAGTGGCGTTCAAATTAGCATCATCATGTCGGGCGTTATTATTACTGAGTATATTTTCGCATGGCCAGGGATCGGAAAATGGTTACTTGAAGCGGTATCGCGTCGTGACTTCGCGAGTATTCAAGGTGGCGTGTTGGCGCTCTCCATCATCGTCATTGCTTTCAACTTAGCTCTGGACTTTATAAGCATCTATCTTAACCCAAGACTAAGGAGACCATCATGATAAAACCGATGGTCAGTGCCAACCAAAAAGCGGCTTGGGTAATTTTTCGTCACAACAAAGGCGCTATGATTGGCCTAATCGTGCTTTGCTTCATCCTTATTATGGCGCTGATTGGACCATGGATTGCGCCCTATGATCCAGCGCACCAATTTAACACCAGCATACTCGTCCCCCCTATTTGGAACGATGCTGGTAATTTCCAATACTTTTTCGGCACCGATGACTTGGGCCGAGACATGCTTTCAAGGCTGCTTTACGGAGCACGACTCTCGCTCCAGCTGACCTTCATGGTGGTATTGATTGCAGCATTCATAGGTATAGTGATTGGTGCTGCGGCAGCATTTATTAACCCAACACTTCGGTCACTGTTGATGAGAATTATGGATCTACTCCTATCGTTCCCGTCGTTGTTACTTGCCATCGCAATTGTTGCCATTATCGGCCCCGGCTTGCCCAATGCGATCTATGCTGTGGTTATCGTATTGGTGCCTCAGTTTGTTCGCATTACACAATCTTCTATCTCAGAAGAACTCAACAAAGATTACGTCATGGCAGCAAAGCTTGACGGCGCTAAACGGCTACGGCTGCTCACTCACCACGTATGGCCAAATATTATTCCAGCATTGATTGTCCAACTAACTTTTAGTTTCTCAACAGCGCTACTCGACATTGCTGCCTTGGGATTCTTAGGTCTTGGTGCGCAGCCTCCGATGGCTGAATGGGGAACTATGTTGTCTGAATCACGGGCCTTTATTCAATTTGCTCCCTGGACCATGACCTTGCCGGGACTGGCGATCTTTCTGACTGTTCTTTCTATCAACTTAGTGGGTGATGGCGTTCGCGACGCCCTTGACCCGCGACTTAACCGCTAGGGCTGACGACTATGGGCTTATTACAAGTAGAAAACTTAAGCGTCGACTTCCAAACCGATAGCGGTATTATTCCTGCGGTCGACAGCGCAAAAATTTCCATCAACTCCGGTCAGGTGCAAGGTGTGATTGGTGAGTCGGGATCAGGTAAAAGTGTCATGGCGTTAGCGATAGCAGGATTATTGTCGCCAGCTGCCACCATGCGCGCCGATCTCTTCAACCTTGATGGCCATGATCTGACGCGTATGAGTCCCGCCGAACGACAAAAACTGATCAGCAGTAACATATCCATCATCTTTCAAGAGCCTACATCAAGTCTCAATCCGTCATTAACCATAGGGTATCAACTTGATGAAACCATCCGCTTTCACGGCGGTGGCACCCGCAAACAGCGTTTTGAAAAAGCACAAGAGTTATTAGCTCAAGTTGGGATTATTGATGGTAAGCGTCGTTATAAAGAATATCCTCATCAACTCTCTGGTGGTTTGAATCAGCGTGTTATGATCGCGATGGCGCTAGCTTGTGAACCAAAGCTCTTAATCGCAGACGAGCCAACGACAGCGCTGGACGTCACCGTTCAATCGCAAATCTTGGACTTGTTGTTGAGGCTGAATGAAGAACACAATATGGCCTTAATGTTGATTACGCATGACTTTTCTATTTTGTCGGAAACCACTGACAAGGTTTATGTTATGTACGGTGGTCAAATTGTTGAGTCTGGACGTACTTACAATCTTCTGAGTCAGCCTTACCATCCCTATACGAAAGCCCTACTGGACAGTGTTCCTCATTATGGAATGCACTACAAAAAAGGGCGTCGTTTATTCAACCTGAAAGGTAGTACTCCCTCATTGGATCATCTGCCCGTTGGGTGTTACCTTGGCCCACGTTGCCCGTATGCCAATAAGAAGTGCGTACAGCCACCTGAATTACGCTCGCTAAAAGGCCGCAAGGTCCGTTGTCACTTCCCTCTGCTTGAGGAGGAGAACTAATGCCCAACTTATTCAGCGCTAAGGATATTCGTAAAAGCTATAAAGTCTCGAATAATCCTTTAAAAAAAGGTCAACTAGAAGTTCTCCATGGCGTTAATTTTAGTCTTAACGCAGGCCAAACCTTAGCGGTCGTGGGAGAGTCCGGCTCAGGTAAGTCGACCTTAGCCCGCATCCTAGTCGGCGCCGATAAACCAGACAGTGGTGAACTGCTGTTTGAAGGCAATAATATCCTGAAAAAGAACCGTAAGTTTGAATGGTATAAAAACATTCGGATGATTTTTCAAGATGCCTCGGCATCCCTGAACCCTAGAGCGACGATTCGACAAAGTCTTGAAGAGCCATTACACAACGGTACGCAATACACAGCCAGCCAACGCCGCGATCGCATTGTTGAGGTTTTAGAAATGGTCGGTTTACGACCTGAATATGCGGAGCGTTATCCTCACACCTTTTCAGGGGGGCAGCGTCAACGTATCGCTATCGCTAGAGCCTTATTATTACGCCCTAAAGTCATTGTGGCAGATGAGCCGGTGTCAGCTTTAGACGTTTCAGTTCAAGCTCAAATCATTAACCTACTATTAGACCTACAAGATCAGCTAGACTTGGCCTATGTCTTTATTTCTCATGACTTAGGATTAGTGCAGCATTTTAGTAACAAGGTTCTGGTGTTAAATAATGGCACACAAGAGGAATATGGCCGTGTTGCTGATGTCTTCAGTCAGCCCAAATCAAAGTACACGCTTGAATTATTAAATGCATCAGCGGGCTACCAAAAGTCTATTACCTAATTCGAACTTTTAAATGAGCCAATAAAAAAGCCACTCTCTGAGTGGCTTTTTTATACTTGGTGAATGTAAATCAGTTACTGCTTCACTTCCACCGTACTTTTAAAATGTTCGATAACACCAGCTGTATCCGCCTGAACACTCAAGCTTTTAGCGGTTTGTTTCAACTGAGCACGAGTAGCTTCATCCATCTCAGCAACGTCAGGGTAATTAACACTCTTCAGCTCAATAACCGCGTAATCACCATTAAATAATGATTCCACGCTTCTAGCAGATTGACCATCACTTGGAGCAGACATTTGATAAACCGCAGACACAAGTGCAAAGTCCATACCCGAGTCACGACGTTTTAGTGCTGAGTTTTCTTGCCATTCAAGTTCTTGTTCCGCAATCAAAGAGTCAACTGCTTCACCATTTTTTAATGCATCCAAGACTTTATTGGCAAAGTCCTCAGCATCTTTGGCTGACTTTTCTTGAGTTAACGTTGCCACGATCTGAGGTTTTACCTCTTCCAATGGTTTAACCGTTTCAGCTTGATAGTCAGTAGCAGTGACATACACAATATCTTTGCTGCTAAGTACAATTTTATCGCTTACTTCTTCAGAGTCGATAACCTGTGCTGAGAATGCTTTTTCAAGCAATGCTGGCTCTGCGGCTATACCCGTCGCATTGCTACGGTTGAATAAGCCGGTTTCTTTAACCTCTAGACCAGCCTGCTCAGCAAACTTTTCGATATCATCACCAAACTCAAACAAAACATCGTTAAGTTTAGACTCTTTCGAGTAGAACTCCTCATCAGCGGCTTCTTTGGCTAAAGTCTCAACAATATCATCACGCATATCAGCTAAAGGCGTTGTCTCGCCTTCACGTCGCTCCAACAATTTAATGATATGGAATCCATACTGCGTTTCAACAACATCAGTAACGTCGCCTTCGTTCTCTAATGCTAGCGCTGCCTTTTCAAACTCTGGAGCCCAGCCAGTTCCTGCTGAAGTATCACTTTGCTCAACAGCATCTGCCCAGTCTAGTTGACCACCGTTCTCGCCACTAAAAGTGTCGCTAGAATGTTCTTTTGCTAACGCTGCAAAGTCCGCGCCATCATTAATCTTCTGCAAAAGCTCTTCCGCTTTTTGCTCGGCATCATCAATAGAATTATCAATTAGGATATGAGCTACTTGAATTTCTGCCGGTTCGCTATAGGCAGACTTTTGTAACTCATAATAAGCATTAATTTCTTCTTCAGTTATCTGTGCTTTTTTAGCTTCAAGTAGAGCATCAGATGACAGGCGAACATATTTTAGGTTAATTTGTTCGGGCTGCATAAAGCGACTTTTGTTTTTATTGTAATAACTCTCTACTTCGCCATCGTCAATACTGACATCATCTGCAAATTTTGATACTGGAACTCGCAATACTCGAACATCACGAGTTTGCTCTTGCAAGCGGTACAGAGTTTCAATTTCGTTATCTAGCGCAAAACCAGTTGAGTTCAAGGCATTCTGAAGTTGTGCTGCTGCGATACGCTCTCGAGCATACTCATTCAAAAAACTTTCTGACCAGCCATTATTCCTCAAAAACTCTTTAGCTTGCCCGGCTGAATATTCGCCGCCTAATTGAAAAGGTTGAAAAGTACGAATCCACTCTTTCACTTGCTGATCAGAAGCAGTCATCCCTGCTTTCGCGATACCAGCATTAACAACTTCTTCATTAATCATCTGTTGCGCAATGGATTGTCTTAGCTGCTGACGGCTGGCTTCTGTTGGATAACGCTTTTCAAACTCCACACCATCACGTTGACGCATATTGTCAATACGACGCTGAACAGCTTGACCGCTGATCGATACCCCTTCAACTTCTGCGATCTCTTCAGGGTCACCGCCAAACATATTAGCACCGAAATAACCCGCTCCAATGAAAAACACAATAATGATGAACATCAACGCCTTCATTATTGGGCTTTGCATGCTCTGCTGAATTTTTTCCAACATCATGGCTGAAATTACCTTTCGTTTATCTTTACTATGGCTTTAAACTGACTCTATAACCAGTTTTCATATCCTAGTTATAAAAAACGCGCCGTAAAGGCGCGCTTAAAATAATGGCGGAGCGGACGGGACTCGAACCCGCGACCCCCGGCGTGACAGGCCGGTATTCTAACCAGCTGAACTACCGCTCCGAATTTTTAAGTCCTCACCACAAGCGTTCAACAAGACCTGTGGTGGAAGACTGGTGGGTGGTACTGGGCTCGAACCAGTGACCCTCGCCTTGTAAGGGCGATGCTCTCCCAACTGAGCTAACCACCCGCAAAAAATCGGCGCTTAGTTTACCGCGTCTTTAAGCGCTTTACCAGCTTTAAAACCAGGAACTTTAGCGGCTTTAATTTGGATAGTTTCGCCAGTTTTAGGGTTACGACCTTGACGGGCAGCACGCTCTTTTACAGAGAATGTACCGAAACCTACAAGAGAAACACCTTCACCTTTTTGCAAAGAATCCGTAACTGCGTCAAGCATTGAGTCTAGTGCACGACCTGCTGCTGCTTTAGAAATATCTGCGCCTGCTGCGATAGCATCAATTAATTCTGATTTATTCACTCACTTTCCCCTTTAATTTTTTAGAAAATCTGTGATTAAAAAATATACTGCGTTTCTTAGAGTTTTTATGCATAACTCAAGGTGCTCTGTTATATCAACTGACTGTTAAAACTGTCAAGATAATTTAGAGCAATATCGCTAAAAGTCTCTAGAAATCAGCATTTCCGGCTCAATGTGGTTGAATTTTGTTCTGTTCATCCTGCTTTGAAGAAGCAGTCTCAGGCTTAGATTCAACCGGTTTACTGATCGGTTCAGGAAGTCTTTCAAGTGCAATATCAATCACTTCATCAATCCATTTAACCGCAATAACTTTCAAATCTTGTTTGATATTTTCAGGAATATCTTCAAGGTTTCGCTCGTTCTCTTTTGGGATAATAACCGTTTTAATACCACCTCTATGGGCAGCTAATAGCTTCTCTTTTAGCCCACCAATCGGTAATACCTCGCCACGCAGCGTAATTTCGCCCGTCATAGCGACATCTTTCCTCACGGGTATGTCGGTAAGGCTAGAAATTAACGCTGTGCACATACCGATGCCAGCGCTTGGGCCGTCTTTTGGCGTAGCCCCCTCCGGTACATGAATGTGCAAGTCTTTCTTTTCATAAAAGTCAGGCTCAATACCCAATGCTAGGCAACGGCTTCTCACTACCGTCATGGCGGCTTGGATCGACTCTTTCATCACATCTCCAAGCTGGCCTGTAAACACCGGCTTGCCCTTACCATTGACCACAACAGACTCAATGGTTAGCAATTCACCGCCAACTGAGGTCCAAGCAAGTCCAGTGACCTGCCCCACTTTGTTTTTCTCGCCGGCTCGGCCATAGTCATGGCGTTGCACACCTAAGTATTTATCCAGATTTTTTTCAGTAACCTTTACTGTTTTCTTGGCTTTTTTCGCCAATAATTGCTCTTTAACCGTTTTACGACACACTTTTGAGATTTCACGTTCAAGGTTACGGACTCCGGACTCGCGAGTGTAATAACGGATCATGCTTCGAATAGCACTTTCCGTTAAATCAAGTTCATCTTTCTTAAGTCCAGCGTTTTTAATCTGCTTTGGCAGTAAATAACGCTTGGCAATTTCAACCTTTTCATCTTCGGTGTAACCTGGAATTCGAATCACTTCCATACGGTCTAATAAAGGTGCTGGAATGTTCATCGAGTTCGACGTTGCAATAAACATCACCTCGGATAAGTCATAATCCACTTCGAGATAATGGTCACTGAAAGTATGGTTTTGCTCAGGATCTAATACTTCTAACAAAGCAGAAGAAGGATCGCCACGCATGTCCATAGACATTTTGTCGATTTCATCCAACAAGAATAGAGGGTTTTTAACGCCCACTTTACTCATGCGTTGCATCAACTTACCTGGCATAGCACCAATATAAGTACGGCGGTGACCTCGAATTTCGGCTTCGTCTCGCACGCCACCCAAAGCCATACGCGTATATTGACGGCCCGTAGCTCGAGCAATTGACTGGCCCAGAGAGGTTTTACCGACACCAGGAGGTCCCACTAAACATAGTACAGGTCCTTTGAGTTTTTTAACGCGCTGCTGAACTGCTAAATACTCAAGAATACGGTCTTTAATTTTCTCTAAGCCGTAATGATCTTCATCCAGCACTTCCTCAGCTTTTACTAGGTCATGCTTAACACGGCTGCGCTTTTTCCAAGGCACACCCAATAACCAGTCAATGTAGCCTCGTACAACCGTTGCTTCAGCTGACATTGGCGACATCATCTTCAACTTTTTGAGCTCAGCTTCGGCTTTTTCCTTCGCCTCTTTGCTCATGCCTGCTTCTTCAATCTTTTTCGCTAGTTCTTCATGCTCTGAAGCCGTTTCTTCACCATCTCCCAGTTCTTTTTGAATCGCCTTAATTTGCTCATTCAGATAGTACTCGCGCTGGTTCTTCTCCATCTGGTTTTTAACACGGCCACGGATGCGTTTCTCAACTTCAAGCAAATCCATCTCGCTTTCCATCTTGCTCATCAAGTGTTCAAGACGCTCCACCACAGATTCCATCTGTAGGATTTCCTGCTTGTCTTCTATATTCAAAGACATATGGGCAGCAATGCTATCTGCTAAACGGCTTGGATTTTCGATGCCTGATAAAGTCGTTAAAATTTCGCTGGGGATTTTTTTGTTTAACTTGACGTACTTATCAAAACTATTCAATGCAGCACGAGCCAGTGCATCTTCTTGGTCTTCTTGGCCAGTTTGATTGTCGACAAAACTAACCTCCGAAATGAACATCGGATCAGTCTGAACATAGTTAATAACTTTGGCTCGTTGAACACCTTCGACCAGAACTTTCACATTGCCGTCTGGCAGCTTCAACATTTGTAGGATCGTCGCCACACAACCATAATCATAAACTTGATCAGTGTCAGGCATGTCCTCTGTGGCTTCTTTTTGCGCCACTAGCATGACTTGTTTATCGCCATTGGTTGCTTCTTCCAAAGCTTGGATAGACTTATCACGACCTACAAACAATGGAATGACCATGTGAGGGAACACCACCACATCACGCAGCGGTAACAATGGAAGTTGTTTCGTTTCTAATGGCATGAATTCACTTTTCCTGGGATTTTTCGAACAGTGGGACACGGCTACGCATATTTAGCGTAGCCATTCATATTTATCTACTACTCTGATGCAGCTTTCGATTGATTGTCGTAAATCAATAAAGGCTCGGCTTCGCCTTTTACCACCGCACCATCAATACATACTTTGCTAACACCTTCTAATGAAGGTAAGTCATACATGGTGTCTAATAATATTTCTTCAAGTATGGAGCGTAGACCACGAGCACCCGTGCGTCGCGCCATCGCTTTATGAGCAATAGCAGTTAATGCGTCTTTACGGAACTCAAGTTCTACATTCTCAAGTGAGAACAACTTGCTGTACTGCTTGGTTAGCGCATTTTTAGGCTCGGTTAAAATGCGCACTAACGCATTCTCATCCAACTCTTTTAAGGTCGTCAAAATTGGTAAACGCCCAATAAACTCAGGGATTAAGCCAAACTTCACCAAATCATCTGGTTCAACTTTAGCCAACATCTCACCAACTTTAGCGCTGTCATTCACTTCTTTTACGTCAGCACCAAAACCGATACCGCCTTTTTCTGTACGCTCTTGGATAACTTTCTCAAGTCCAGCGAAAGCACCACCGCAGACAAATAGAATGCTACCGGTGTTCACTTGCAGGAACTCTTGTTGCGGATGTTTACGACCACCTTGTGGTGGAACAGACGCTACCGTACCTTCAATCAACTTCAACAATGCTTGCTGAACACCTTCACCCGATACGTCACGAGTAATTGAAGGGTTATCAGACTTACGTGAAATTTTGTCGATTTCATCAATATAGACAATACCACGCTCGGCTTTTTCGACGTCGTAGTCACATTTTTGAAGTAGCTTTTGAATAATGTTTTCAACATCTTCACCAACATAACCCGCTTCGGTTAGTGTGGTTGCATCAGCCATGGTAAATGGCACATCAAGCATACGAGCTAAAGTTTCAGCCAATAATGTTTTACCGCTACCCGTAGGGCCT
The DNA here is from genome assembly GCF_000981765.1 of Kangiella geojedonensis. Classification (GTDB taxonomy): domain Bacteria; phylum Pseudomonadota; class Gammaproteobacteria; order Enterobacterales; family Kangiellaceae; genus Kangiella; species Kangiella geojedonensis. The sequence goes on along the minus strand of NZ_CP010975.1, from coordinate 630,212 downwards.
ATCAGTAGAATATTACTTTTACCAAGCTCAACATCCTGGTGCTCGCTAGAATGAGGCTCATGCTCTAATCGTTTATAGTGGTTATACACCGCTACCGATAAGACCTTCTTGGCGTCTTCTTGACCAATAACATATTGCTCCAAAAACTCAGCAATTTCTTTTGGCTTAGGTAATTTGTCTTTTGCTTCTTTTGAGGCTATTTCTTGGATTTCTTCAATGATAATGTCATTACATAAATCCACGCATTCATTACATATAAATACGCGCGGTCCAGCGATCAGCTTTTTAACTTCATGCTGGCTCTTTCCACAAAATGAACAGTAGAGTGTTTTATCATCGGAGTTTTCGTTACTCATCTTTTACCTCAAGCAGGCGTCTTTATCTAATAAGACGGGGCTTTGTTTATGCTTTTCGACACTTAGTCGCGTAAAGCCGGTTTTCTCTATCTCAAGAAATGAGGCTGATTATTGATTTTTCAAGTAATAAGAGGCGATTTGCTATCTCAAACACTGACAAAATCAGCTTCCCATAACCTAACAGTACCAAATATCTCAAAGTAACAAAAGAAAAAAGCCCCACAAGGCCTGTATCAGCTTAAAATTCAAGCAAATCACACAGTCTGCAATTCACCCATGTTTTATGGTGTTTTCTGCTTACTATGAAGGCTTATGCTATACTCAGAGTATGTTTTCGTTGCTATTTTTCTTATGAATCTAAGATACGTTGCTACTTTATGGTCGCTAACAATTGCACTTCTAGTCCTGCCGAGTTCTAGCCTTGCTGAACGTACCGTTGCGGTCACAGATGTACACGGAGCTTATCAGGATTTACTTCAAGTTCTACAGCGAAGCAAAGTCATTGATAACAATCATCGCTGGACAGGAGAAACCGACTCCCTGGTTATTATTGGTGACAATCTCGACCGAGGCCCTGACTCACGAAAGGTCTTAGATTTGTGGATTCGACTGGAAAAAGAAGCCGCCAAAGCCGGTGATGAAGTGATTGCGTTACTTGGAAATCATGAAGCCATGAATATGATGCCGGATCTGCGTTACGTGGCTGATGAAGAATTTGCCGCCTTTATTCCCGAAGAATCAAAAGCTTATCGCGAAGACATCTATCAAGACTTTTTACGATACAGCCAGCGAGAGGACAACGAGGAGAGTCAAGAAGCGTTCTTAGAGATGTACCCTCCGGGTTACTTCGGTCTTGTCGAAGCCTTTGCACCCGATGGCTACTATGGTCGCTGGTTATTAAGCAAAGACGTCCTAAGAACCGTTAACGGCAGGATTTATGTCCATGGAGGCATATCACCGCAGCTTCTAAGCCTAGGCCTTAGCGAAGAAGAACTTAACCAGCGTTTTCGGAATGACTTAGAACAATACGCCACGCTATACCATGAATTAATCGATCTCGGATTATTTAAGCATTACTTCAATAAAGGCGAACGAAAACAGGTCGCTAGGACGCTGCTTAATGGAGATATACAATCTAGAAGCCTCAACCGAAGAAGCGTACTGCAAAAAGCAGAGGCATTTCTGGATACCTCTGAATCACTGATGCTTACCACCTTTGGGCCAGTTTGGTACCGCGGCAATATTTATTGCCACCTATACTCAGAGCAAGAAACCCTTGATAAGGCGTTAAACCACTTTTCAGCGAAACAGTTATTAGTTGGGCATACACCTGATGACAGCCGTTTGGTCCGCTCTAGATTTGATGGCAAGTTGATCCTACTCGACACAGGAATGCTTCGTACTCATTATAATGGTCACCCGAGTGCCGTAGTGATTGAGGATGACTCACTCAGCGTGGTTAATATAGACGATTCATCCGCAACCGCGCCTATCCCTGATCCCGTTCGTAAGCCCCTGTATCCCAATGGCCTCAACGATGAATACCTATCTGACTTTTTTAACCAAGCGAAAGTGATTAAAGCAAAGGTGCTTGATGATTTTTATAGCAACCCCATAAAGCTCACTTTTGAGCACAATGGCAGATCGCATAACGCTATCTTCAAATACCTCGATAGTGACCCTAATATGCAACAGAAGAAATGGCACCTTCGTTTAGGTAACGTGGCAGATCGGTATATTTATGATGTCGCTGCTTATGAGCTTGACCGCATGCTTGGTTTGTATATGGTTCCTTTTACTATGGAGTATCGCTATGAGGGCAAGTCAGGGATTCTACAATATTGGATTGAAGACTCAGTAAGTCGCACACAGCTTATCGAAAAGGGTGAGTCGCTCTACAGCTTCTGTAACACTCAAGATGCTGAAGATATCATGCATGTTTTTGACTGGTTAATTTATAACGACGATCGCAACACTGGAAATCGATTGTATAGCACTGACAACGGTTTTTTATGGTTAATTGACCACACTCGAGCATTCCGAGTTAAAAATGGGCTACCTGAGTACGAGCGCCCTAGCCCTGATTATTTATCACCGGTATATCGAAGTAAGCTGGAAGCCTTAAATGTTGAACGTTTAGAGCAAGCCCTAGGCAATTATTTACATAAAAAGCAAATCCAATCACTACTGATTCGACGGGATAAAATTCTGGACAAATTTTCTTAAGGCTCAGACTTGATTGTGATTTTCCAATAGGTACTGACTTCATAACCGGCAAAATCTCTAGCGACTAACTCCAGTTTGAGTTTATTCTGGTGGTCTTTGGGAGGAGTTAATGCCACGGTTAACTGCTCATCGTCAAACTGACACCAGGCAGGCAGTTGAGCACCATTAGCGCCTTTAAGCTTATAACGGATAATGTCGCCAGCATCAGGCTCTACGAAAGTATCAGGAGGGATGTTCAGAATGCTTTTCCTTCCAGCCGGTACGGTATGAGGTTTAAGCACAGTTGATAGCACCGGCGGGTGCCCCTCATCAATCTCTCCATATTGAGCGTTATAGCGCTTGCGAATGGCTAAGGCAGTCCAACAGCAAAGTCCGGCCAGCAAAGCATTAAAAGCAATAAACTCAAAGGTCCCTAGCCCTAGCACGTTAACCCCAATAGCCACACTGGCTCCATACATGAGATCACCGAAGCGGTAAAAAAACGTGTCCATAGCATTTTTACTCAGGTATTTATCTTCCCGTGACACTGGCAAAAACAATGCATGCCGACTGGTATTCTGAATAGAATAGTTAACGCTGTTTTCAGCAATTAATGCCCACTTAACTACCGCAAAGAACGGAAAAAATAGAATTAGGCTATAGTTAATAACCATCACAAAAGGCAAAATAAAAATTGAGGCACCAACGCCAATCCACCGAAACAGCCGTGCTACAACAAAGACCTGCAACAACAGGCCGATCAGCGTAAACCAAGCAATATAACCCGAATAGAACTCAGTCATAAAAAGCTGTTCTTCATAGCTACCACGTATGGAGACTTCGCTAGCCTGCGAGATAACAAACTTAGCTAATACGTACTCCCCTACCGAGTTAACCCAGTTATAAAGCAGAATAAAGACTGCAATTAACAGCAAATAACGGTTATGGAAGAATCGTGACAAGCCTCTCCACCAATCTGGATTGATAGTTTTTGGCTTGTTTGCTTCATCGCCGCGTGATGCTACCGGAATGGCTTTATATCCCCAGTGCGTCAATATGTTAAGGCATAGGAGTAATGATGCCGATATCAACATAACCCCTGTCACCCCTACCAATGGAAATAAAAAACCGCCCAGTTTTGCCCCCACCCAAGCGCCACTAGTGCCACCGACCGCTATTACCGCGAATAAACGCTTGCCACTCATGGCATTAAAACAGTCTGCACAAAATGCCCAAAAGAGAGCGACCATGATCACGCTATACACTCCTAGCCAAATATAGAAGGCAATACCAATAGGCAGAGATAGTTGGTTAGCGATGATAAAGAGTGACAAATTTGTGAAGAAAAAAATGAGCACTTTCCTCAAAAACAACGACTTATCTTTGTGGCTCGAGTATTTATAGTAAAAACGGTTAAAGAACGGGATGACAACGAGAAGAATTGAAGCTTGTGCAGCTGTGGTATAACTTTTTAGCTCAGCACTACCATCAGATAAAATAAGAGGATCGCGCATGACTTTAAGCAAGTAGTAAGACAGCATTAAGAGAAACAAGCTAAGAAACATCAGCAAGATGCCAGTACCTTCACCAGCACGAACCCACACAAAACGAGCAAGACACCGCTCGAAGAGATTGTACTGTTGACGCTTATCCATACCAAACCTCCTAATCAGGCTTGAGCAAGCAATCTAAAACTACCAACAGCTATATTATTATTGTCTTTATTTCATCTATTTTTAGGACGGATCTAAAGTTTAGACAAGTGAAATTACAAAAAGTGTGATTTTATTGAATACAAAAAAAGCCACCCCTGACTAAGCCAGAGGTGGCTTTTTATAATTGATGCGGATCTACTTACGTGAGCTAATGATAGAGTCGACCAGCCCGTAATCCACTGCTTCTTCTGCAGATAAGAAGTTATCACGGTCAGTATCTTTTTCTACTTGCTCAACCGGCTTGTCACAGTGATGCGCCAAGATTCCGTTCAAACGTTTCTTCATCTCGTAGATCTCTTGCGCATGAATCGCAATATCCGATGCCTGACCCTGGAAGCCACCTAGCGGCTGATGGATCATCATGCGCGAATTGGGCAAGCAGTGACGTTTACCTGCAGCGCCACCGGCTAGCAATAAAGCTCCCATGCTCGCCGCCTGCCCCACACAGACCGTCGATACATCAGGACGAATAAACTGCATGGTGTCATAAATCCCCATACCTGCAGTCACCACACCACCAGGTGAGTTGATGTACAAGTAGATATCTTTATCAGGGTTATCCGACTCAAGGAACAACATCTGAGCCATGATAGAGTTAGCCATATTATCTTCAACAGGGCCAACACAGAAAATAACACGCTCTTTCAATAGGCGTGAGTAGATGTCATAAGAGCGCTCGCCACGCGAGGTTTGCTCCACAACCATTGGAATTAAAGCATTGCTGATGGGTTGATCAATTTTGCTCATTTTAGAAGTATTCCTTAATCTAAAGACAAAAGAAGCGGAATAAATCCGCTTCTAATGAATTATGTGACTGTTAGCTAAATTTACTGTTGGTTCGTATTTAGCAACTCGTCAAACTTAACGGCTTTCTCGGTTACTTTAGCTTTTTCTAGCACCAAGTCAACCACAGAGTCTTCTAATACCAACGACTCTACTTCGCGTAAACGCTGAGGGTCGCCATAGTACCATTCGATCACTTCTTGTGGCTCTTCGTAAACAGACGCTAAGTCTTCAACCTGTGCGCGAACTTTAGCTTCGTCTGCTTTAAGCTCTTCAGACTTAATGATTTCTGCAACCACTAAACCTAGCTTAACGCGACGAGTTGCTTGCTCTTCGAATAAGTCAGCAGGAAGATCAGGCGTTTGATCTTTAGGAGCGTTCATACGCTGTGCCATTTCTTGACGCATACGGTCGATCTCTTGATCAACCATCGCTTTAGGCATATCGAATTCATGCTTTTCAATAAGCTTATCCATCACAGCGCCTTTAACGCGTGATTTAATAGCGTTACGAAGTTCACGCTCCATGTTTTTCTTAACGTCATCTTTCAATGCCGCTAAATCATCAGCGCCTAGCTGCTCTGCAAGCTCAGTTACTGTAGGCAATTCTTTCTTGTTAACCACGTGAACGTGAGTCTCGAAAGTAGCTTCTTTGCCCTTCAAATCTTCTACGTGGTAATCTTCAGGGAAAGTCACTTTAACTTCGACGTCGCTATCAGCTGAAGCGCCTACTAGCTGGTCTTCGAAACCAGGGATCATGTTACCAGCACCGATTTCTAGTGGGAACTGAGTAGCTTCTCCGCCTTGGAACGCTTCACCATCGATAAAGCCTTTAAAGTCGATAACCACTTGGTCACCTTCTTTTGCCTTACGCTTAACTTCAACCCATGAAGCGCGTTGCTCACGAAGTGTATCCATCATTTTTGACAGATCATCATCGCTCACGTCTGAGGCTGGCTTTTCAATTTCTAAATCAGAAAGGTCTGCAACTTCTACTTGCGGATAGACTTCGAAAGTTGCTGAGAACTTAAGGTTTTCGCCATCTTTATTTTCGATTAACTCAAGTTGAGGATAACCGGCTGGCGTTAACTCTTCTTTTTGAATCGCTTCAAAATAGTTACGCTGCATAACTTCACCAAGAATCTCTTGGCGAACGGCATCACCGTAACGCTTTTTAACGACTTTAAAAGGGACTTTGCCTGGACGGAAACCGTTCATTTTAACGGTACGTGTCATTTCTTGAAGGCGTTTTTGAACTGCGCCGTCGATATTCTCGGCAGGCACATCGATAACTAATTTTCTTTCTAAACCGTTACTGGCTTCAACTGAAACTTGCATTCGCTG